>VGEN01000005.1 GCA_016869285.1 Alphaproteobacteria bacterium
GCGCTCATGGCTCAGCCCGATGCCCTGCTCGCGTAACCAGCCGCTGATCTGCTCGGGCGACCAGCGCATCTGGCGCAACTTCGCTTCGACCTTGCGCCGCACGGACGCCGTCAGCTTGCGGGGCTTATGTCGTATCGCCTGCCGCGCCTGAGCTTTTGTTTCTGCCTGCTTGAACCGATAGCCGCGTTGACCCCGATTGCGGCGCAGCTCTCGGCTGACCGTGCTTTGGCTTAAACCCAAAACCCTGGCAATAGCTTCTTGGCAGGCACCGTCCTGGCTCAGCGCATAAATCTGGCAGCGGTCCTCATAGGTAACTCGCCGGTATCGGCTCATCAGTAACCTCGCGTGAGTGCAAGAGGTTACCCCTTCGCCCTTCCATAAAATTATGCACTGGCTACTTGAATCCGCGAAAATTAACTGGCGCTCAGAGAAGAAGGATTGCTCAAGGCGTAATCGTGCGCCCTCTCCCGGCGAAGCCGGGGGAGGGTTGGGGTGGGGGCCGCTCCGCGCAAGCGGAGTCGTGGCGGACAATGCCGATCTCGTTGTTGCTGCCACCCTCGCTTCGCTCGGGCCCCCACCCTGCCCTCCCCCGCGCTTCGCACGGAAGAGGGTTCTCCGAACGAGGTCTACGTCCCCGCCGCCAGCACCGACTTGCGCTCGTCGGTCGGGGTGCGACCGAAGATGCGGCGATAGCATTTGGTAAAGTGCGAGGCCGAGACGAAACCGCAGGCCATCGCCACGTCCAAGATCGAGGCGCTGGTCTGGGTCAGCAGGCGCCGGCCGCGCTCCAGGCGCAGCTTCACGTAGTAGCCGTGCGGCGTGGTCTTGAGATAGCGGCGGAACAGCCGTTCGAGCTGGCGCGGGCTGAGCTCGACCGCATCCGCGAGCTCGTTCATATCGAGCGGCTCTTCGATCGCGCTCTCCATGCGGATGATCGTCGTGAGGAGGCGCGGATGCGAGATGCCGAGCCGCGTCTGCAGTTCCATGCGCTGGCGGTCGTCATGCTCGCGGATGCGCGGGTGGATGAAGTTCTCGGCGACGCCGTTGGCGAGCGCGCGGCCCTGCTGGCCCGCGATCACGCTCAGCATCATGTCGAGGGCGGCGATGCCGCCGGAACAGGTCAGCACGTTGCCGTCGATCACATAGATGCCCGAGGTGGTCATGGCGGCAGGGAACCTCTCGGCGAGCGAGGCAACGTGCTCCCAATGTACGGTGCAGCGCTTGCCGTCGAGGAGGCCGGCGCGGCCGAGGATATAGGCGCCGGTCGAGAGCGCGCCGACCTTGACGCCCGATCGCGACAGGCGCCGGAGCCAGGCGAAGACGCGCTTGTCGTCATAGCTCTCCGGATTGTACCCGGCGCAGACCAGCATCATGTCGACTTGCGCGTGCTCCTCGATGCCGCCATGGACGTCGAAGCCGATGCCGTTGCTTGCCAGCACGCGTTCGCCGTCGCGCGAGAACAAGCGCCAGCGATAGAGCGTCGACTGCTTGATCCGGTTGGCCGAGCGCAGCGGCTCCAGCGCCGCGGCGAAGGCCATCATCGAGAAGTCGGGAATGAGGAAGAAGCCGACCGTGAACACATCGGCTTCGGCCCGGCCGCCGTCCAAACGCGCGCTCCCTCTGGTCAAAATCCGACATAGGAGAGCATGCGGCGACGGAAATGGAAATCGTCTTTGAGCAAGAGGCTCGGCGGTCGGGTCTAAAGCCCTTCTGCCACCGGAGAAAGGCGGGGACGAGGGGCCGCGGCAGCGGCGAGACTGTGCGTGAAACGCAGAGCGGGTGAGAGAAAGCCCCTCACCCGCTCGGCTTCGCCTCGCCCCCCCGGTGGGAGAGGGTCGTAGATACTGACTTAAGCCTCGAGCCAGATCTCGTTGCACTCGATGTACTGGGTCGGGTGCATCCGAAAGCCCTTCATCTTCTTGTCGCAGTAGGTGAAGACCTTGCGGAACAGCGGCTGCACCAGCGGCCCGTCATTCTGAAGGATCTCCTGCAGCCGCTTCACATGCACGCGGCGCTTCTCGACATCGGCGGTTGCTTCCGCCTGGTCGAGGACCCGGTCGAACTCGGCGTTCGAGAATCCGGACTCGTTCCAGGGAACGCCGGTGCGGTAGGCGAGCGCCAGGCACATGACGCCGAGCGGCCGGTGGGACCAGTCGCCGCACGCGAAGGGCGCGGTGTTCCAGACCTTGTTCCATTCCGGCGAGGGCAGCACTTCGAGCCGGGCCTTGATCCCGACCTCGGCCCATTGCTGGATCATCACCGTGGCGACGTCCTTCGTCCAGTTGTTGGAAACGGTGAGCGGGATCGGGATCTCGAGCCCGTTCGGATAGCCCGCCTCCGCCAGCAGCTTCTTCGCCAGCGCCTTGTCGTGCTTGAACGGCGGCATCGGCGCGTATTCCGGGTGCACCGGGGCGACATGATGATGCTCGGCGCGCGAGCCGATGTCGCCGAAGGTGATCTCGGCCACCCTGTCGTTGTCGGTCGCGTGCCGCATCGCCTTGAGGACGCGGTTGTCGTCGAAGGGCTTCACCGGATACGCCCGCGCATGAACCGTGGCGCCGGTGCCGACCGAGTAGAAGTCGAGATCGGGCAGGCGCTTCAGGATCGGCAGCTGCGAGGGGTTGGTGGCGACGATCGAATGGACCTGCTTGGAGGCCTGGGCCGCGACTTCTGCGGCCGGGTCATCGCCGAGATCGACGAAGATCACCTCATCGAGATACGGCCCCTTGCCCCAGTAGTCCTTCCGCGCCTTCATCACCGCGCGCTTCGAGATGTCGTACTCGACCAGGTCGAAGGCGCCGGTGCCGTTCATGCCGACACCGAGCTTGCCGTTTTCGGTCGGGTCGACGATGAAGAAGGGATAGTGGAAGAAGTGCTCGGGCACCGCGAGCTGCGGCGCGCGCAGGTTCATGCGGACGGTGAAGTCGTCGACCTTCTCGATCGCATTCGCATCCCAGAGCTGAGAGGACATCCGGGGCTTGCCCTGCGCGTCGTTCTCGCCCGTCGGCACATCGACAGTCATGTAGCCCTTCATCAGGCCGAGCACCGACGACCCGGTCTTCGGATCGAGCACGCTCTTGATGTTCCAGATCACCTGGTCGGCGGTGAGCTTGCCGCCCTTGCGCCAGGTCACGTCCCGGCGGAGCTTGAGCGTCCAGGTCTTGAGGTCCTCGCTCGGCTGCCAGCTTTCGAGCAGCATCGGCCGCGTGACGTTGTCGGGGCCGGTGTTGGCAAGGTACTCGACCATCTGGCGTGCGAGATTGCTCGTCGGCACGTTGCCGGTACGATGCAGATGCGCAGTCTCGCGCACGCGCGCGCAGAGCCGGAGCGAGCCGCCCTTGCGCGGTGCGCCCTGGGCATAAGCCGCAGGCGCGACCGCGCCTTTGTCGATCTTGCCCGCGAAGGCGTAAGCGGCCGAAGCGCTGACGCCGAGCAGCGTCGCGGTACGCAGGAACTCGCGGCGGTCGCATTTGCCCTCGGCAAAGAGGGTCTTCAGCTTCGGGATGTAGGAATGCTCGCGGTCACGGGACATCGTGCGTCTCCCCAGGGCGCAAAGCCGGGGACGGCCACCTCTCGGCCGCCCTCCTTCTTTCTGATCCGAAAGCGTCGCCTCCGGCGCCAACCGAAAATATATCAAAGACGACGTTTCGTGGTCGAGAGGCGACCACGGTAGGCTTGCGAAGTGCGAAGCCAGAATCCGACACCGGGCCGTCGCATTCGGCTGACCGACGCAGACCACCTAGCGTAACATCCGCCGGGTTTCCGATCGGGGAAAAGGGGGGCGAGTCCCGGCGATGGCGCGGCTGATTGCACAGCGCTTGTTCAACTCGGCCGTCTCGATCGCGCTTGTCTCGATCGCGCTCTTTCTTATCTTCGAGCTCTCGCCGGAGACCGTCGCCGCCGACGCCCTCGGCCAGTATTCGACGCGCGAGCAGCGCGACCTGTGGCTCGCCGCCAACGGCTATTTCGAGCCGATGCACGTCCGCTTCCTCGACTGGGTCCGCCGCTGCGTGACCGGCGAGTTCGGCCAGTCGCGCCTCTACAACCGCCCGGTCTCCGACGTGCTCGGCCCCCGCCTCGCCGCCTCGGCGACTCTCGCGGCCCTGTTCTTCTCGGTCCTGATTCCGCTGTCGCTCGGCCTCGGCATCGCCGCCGGCATGCGCGAGGGCTCGATGCTCGACCGCGGCATCTCCTTCGCTTCGATCCTCACCACTTCGGTGCCGCCTTTCGCGAGCGCCGTGCTGCTGACTGCGATTTTCGTCTTCTGGCTCGGCCTGCTGCCGGGCACCTCGAGCATGGTCGACGGCTTTCGCTGGAAGGAGCTGATCCTGCCGGCGGCCGTGCTGCTGCTCTACGATTTCGGCTACCTTGCGCGCATCACGCGCGCCTCGATGGCCGATGTCATGCAGACCGCCTACATCCGAACCGCGGCACTGAAGGGCCTGCCCGACTGGTGGATTATCTTCAGGCACGCGCTCAGGAACGCGCTGATTCCGCCCTTCACCGTCATCATGCTGCAGATCAACTGGCTGATCGGCGGTGTCGTGGTCGTCGAGTTCTTCTTCGCCTACAAAGGCTTCGGCTCTCTGATCCTCGAAGCCTCGCTCACCCACGACCTCTTCCTGCTGCAAGCCTGCACCGCCGTCTCGGTTCTGCTCGCCGTCGGCACCCAGACCATCGCCGACATCGGCTATGGCCTCCTCAACCCCCGCATCCGCGTGGCCGCGGCCAAATGACCGACGCGACCAAAGCGCAGACGACACCGACGCTCCGCTCCCTGCTGGCGGAGAGTCCGATCCTGATTGCCGGCCTGTCGATACTCGGGTTCTGGCTGATGGTGGCGATCCTCGCGCCGTGGATCGCGCCCTTCCGTCCCAACGAGAACCTGGTGCCGATGGCGCTGCCCGGACAACGCACGCCGGACGGCCGGCTGATGTTGCTCGGCGCCGACCATCTCGGCCGCGACGTGCTTTCGCGCATCATTTATGGCGGCCGCACGGTGCTGACCTATGCGCCGCTGGCGACGCTCTGTGCCTACTCGGTCGGCGTCACGCTCGGGCTGATCGCCGGCTACAAGGGCCGCTGGATCGACGAGCTGCTGTCGCGCTTTGCCGACCTCGTGCTCGCCTTCCCGGTGATCGTCCTCTACATCGTCATCATCCAGAAATTCGGCGCTTCCGGGCTCAATATCCTGATCGCGGTCACGCTCGCCTCCAGCCCCGGCATCATGCGGCTGGTGCGCGGCGTCGTGCTCGATCTCCGCACCCGCGCCTATGTCTCGGCAGCGCAGATGCGCGGCGAGTCGACTTTCTACATCCTCTTCGTCGAGATCCTGCCGAACGCGCGCGGCCCGCTGATCGTCGATGCCTGCCTGCGCCTGGGATACGTCACCATCACCATCGGCACGCTGGGCTTCCTCGGCCTCGGCATCCCGCCGCCAACGCCGGATTGGGGCAGCATGATCAACGAGTCCCGCCACTTCGCCCTGGTCTTCCCGCACATGGCGGTGTTCCCGTGCCTCGCCGTCTCCTCGCTCGTGCTCGGCTTCAACCTGATCGCCGACGGCCTGCGCGAGCTGTCGCTGGCGGATTGATGACCGAGCCTCTTCTCCAGCTCGACGGTCTCTCGGTCTCCTATCGGACGCGGCGCGGACCGGTGCCGGCTGTTGTCGACGTCTCTCTCAGGCTCAACCGCGGGGAGAGCCTCGGCCTCGTCGGCGAGTCCGGCTGCGGCAAGTCGACGATCGCCTTCGCCATCATGCGCTGGCTCGCCGGGCGCGGACAGATCGTCGGCGGCCGCGTGCTGTTCGAAGGCCGCGACATGGCCGGGATCTCGCGCGAGGAGCTGCGGCGGATCCGGGGCAAGCGCATCGCCATGGTCTTCCAGGAGGCCATGTCGGCGCTCAACCCGTGCCTGACCATCGGCGCGCAGCTGACCGAGGTGCTGAAGTTCCACGAGAATGTCGTCGGACCGGGGGCAGAGCGGCGCGCGAAGGACATGCTCGCGGAGGTCCGCATCCCCGATCCCGACCGCGTCTTCCGCGCCTTCCCGCACGAGATCTCCGGCGGCCAGCAGCAGCGTGTGGTGATCGCGATGGCGCTGCTCGCCAATCCGGCGCTGCTGCTGCTCGACGAGCCGACCACCGGCCTCGACGTCACGGTGGAGGCCAGCGTCGTCCGCCTGATCGCCGAGATCAGCCGGCGCTTCGGCACCTCGCTCCTCTACATCTCGCATAACCTCGCGCTGATCTCGCGCGTCTGCGAGCGGATCGCCGTCATGTATGCCGGCGAAATCGTCGAAGAAGGCCCGACCCGACGTATCCTGACCGCGCCCATCCACCCCTACACGCGCGGCCTGATCCGTTGCCTGCCGGAATCGGGCGCCGACAAGATCGCGCGACCGCTCTCGCCGATCCCCGGTCAGATCCCGGCGCCATGGGAACGTGCCGCCGGGTGCTTCTTCCAGCCGCGCTGCGGCTATGCGAGGGACGGGCTCTGCGACGCCTCGCATCCGCCGCTCATCGGCTACGGCAAGGGCTCGACCGTGCGCTGCCTCCGCGCGAGCGAGATCGAGCCCGGCCGCATCGACGCCGTCGCCGGTGAGGCGCCGCCCGCAGCAGACGGCGTCGCCGTCTCCGTGGATCGGCTCAGCAAGGACTACCGGCTGACACCACCGGGCCTGCGCGGCCTCCTCCCCTTCGCCGATCCGCTCAGAATTCGCGCCAACGATCACCTGACCTTCAACGCGGCCTCCGGCCGGACGCTTGCCATCGTCGGCGAGTCAGGCTGCGGCAAGTCGACCTTCGCGCGCGTCCTGACCGGCCTCGAGCGTGCCACCGGCGGCCGTATCGAAGTCGCTGGCACCGATCTCGCGCAGCTTTCGGTCATCGATCGCAGCCGCGAGCAGCTTCGCGCGCTGCAGATGGTGTTCCAGAACCCCGACGAGACCCTGAATCCGAGCTATCGCGTCGGCCGCCAGATCGCACGGGTCGCCAGCCGCCTGCTCGGCCTTGGCCGCAGGGAGCGGGCGCAGCGCGTCCGCGACCTCTTCGCCGAGATCCGCCTCCCGGCCGGCATCGCCGACCGCAAGCCGCGGCACCTCTCCGGCGGACAAAAGCAGCGGATCGCCATCGCCCGCGCTTTCGTCGGCAATCCGGAGATCGTCGTCGCCGACGAGCCGGTCTCGGCGCTCGACGTCTCGGTGCGCGCCGCCGTGACTCAGCTCCTGATGGAGATCCAGCGCGCGCATGGCACGACGCTGATCCTGATCAGCCACGACTTGGCTCTCGTTCGATATGTCGCCGACACGGTCGTCGTCATGTATCTCGGCCAGGTGATGGAGGTCGGCACGACGAGCCAGGTGTTCTCGGCACCGCACCACCCCTATACCGAAGCGCTGCTCGCGGCACAGCCCAAGCTCGAAGACGACCGCGGTCTGCACGCGCCGGTCGAGGGCGAGACGCCGAGCCCGCTCGATCCGCCGCAGGGCTGCCCCTTCCATACGCGCTGCCCGCGCAAGGTCGGGACGATCTGCGAGATCTCGCGTCCGTCCGAGCAGGTGACGCCGGCCGGACACCGCATGGCCTGCCACATCCCGATGGACGAGCTCGTCCGCGCCCAAGAGAGAGCGACGACATGATCCGGAGCGAGATGATCGCCACCCGTACCGAGGTCTCAGGAACCAGGGGGGTGTGCACGGGCGGCCATCCGGCCGAGGCCGCTGCCGGCATCGCCATGATCGAAGCCGGCGGCAACGCCATCGACGCGTTGGTCGCCGCGGCCTTCGTCGGCTTTGTCGTCGAGCCTTCCTCCTGCGGGCTCGGCGGGTACGGTCACCTCGCCGTCTGGCTCGGCAAGGAAAAGCGCTTCGTCACCTTCGATCACTATGTCCGGGCACCGGGTGCCGCCCGGCCGGACATGTTCGAGATCGATCGCACCAAGCCCATGAAATACTACGGCTTCCCCTACACGGTCGGCATGAAGGCGGAGCAGGGGCCGCTGGCGCCGGCGGTGCCGGGAGCGGTCGCCGGGCTCTGCGATGCACACCGCCTGCTCGGCAGGCTGCCTTTGTCTCAGGTGCTGGAGCCGGCGATCGCCGAGGCCGACGCCGGCATCGAGGTGACATGGCAGCTTCTTCTGCCGATCGGCGACCGGCTTGCCGCAATCCAGGCGCTGCCGGATACCGCCGCCTGGCTCCTGCGCGGCAACATGCCGCCCAAGGCCGCGGGCCAGCTCGGGTCCGGCGATCGCCTCGATGGCACCGATCTCGCCAAGACGCTGCGGCGCATCGCCGCCGAAGGCAAGCGCGGCTTCTATGACGGCTTTGTTGCCCAGGCGATCGAGCGCGCCTGCGTGAGCCAGGGAGGAGTCCTCACCGCCGCCGATCTCGCCGCGTACAGGACGCGCATCCTGGAGGAGAAGCCGACACGCTATCGCGGCCTCGGCTGCAACACGGCCTACGACCAGGTGACCTATGAGGCGCTGAACATCCTGCAGTGCTTCGACTTGAAGGCGCTCGGCGCGGACAGCCTCGCCTTCCGCCATCTCGTCGCCGAGGCGTTGGCCTGCGGCTTCATCGACAGCATGACCCATTACGGCGACCCGGATTTCGAGCGCGCCCCTGTCGAAGGCCTCGCCAGCCCGGAGTTCGGCCACATGCGCGCCCGGCAGCTCCGCATGGACAAGGCGCTGCCGCGCCCGGTCGCCGCCGCCGATCCCTGGCCCTTCGACAATTCGGCCGAGCGGCCGACGCGGATCGCAGGCGAGCCCGGGATGGCGAAGCTCTCCGGCACCAGCCAGATGGCGGCGGCCGATGCCGAAGGCAATGTCTGCGCTCTGATCACCAGCCTCACCAGCGGTTTCGGCTCGCTGATGCTGGTGCCGGGCACCGGCGTCGTCCTCAACAACTCGATGCAGAACTTCGACCCGCGCCCCGACCAGGCGAATTGCATCAAGCCCGGCAAGATGCCGATTTTCGCTGCGCCGTCGCTTGTCGCCGAGAAGGACGGCCGCGCCGTCTTCGCAGGATGCGGCTCCGGCGGCTATCGCATCACCACGGGCGTGCTGCATGCCTTCCTGCACGCAACCGATTTCGGCATGGGGCCGCAAGCCGCCATCGACGCGCCGCGCGTCCACTGCCAGGGCCAGGAGACCTTTGTCGACCCGCGCATTCCGGCCGAGCTCCGCGACGGCCTTGCCGCCCTCGGCCATAAAGTCGTGGTGCAGGCGGAGTCGCCGGGGCTGAACGCCTTCGGCCGCGTCAACGCCATCACCGTCGCAAAGGACGGCACCTTGCGCGCCGGCACCGGCCCCGCCTGGGCGACGGCGGCAGCAGCGTGCTGAGAACGAGGATGGCCTCTGACGCCTTCATGCCCCCTCTCCCGTGCGAAGCGCGGGGGAGGGGGCATGAGGACGGTTTCGTGCTGAAGCCCGGCTCGGTCTTCCTCAGCCGCACGCCAATCGCCGGCCGCAAGGGCGCGGTCGCCTGCGGGCATCAGGAAGCGGCGGAGCTTGGCCTCGATGCGCTAAGGCGCGGGGGCAACGCCATCGATGCAGCGATTGCCGGCGCCTTCGCCTCCTTCGTCGTCGAGCCGCAGATGTGCGGCATCGGCGGCCATGGCCGCCTGTCGGTCTATCTCGCCGACAGAGGGCAGGCGATCGGCATCGACCACTTCATCCGCGCGCCCAAGGCGGCGACGCCGGAAGTGTACGCGGCGGCGCTAACGCGCTGGCGCAACGCCGGCTGGGGCGGCACCGAGGGCGCGATCAACACCACCGGCCACCTTTCGGTCGGCATCCCCGGCACCGTTGCCGGCCTTTGGGAGGCGCATCGCCGCTTCGCCAGGCTCCCCTGGCGCTCGCTGGTCGGCCCGGCGATCGAGCTCGCCCGTGCCGGCATTGCCGCCGATGCGCGCCTGACCCTTTCCATTGCCGGCCGCACCGGGGAGATCCGCCAGCATCCGGAAGCAGCGGCGCTACTGCTGCCGGACAATGCGCCGCCGCGACCGGCAAACGCCGGCGGCGCGCTTCATCGCTTCGACTTCTCCGACATGGCAAAGACGTTGGAGGCTATCGCCGAAAAGGGCGCTGCCGCCTTCTATGACGGCCCGCTCGCCGCCGCGATCGATGCCGAGATGAGAAAGGCCGGCGGGTTGCTCACCGCCGAGGATTTGGCCGGCTACAAGCCCGACACCTTCCAGCAGCCCTGGTACGAGTATCGCGGCCGCGGCTATGTCACCTGCGGCGATCTGATATTCGCCGAGACGCTCAACATCCTCGAGCGCTTCGACCTCGGCAGCCTCGGTCAGGGAAGCGCCGAATCCTTCCACCTGATCGCCGAGGCGCTGGCGCAGTCTTTCGCCGACAGTTTCGCGCACGCCGCCGACCCCCGGCACCTGAAGGCACCGCTCGAAGGACTGGCGAGCAAGGCCTTCGCCGCTGTGCAGGCGGCGCGCATCCGCACGGATCGCGCGCAACGGACGTACGCCCCGGGCGATCCCTGGCCGCATCAGGGCCCGACGCCCTCGGTCCCGCCTCCGCCCTTCGAAGGCACGACCCAGATCGCCGCCGCCGACGCCGACGGCAACATGGCGAGCCTGATTACCAGCCTCGGCAGCGCCTTCGGCTCTCTGGTTCTGATCCCCGGCACCGGCGTCTTCCTCGGCAATGCCATGCAGTGGTTCGACCCGACACCGGGGCGGGCCAACTCGGTCGGTCCGGGACGCATGCCGCTCTATGCCGCGCCGGTCGCGATCTTCCGCGAAGGAGGACGAGCGCTCGGCGCCATCGCCGGCTCCGGCGGCTACCGGATCCAGCCCGCGGTCCTCTTCGCGGCAATCAACCGCCTCGACTACGGCGTTGATCCCCAACGTGCGATCGACCTGCCGCGAATTCACACCGAAGGTGAAGGGCTGGAGGTCGACACGCGCATCGCCGCATCCGTAACCGAGCGGCTGAAAGCGCTGGGCCATTGCGTGCGGCCCGTCGACGGCTCCGGCTTGCCTACGGCCTTCGGCCGTCCTTCGGCCGTGTGGCGTGCCGCCGATGGCAGCCTGATTCCGGCCAGCGACGCCCGCTCCGGCGGCGTCGCCGCCTTCTGACCGATGCCCGTCGCTTTGCGGCACGTTCCGGCCACCCACGCGACGTGAGATGAACCGACCCACCAAGAGGAATTGAGATGGCCCTTCCCGCCAAAGCCAAATATGTCGTCATCGGTGCCGGCGTGCACGGCTTGAGCACCGCCTACCACCTGGCGACCGAGCTCGAATCGAGCGGGCGCGGCTCGGGCAAGGATATCGTCATCCTCGACAAGACCGGGATAGCTGCCGGCGCCTCCGGCATCGCCTGCGGCGTCATCCGCAACAACTACTTCCAGCCGGCGATGCGCGAGCTGATGGCCGAGTGCGTCGCGGTCTGGGAGAGCGACCCGAAAGCCTTCAGCTACCACCCGGTCGGCTACATGCAGATCTCTCCTGAAGTGATGCATGAGAATGTCGGCACGATCGCGAAGCAGCAGAAGGACATCGGCTACGACTCTGTTTTCATTGAGGGCGAGGTAGACTGCACGAAGTACATGAAGGGCCTGTTCGACGATTGGCAGGCCAAGGGCATCACTTCGGTCCTGCACGAGAAAAAGGGCGGCTACGCCAATAACCGCGCCTCGATGTACGGGCTGGCGAAGAAGGCCGAGGCCAAGGGCGTCCGGATCGTCGCTCCCACGAAGGTCACAGGCTTCAAGTTCGGATCGAACAGCAAGGCAGTTTCGGCGGTCGAGACCGATCGCGGCACCATCGCCTGCGACTATGTCGTGGTCGGCGTCGGCCCCTGGATCAATCAGATCTGGGGGATGCTGGAGCTGCCGAAGAGCGTCGACATCAAGGGCCGGGACGGCAAGATGCACAAAGGCGTCGGCATGTGGACCTATTGGTGCCTGGAGGAAGGCACGCTCGGCGTCGATCCCAAATACGGGCTCATGAACGACGGCAGGATGGGCCCGGTGATGCATGTCGACACCGACGCGCCGCTCCACTCCGATGAGGACGGGTCCCTCATCACCGACAAGCTCTGGGGCATCTACTACAAGCCCGACTTCAACTTCGACGGCATCCAGGGCGGCGCCATGCCGTACAAGGTGGAGACGCCCGTCGACCAGGTGAAGATCGACCCCTATGGGCCTGACTCGCCGGAGTTCATCGTCGATGCGAACTTCGCGCATATGTTCACCTCGGCGCTCGCCTTCTGCCAGAAGCGCTACTCTGGGCAGGCGCACAAGTGGAAGCACGAGCCCTCGGGCGGTCTCGGCTGCTTCACCCCGGACAGCTTCCCGGTTTTTGATGTCTTCCGCGAGAACGTCTATGTGCTCGCCGATTCGAACCATGGCTATAAGATGATCGCGGTCGGCAAGCTCGCCGCCGGAGAGATCGTCAGCGGCCAGAAGAATCGGCTATTGGAACCCTTCCGGATCTCGCGCTTTCCAGAAGGCAAGCTGCATCCGGTGTCGAATTCTCCATTCCCTTGGAGCTGACATGACCAGCCGCGCCGTCGCCTTCACCCGCAAGCTCCGCTTCCAGGACCTGCCGGAGACGGTGGTCGAGCAGGCCAAGCTCTGCCTCGTCGATCTGATGGCAGCGGCAGCCGCGGGCATGGAAACCGCGATGTCGCGGATCATCCGCAAGCACGCGGCGGAAGTGTTCGGCGGCGGCAAGGCCGGCGTTCGCATGCTGCTCGACGGCAGACGCACGAGCTGGCCGGGCGCGGCGCTGGCCGGCGGCATCACCATCGATGCCTTCGACTCCCATGACGGCCATGTGCTGACCAAAGGCCATGCCGGCGTCGCTATCCTGCCGACCCTGCTGGCGCTGGCCGACGGCGAGACGAGAGTCTCCGGCCGCGAGTTCCTCACCAGCCTCGTGATGGGCTACGAGATCGCGATCCGTGCCGGCATCGCCACGCACCGGACCTGCAAGGACTATCACACCTCCGGTTCCTGGAACGCGCTCGGGGCCGCTGCGGTGGTCGCCCGCTGGCTCAGGCTGTCGCCGGCGGTGACGCGCGAAGCGCTCGGCATCGCCGAATATCACGGGCCGCGCAGCCAGATGATGCGCTGCATCGACTTCCCTACCATGGTCAAGGACGGCTCCGGCTGGGGGGCGATGGCCGGCGTCAGCGCCGCGCTGCTGGCGCGCGACGGTTTCACCGGGGCGCCGTCGCTGGTCTCCGAAGCCGAGGATGTCGCCGACCTCTGGGCCGACCTCGGCACGCGCTGGCGGATCATGGAGATGTACTTCAAGCCCTATCCGGTCTGCCGCTGGGCGCAGCCGCCGATCACCGCGAGTCTCGGACTCCTGGCGCAGCACGGGATCAAGGGCGCCGACGTAACGGGGATCGAGGTCGAGACCTTCCACAATGCCGTCAGGCTCGCGACCCGCGCCCCGAAGACGACCGAGGAAGCGCAGTACAGCCTCCCCTTCCCGGTCGCCGCCGCGATCGTCCATGGCCGCGTCACCGCGCGCGAGGTCGACGGTGCTGGATTGCGGCACCCGCGCGTGCTCAAGCTCGCCCAGGAGATGACGCTGACCGAGGACCTGGCACTTACCGCGGAGTTTCCGGCCCGCCGCATCGCCCGCGTGAAGCTCACGACCAAGGACGGCCGCGTACTAGCTTCCGAGCCGACCGAGGCTCTCGGAGATCCCGAGCGCCCGCTCGGGCCCGAACGCATCCTTGCCAAGTACCGCGAAACCGCCGAGCCGGTGCTCGGCGCCGCTCGTGCCGGGAAGATCCTCAAGGAGGCGATGCAAATGGATGGCGCCAAGGCCGATGCCCGCGCCTTCGTCGACCTGGCGCTGGCGCCGGTGAAAGCTCAGCGTGCGACAAAGCGCCCCAGCAACAGCCGCACGCTCGCCATCGCTGCCGACGACTGACAGTCCCTATTCGGCCGGCCCCTTCGACGGCGCAGCGGCACCCTGATCGAGCATCCGGTCACGGTCGGCCATCCAGCCGTGGAAAATCCAGACCAGGCCGAACATCGTCAGAAGAGTGAAGATCATGACCATGATCAGCAGAAACAGCTCATGCATGAACGCCTCCTCAACAATTTGAGAAGGCTCTCGCCGCGCGGGCCGATCGTCATTGACTCAGATCAAATTTGCGCCGCCGCCGAAACGTAGCGATGGCGGGTGTGCATGCGGCGCTCGCGCGGATCGGGGCGCGGCACGGCGGATAGCAGCGCTTTGGTGTAGCTGTGGACCGGATCGCCGCAGACCTGCTCGGCTTCGCCCGTCTCGACCACCTGGCCGCGATACATCACGGCAACCCGGTCGCAGATGTAGCGGATCACGCTGATGTCGTGGCTGACGAAGACATAGGCCAGTTTGAGCTCGTCCTGGAGCTGCAGCATCAGGTCGAGCATCTGCGCGCGCAACGAGACATCGAGCAAGAGGTCGCCTCGTCGGCGACGATCAGGCGAGGTTCCAGGGCGAGGGCTCGGGCAATGCCGATGCGCTGGCGCTGGCCGCCGGAGAAGGCGTGCGGGTAGCGTTCCGCCCAGTCGGGATCGACGCCGACGCGCTTCAGGAGATACGCGACGCGGTCATGCAACGCCGAACCCTCGGCAATACCGTTGACCAGCAGCGGCTCGCCGATGGTCGGCACATGGTCCGGCATGACCATGTATTTGTACCCGGCATCCCGATAGAGACGGAGCGAGGCCGGCATGTCCATGTCGTCGTCGTCGGTAAAGGTCTCCATGAAGTCGAGCTTGCGCCCGCAGATGTTGAGGAAGTGGACGTTGAAGATCTTGCCGCGGCTGCCGAACCAGCGGATGACCTCCCCCACCTCCGATTTCGGGTCGTCCAGCATCTCGCCGATCGTGCCCTGGCAGAAATTGCGGCCGTGATAGGGGCTCGCCTCGATCTCGACGAAGCGCTTCAGGCCCTCGACCGTACCGAGAACGCGCGTGACGCCGCGCCAGCCGGGTGGCGTGTAGGGATCGTGCGGATGGCAAGCGAGCCGCACCTTGCTGGATGTCGCGACCGGCACGACGCGCTTCAGGAAGTATTCGATCCGCGCCCAGTTCTCCTCGGGATGGACGATGCCGGCGACGCCCGGCGGCGCCTTCTGATCGGCCTCCGCCCAGCGGAAGGACTCGTTGCGCGATCCTCCGCGCCCTAGGGAGGGCTTGGTACGCGGGATGCCAATGATGTTGAGATTGTACTTGGCGGCCGGGATTCCGGCTTTTCCGATCCGCTCGATCAGCGCGCAGATCGAGTCGATCTGGCGGTCGCGATCGGGGCCGGCGGTCAGGATGTCTGGGCTGTCCTGCTTCTCGATCGGCAGCGAGTTCATCGGCAGCTGCACCATGTCGAGGACGAGGCC
The DNA here is from genome assembly GCA_016869285.1 of Alphaproteobacteria bacterium. GTDB lineage: Bacteria > Pseudomonadota > Alphaproteobacteria > SHVZ01 > SHVZ01 > SHVZ01. Next base: position 15,372 of record VGEN01000005.1, read on the forward strand.
GAAGCTCTCGACCTTTTCGCGGTGCCTGTTCAGAACGTCGAGCGACCAGTGATGCGGATTCCCCTCGGGGTCGGCGCAGATGTGGCGCACGCCGAGCTGTGCCCAAACGCGATAGTCGCTATCGTCGCGAGCCTTGACCTGGGTTCCGAGATACACCGCCCCTCCCCGCCGCTCCGCTTGCCGCCGAGGATAGCGGACATGCCCGAGGCCCGGCACCGGGCTTTCGGACCGTTGCAAGGCCTGCACGGATGGTAGGCTAGGATCGACGCCCGTTGACACAGGGGAGCCCCATGGATGTAGAGGCGCTGGTCTTCGATGTCTTCGGCACCTGCGTCGACTGGCGCGGCACCATCATCCGCGAGGCGGAGCGATGGGCGCGCGCGTATGGCCGCCCCATCGACGGCGCCGGCCTCGCCGATGCCTGGCGTGCCGCCTATCAGCCGGCGATGGAGGAGATCCGCAGCGGCCGGCGGCCTTTCGCCCATCTCGATACGCTCCATCGCGAGAACCTCGACCGGATTGCCGCCCGCTTCGGTCTTTCCGGCCTCGACGAAGCGACGCTGTCTCATATCAACCGTGTCTGGCATCGGCTCGATCCCTGGCCGGACACGGTGCCGGGACTCCGGCGGCTGCGCGCGCGCTTCCTCCTGGCGCCGCTCTCCAATGGCGGCGTCGGCTTGCTGACGCGCATGGCCAAGCGCGCCGGCCTGCCCTGGGACCTGATCCTCTCCGGCGAGCTGTTCGAGGGCTACAAGCCCGAGCCCAAGGTCTATCTCGGCGCCGCGCGGCTTCTCGACCTGCCGCCGCAGAAGGTGATGATGGTCGCTGCGCACAATGGCGACCTTGGCGCCGCCGCGGCGCTCCGCCTGCGAACCGCCTTCGTGCGCCGGCCGACCGAGCACGGCCCGGCCCAGACGACCGATCTCACACCCGCGCAAAAGTGGGATTACGCCGTCGACAGCATGGAAGACCTGGCCGACGCGCTCGGCTGCTAACCGAGCTCGAACTCCGCGAGCGCGCGCGTCACTGCCTGGTCGACGATATCGCCGATCGTCTTGGGCTGGCGCGCGAAATCCGGCACGGGCGGCATCACCGTGGCGCCGTAGCGGGTCACGCGCTCGATCAGCTCGATATGCCCCAGGTGCAGCGGCGTTTCGCGCAGCATCAGCACGACCCGACGACGTTCCTTCAGGCAGACATCGGCAGCGCGAACGACGAGGTTATCGTCGTAGGAGTTGGCGATGCCGCTCAGGGTCTTGATCGAGCACGGCACCACCAGCATTCCGAGCGTGCGGAAGGAACCGCTCGACATCGAGGCGCCGATGTCCTTGTAGCTGTGCACGACCGAGGCGAGCTTGCGGACCTGAGCGGCGCTGCGATCGGTCTCCTCCTCGATGGTGCGGAGCGCCGAGGGCGAAACGATCAGATGTGTCTCGACGAGCTGCTTCTTCAACAGCTCCAGCGCACGGATGCCGAAGATGGCGCCCGAGGCGCCGGTGATCGCGACGATAAGGCGCCTGGGCGCCGGCGCTTCCGCCTTCCTCGCCATGCCGCCTAGCCGACCTCCTTCACGAGCTCATCAAGCGCGTGAAAAGCGGCGTTGGCGGCCGGCACGCCGCAATAGATCGCCTGCTGCAGCACGATCTCCTTGAGATCGGCAGCCGTCATTCCGCCTTCGGTCAGCGCGGCACGCGCGTGCATCCTGAACTCGTCCCAGCGTGACAGCGCCAGCAGCGTGCCGATCACCAGTATCCGGCGGGTGCGGACATCGAGGCCGGGACGCGTCCAGATCTCGCCCCAGGCGTAGCGGGTGATAAGGTCCTGGAACTCGCGCGTAAGATCGCTGGTTTTCGCCGCCGCCCGGTCGACATGGGCGTTGCCGAGCACCTTGCGGCGCAGGCTCATGCCGGCGGCATGGCGCTCCTTCTCATCCATCCTTCTTCTCCCGAGCCAGCGCGCGTGCAACGTACGCCGCTGCCATGCCAAGATAGGCTTCCGGCATCAGCGCCGTCTCGATATCGATCGGGCTCAGATATCGGCTGACTTGCGGATCGGCGGCGAGCACCGCTTCCAGGGGCATTTTCTCTTCGACCGCACGGCGGCAGGCCGCCGCGACCACCGCGTGAGCCTGGACCTTACCCATTCGGCTCGCGAGGGTCGCCGACACCGACTCCGCGAGCGCGAGACCATTCGTGGCATCCAGGTTCGCGCGCATGCGTTCGGCATCGACGACGAGGCCGGTCAGTGCCTCCGCCATCGCGCGCGCCGCACCGCCGACAACGCGCACCAGCTCGGGCAGCGTCTCCCACTCGGCCTGCCAGCCGCCGAGGCCGCGCTCATGCTCCTGGTCCATCGCGCCGAGCAGCGTGGCGACCAGCCCGGGCGCACGTTTCGCCGCAGCGAGCACAACGGCAGCCGAGACGGGGTTGCGCTTGTGCGGCATCGTCGAGGAGCCGCCCCGACCCGCGGCCGGCGCCTCATAGGCCTCGCCGATCTCGGTCTGACCCAGCAGCGCCAGGTCATGCGCGATCTTGCCGAGCGTTCCGGCGGCGATGCCGAGCGCGCCGGCAAGACCGGCGAGCCGGTCGCGATGGCTGTGCCAGGGCATGTCCGGAACCGGCAAGCCGAGCCGCTTGCCGAGCTCCTCGGCAAGATCGAGCCCTTCCGATCCGAGCGATGCCAGCGTGCCGGCAGCGCCGCCGAGCTGAAGCACGCAGGCGGCGTCGCATTCGGAGGCGATCCGTACGCGGACGCGGCGGAGCGCCGAGAGCCATCCCGCCGCCTTGAGCCCGAACGTGACCGGAACCGCCTGCTGCATCCAGGTGCGTCCGGCCATCGGCGTCGTCGCATGCTTGCGCGCATGACCGGCGGCGGCAGCGGCGGCGCGATCGAGCTGCGCCAGGATCGGCGGCGCGGCGCGGCGAAGCTGCAGCACGAGCCCGGTATCGATGATGTCCTGGCTGGTCGCGCCGACATGCACGAAGCGCGCGGCATCCGCGTCGGCCTCGGCTACGCGCCGGGTCATCATTCGGACCAGCGGGATGAGCAGGTTGCCCGCCTTCGCTGCCTCTTCAGCCAGGGCGCCCAGATCATAGAGCGACGCCGTCGCCGCGGCCCGGATCGCCGGCAGAGCGTCGCGCGGCACAAGCCCGATCTCGTTCGCGGCTTCAGCAAGCGAGACCTCGACATCGAGCATCGCCTGCACGCGGGCTTCGTCGGACAGCGCCTGCTCGACCTCGGGATCGCCGAACAGGCGGGCGTGAATCCTGCTCACGGCGCGAAGAACACCGTCTCGTCTTCGCCCTGCAGGGCGAGGTCGAAGCGATAACGGCCGTCGCCGGTGCGCTTCGCCACCAGCGTCTTCACGCGATCGGCGGGGACGCGCTCGAGGATCGGGTCTTGGTCGTTAGCGGGTTCATCCTCGAAATAGATCCGCGTCACCAGCCGGGTCAGCACGCCGCGAGCGAAGACACCGACGACGAGATGCGGAGCTTGCTGGCGGTTGCCGGGTCCTGGCACCGCCCCGGGTTTTACCGTGGTCAGAATGAACCTTCCATCGCCATCGGTCGCAGCTCTCCGAAAGCCGTCGAAAAACCTATCGGTCCCGGCGCGTCCATCCTCGGGATGGTGATAGCGACCGGCTGCATCCGCCTGCCAGGTCTCGATCAGCGCGTCCGGCACGGGAGCGCCGGCACCGTCCTTGACCACTCCTTCGACGACGATGCGGTTGCCTTCGGTTGCGCCGACCGGTCGGTCGCAGCCCTCGAAGATGAGCCCGAAGCGGAAGAACGGGCCGACCGTCTGGAACGGCGTCGCTCCGCTCATGCCTCGACCTCCGTCGGCGTCGCGTGGCGTCCGCGCAGGATCATGTCGAAGCGATAGCCCAGCGCCCATTCCGGCTTGGCCAGAGAAAAGTCGAAGGCGGCGATCATGCGCGCACGCGCCGCTTCGTCGCTGAGCGAATTGAAGATCGGGTCGTGCCTCAGCAGCGGATCTCCGGGGAAATACATCTGGGTAACCAGGCGCGTGAGGAAGCTCGGGCCGAACAGCGAAAAGTGGAGATGCGCCGGCCGCCAGGCATTGGCGTGATTGCGCCAGGGATAGGCGCCGGGCTTGATCGTGACGAAGCGGTAGCGCCCCTCCGCATCGGTGACCGCACGCCCGGCGCCGGAGAAGTTGGGGTCGAGCGGCGCGTCGTGCTGATCGGCATCGTGGCGATAGCGGCCGGCAGCGTTCGCCTGCCAGAGCTCCACCAAGGTATGCGGGATCGGCTTGCCGTCCTCGTCAAGCACGCGCCCCTCGATGATGATCCGCTCGCCCTGGGCCGGCGCCTCATGCTGCATGGTCAGGTCGATCTCGACCGGCCCGAAGCGCTCGAAACCGGAAACCGGGCCGGTGATCTCCGAGAGCGTCTGCGGGATCGAGACCGGCGCCTGTTTCGGGTGCCGCAGCTTGGTCGACCCGTATTCGACGAAATCGTTCGGCGGGTGCGTTCCCTGGGGGATAGGTCGATAGCGCCTCAAGCCGGTCATGGTCCTAATCCTGGGTTCGAGCGTGAGCGCATGTTAGCAGCCCGTTCGCGCTTTGCGCCCGGCAATTGCCGCCCCTTTGAGCCCGTGGCAGGGTGGCCGCCTTCCACTCCTCCCCTTCAGCGAGCTCTTCATGGCCGAGACGACGCGCTATCACCGGATCGCGCCCGCCGATCTCAAGCGGGCGATCATGCGGGTTTTCCAGCAGGTCGGCAGCAACGAGCGGGAGCAGCAGCTGACCGCCGATCACCTGGTCGCTGCCAACCTGACCGGGCACGACTCGCATGGCGTCGGCATGATTCCCGCCTATCTGCAGGCCTGGCGCGAGAAAAAGCTGACGATCAACGGCAAGCACACCGTGGCCGTCGATTCAGGGCCGATCCTGACCGTCGATGGCGGCCTGGGCTTGGGCCAAGTCATTGCCTATGACGCGATGAACCTCGCCATGGAACGGGCGAAACATGTCGGCGTCTGCATCCTCGGCATCCGCAACGCGCATCACACCGGGCGCATCGGCCACTGGGCCGAGCAATGCGCCACCGGCGGCTTCGTCTCCATGCACTATGTCGCGGGCTTCGCCGGCGTCACCAGCGTCGCCCCCTTCGGCGGACGCGAGACGCGCTTCCAGACCAATCCCTACTCCGCCGGCTTCCCGCTGCCGGGCCGTCCGCCGATCATCCTCGACTTCGCGACATCGAAGATCGCGATGGGCAAGGTCCGCGTCGCCCTCAACAAGCGCGAGCAGGTGCCGGAAAACACGATGATCGACGCCGAGGGCAGGCCGACGCGCGATCCCGCAACCATGTACGCGCCGCCCGGCAAGCGCGGCGCCCTCTTCGCCTTTGGCGAGCACAAAGGCTCGGGCCTGGCGATGATCTGCGAGCTCTTCGCCGGCGCCTTGACCGGCGGCGGAACCACCTATCCAGGCAACTACGAGAACCGGCCGATCATGAACTCGATGCTGTCGATCGTCGTCGAGCCGTCCCGGCTCGGCGGCGGCGACAAGGTCGGCAGCGAAGCGACGCGCTTCGTCGACTGGGTGAAGTCATCCAAGCCGCTGCCCGGCGTCGATGAGGTTCTCGTCGCCGGCGAGCCTGAGCGTAAGCGCCGGGCCGAGCGCGAGCGCGACGGCATTCCCGTCGACGTCAACACCTGGAACGGTGTCGCCGAAGCGGCCGAGGCTGCCGGCCTCAAGCGCGCCGAGCTCGACAAGGCGGCGGGCCTATGACCGCCGGCTCATCGGGCGAAGGGATTTAGCCGAGCGCGCGGAACGCGGCGGCAAGCTCGACCGGGCGCTGGGTCCGACCGGCTTCGGTCACCGCCAGCGTGGCCGCCAGCGTGCGCGCGCCGTCCTCGGCCGAGACCAGCGGCGCCTCGCCCTCCTGGATGACCCGGCAGAAATGCCGCAACTGCTCGATATAGGGGTCGTGCTCCGGCACCTTCATCGGGGTGCTGGCGAGCGGCCTGTCCCAGGCGATCTGCTGCGGATCGCGCGCCGACCATAGCTTGAGGTTCGGCAGCTCGAGGCTGCCCTCGGTGCCGATGAACCGGTAGGCGTTCTCGGCCGTGTATGCGAAGGCGGGATTCTCGGCCGTGCCCTGCTCGATCGTCCAGGGCGACAGGCCGGTATCGGTGCACAGGATGGTGCCGAGGGCGCCGCTGGCGAACCGGATCACCGCGCCGGACGTATCCTCGACCGCAAAGCCGCGCACGCCGTTGCTGACCTGGCCGGCGATGCTCGCGATCTCGCCGCCGAGATGACGCAAGAGGTCGATCTCATGAATCAAGTTGATCAGGATCGGTCCGCCGCCGGGTTCCTTGCGCCAAGCGACGTCGAAATAGGCATCGGGCTTGCGCGTCGCCCAGATGACGGACACGCCGACCAGCCGGCCGATCCGCCCTTCGCTCAGGATCTGGCGGGCGCGACGGACCGCCGGCAGGTAGCGGCGATGATGGCCTGTGAGCGTCTTCACGCCGGAGGCGCGAACCGCACGCAGCAAGGCGGCCGCGCTCTCCAGCGACTCCGTGACAGGCTTCTCCACGATGAAGTGAACGCCGCGTCGCGCGCAGTCGATGCCCTGCGGCGCATGCAGGCTGTTGGGCGTGGCGATGACCACGGCGTCGGGTTTCTCCCGGTCGAGCAGCTCGTCCGGCGTCGCGAAGAACGGTGCCTTCACCTGGGGGAATCTGTCGGGGCCGATGGCGGGATCGGCGACACCGACAAGCACGGCATCGTCGGGACAGGCGAGGATCGTGTCGATATGGCGCCTGCCGATCAGCCCGGCGCCGAGCACGCCGATTTTCAGTTTTGCCATGCGCTGGATCTCAATCGGGTAGTCGCTGAGCCTTCTGAAATTCGACAGCATCAAGCGCGCCAGAGGCGCGCACTACGCCATTCCTGCCAACACTCTCCTCATCCCCACGATCGCCTTTTTCGCCCGTTCCGCCGGCATCAGCCCGCCCGCCATCGGCACTTCGAGGCTGATCGGAAAATGCGCCGGCACCGCATGCACCAGGGCAGCCAGCGGCAGCGCGCCGTCGCCCGGCGCCCGCCGCTCGCCCCGGGCTTCTCGGAGCTTCCCCGGATCGTCGCCCGGAATGTCGGCCCCGGCATCGCAGAGCTGGATATAGCCCATCCCTCCTCCGTTCAGGGCCGCGACGTCTTCCGGCCTGCCGCCGGAGCGCGCGAGGTGCAGTGCGTCCACAAGCAGATTGCCGTTGGGCTGTGCCGCCGCCCGCACCACGCGTACCGCCGCGTCGAGGCTTCGTATGCCGAGGAACGATACGAATTCGAGGTCCGCGGTCAGGCCATAGGGCGCAGCCGCACGGCATATTTGCGCGAACTTCTCGGTCATCAACGCTTCGTCGCTTTCGATGCCGATCGTCTTGATGCGCTTCGCGCCCAGAGCCGCCGCCGCCTCGAACAACCGCTCATACTTTGGCGCTTCGGTGTCGCGGGTTAGACGGATGATCTCGACATCGTAGACGCCGACCCCGGTGTCGCTCATGCGGCTTAGAGCCTCTCTGCGCATCGCCGTGTCGCCGAACATTGGGTAGTCGACATCGGTGGGCGTCGCGGGAGCGAGGCGGAGATCGACCGACCTGTAGCCGCACTCGGCGGCGACCGCGATCATCTGCGGGGGCGCCAGCTCTAGGCAGGTGAGATGGGCGAGTGAGAGCAGACGGGGCATGGGCGCCCACTATCCGATACTCTCCGGACGGACTCCAGATCGACCTGGGAGTTTCGCCGACGCGTGCCCGAGCTTGACGAGCTTGCCGTCGCCTAGCCACGCTTTTGCATACCATAGATGCGGAAGGCGGCAATGGCGAAGCAGGCGCTGTCATGGTCAGAATGGGCGGCGAAGGATGCGCTCGGACTCGCCGGGCTCGTGCGCACGAAGAAGGTCTCCGCCAAGGAGGTTGCGGCTCAGGCGAAAGCCGGCATCGAGGCGGCAAACCCGACGCTCGAAGCCGTGCTCGAGATATTCGAGGATGTCGTCGCCGACCCGGATCACGACAAGCCGTCGAAGGACGGCGCCTTCTACGGCGTGCCGCTGCTGCTCAAGGACATCGGCTCCGGGCTCAAGGGGCGCAAGCAGGAGTCCGGCTCGAAGCTGCTGCGCGGCTTCGTCGTCGCCGAAACCGATCCGCTGGTCGAGAACTTCCTGCAAGGCGGTCTCATCCCGATCGGGCGTTCGACCACGCCCGAGTTCGGCATGACCTTCGACACGACCACCCGCTATCTCGACAAGACCATCACCACCCGCAACCCCTGGAACCTGAAGCACACGCCCGGCGGCTCCTCCGGCGGTTCGGCGGCGATGGTCGCCGCCGGCGTGCTGCCGACCAGCATGGCCTCCGACGGCGGCGGCTCGACCCGTATCCCGGCCTCGTTCTGCGGCCTCGTCGGCCTCAAATCCTCGCGCGGCCTCGTCGCGCGCCAGCTCGCCGGCAGCGACTACGCGTCCCGTCACGTCAATGAAGGCGTGGTCACGCGCAGCGTGCGCGACACCGCCGCCACGCTGGATGCGATCGGGCAAGGCCCGCAGGGCGGCTTCTTCGTCCGCTTGACGCCGGCAGTGCCTTCCTTCCTCGACTGCCTCAAGGATACGCCGAAGGGCTGGCGGATCGGGCTCTCGACCGGCCCCTGGGGCCGGTCGACGCCGGTCGATCCTCAGGTCGCCGCGCGCATCAAGGAAGTCGGCAAGCTGCTCGAATCCCTCGGCCACAAGGTCGAGGAGGTGAAGGACAGCCAAGTCTGCGACTGGCAGGCGATGTGGCGCGGCTACATCGCGCACTGGGTCGCGAGCCGCATGGCGCATCAGGGCTTGGCGCGCAGCCGCAACGTCGATGTCTCACGCATCAAGGACTTCATGGTGCCGATGGTCTGGCGCCACTTCGAGGCGGCGCAGACATACAAGCTCGTCGACCTGATGAACGCGATGAACGACAACAACTCGGTCACGCGCAGCTTCGGCAAGCTGATGGACAAGTACGACATGCTGCTGACGCCAACACTCGCGGTCCGCGTGCCGGAAGCGAACGGCCCCTATTCGCTGCTCCGCGACGAGCCGCTCGAGACCTGGATGAACCGGCTGGCGGATGCCTGCCGTTTCACCATGCCGGGCAACGAGACCGGCGTGCCGGCGATCTCGGTGCCGGCCGGGCTGGACAGCGAGGGCCTTCCGATCGGCGCGCAGCTCCACGGCAAGTTCGGCCGCGACGACATGGTGCTCAGGCTGGCCGCGCAGATCGAGGCGGCGAAGCCCGAGTGGTTCACCGCGCGCCCGCAGAACCACATCGCCGCGGGCACATGGAAGGTGTGAGGCCGATCTAAGCCGCCAGCGTCTTGAGCAGCGCCAGGGCTTCCTTCTCCAGCGTCTCGGCGGCGGTCGGCGCGTAGGGCGTCGCCCACTCGGTCTCGTAGCCGCCTTCCGAATAGGCATCGGCGACCGGCACATAGCCCTGCCAGCCGTTCGAGTAGCCGGCGAGCTGGACGACCGGCAGCGGCGCCTGCTCGCGCACGCGCGTACCGATGCGCGAGAACGGCTCCAAGGGCGCCCCGACGAGACCGACCGGGCCGAGGCGGATGCCGTGCAGATCGACGCTCATATGCGTCTGGCCCTGGGTCAGGCGGGCCCAGTGCGCGTTCATCGCCGCACGCTTGTAGCGGGCGTTGGTGTCGGAGATCTGCTGCGGCGTCGCCTTGCTCTTGTCGAGCGCGACCATCGCCTTGCCGAGGCGTTCCTGCTCGGCCGTCGCATTCTCGGCCGAGCCGTAGTTGCGCACCGGCAGCTTCGCCTTCCGCGTCGCCACCGCGAGCTTGGTCTCGGCTTCAGGCCCGGTGTCCTCGGCCCAGAGACCGAGCGGCGCCCCCGACTCCACGACCTTGTCGAAGCGGCGCACGATCGGCCGCGTCCTCAGGGCCATGAGCACGCGCGCCGCTTCGGCGCCAAGCCGCGTGCCGATGCGCCGCGGGATCTGCACGTCGCCGGTCAGTCCCTGCTCGGGCATCTGGTCGCCGGCGCAGCCTTGCAGGAAAAGGCAGGGAGCGCCGGTAAGCTGCTCGACCACGCGTTTGACCGTTCCGGGATAGTCCGGGCTGATCAGCCGGTTCTGGTGCGCAAGCGTAATCGGATGCGTGCCGTATCCGACGATCGAGGCGATCGGCTTCTCCTCGAGATCGTCAATGCGGACGACCGTCACCGTCTGATCGATGTACCCGTCACGATTCTCGGCAACGAGCACCGCGCCCGACGGCCCTTTGAAGCGCCGGTTCACGGTGACGTCGCTCTTGCCGTAGCCGCCGGTCACGCGTGCTTTCTTCGGCGCCATCATCGCCTGGCGCACCGAGCCGACGAGCTGGGCGCGCACATAGTCCTGATAGGCCGGCACCAGCTCGGCTCCGGGAAGCTCGCTGTTGCCGCCGAAACCGCCGGCCACCGTCCAGGGCGGCCCGGCATGGGTGTGCGTGTAAGCGAGCCGCACCGCCTCCTTGGGCACGCCGGCGGTGCTGCCGATCAGCGCTCGCAGCTCGTCGGACTCCTCCATGCCGAAGGAACCGAAATCGACATCGACCAGCACGACCGTCGTGCGATCGTCGGCGACGATCATCGTCGTCGCCCATAGGTCCAGATCGATGCCCTCGGCGCGATCGTGGATGCGCGCGCCCCAGTTCACATGGGCGATGCCGACCGGCGGCGTGATGTCGGTACGGCCGACGCCGACGCGAAGCGAGCTCATGCTCTTCCCTCTCCTAGCTGCGCGGGCGGATGCCCTGCGCGGCAAGCCGTTCCTTCATGCGGTCGGTCGCCGCGGTGATCGCGGCGGCGATGTTGGCCTCGACGCTTTTGTGGCCGGCTTCCAGCACCCAGGTGAATTCGGCCTCGGGCCAGGCCTGCTTCAGCTTCCAGGCGATGTAGGGGCGCGTCGTCTGGTCGTAGCGGCCCTGGATGATCGCGCCGGGCAGGTGACGGATCTTCGAGACGCCGTCGATCAGCTGGTTGGGCTTCAGGTAGAACTTATTGGCGCAGTAGTCGGTCCAGAAGCGCGCCAACGGAATGCAGGCCTCGGGCGCGAGCAAGGCCGGAAGCGCGCTCGGGTCCTCGCGGAAGGGTGTGGTGAAGCAGCTATAGGTCGCAATCGCGCGCGCCGCCGGCAGGTGCACCGCCGGGTCGGGGTCGAGCGCGCGCCTGTGATAGGCCTTGAGCAGGTCGCTGCGCTCGGCTTCCGGGATGAAGGTGGCGAGCTCGTGCCAGCGCTCGGGGAACATGTTCTTCTGGTGGTTCCACCACCAGTCGACCTCGTCGTCGCCGCCGGTGAAGATGCCGCGGATGACGATGCCGTGGCAGCGATCGGGATGGTTCTGGCCGTAATGCAGCGACATGAAGCTCGACCAGGAGCCGCCGGTCACAAGCCATTTCTCGACGCCCATCTCCTTCCGGATCTTTTCGTAGTCGGCGAGGATGTGCGCCGTCGTGTTGTTCCTGAGCTCGCCGTTGTTGCTCGACTTGCCGGTGCCGCGCTGGTCGAAGACGATGATGTCGAAGAAGTCGGGATCGTAGTTGCGCCGGTTATCCGGCACGGTGCGGCCGCCGGGGCCGCCATGGGTGAAGACCACCGGCACGCCCTTCGGATTGCCCGACCGCTCCCAGTAGATCTCGTGAAGATTATCGACCTTGAGCATGCCGGTCGTGTGCGGCTCGATCTGCGGGTAGAGCGCGGGCGAAGCCATATCCGAGTGCCTCCCTGACGTGAGACCGGCGGCGCACCGAAGCGCGCCGCCGGCTTTAAGCAGACTATGCGACGAGGTCAGTTCTTGGCGATGTTGAACAGCACCAGCTTGGAGGTCGGCAGCACGCCGGAGACGTTCTTCCTCCAGGCATAGGGCTGGTCGTACTGCCCGGTCATGACGTAGGGCACGACCTCCCAGAGCCGCTTGTGCAGCTTGTCGAGGGCCCACATGCGCTGTTCCTTGGTCTGCGCGGCGATGAAGGCGTTGCGCAGGCTCTCGGCTTCCTCATCCGAGGCCCAGCCGGCCCAGGTGCCTTCCTTGGCCATGTTCACGCCGAGGTTGGTCAACGGGTTGTGCCAGGTCGACCACGAGCCCGAGGCCGACCACAGGTGCCAGCCGCCCTGCTCGCCGGGCTTGTTCTTGTTGCCGCCGAAGCGCGTGACCATCGTGCCCCAGTCCATCATCTCGAGCTCGACGTTGACGCCGCTCTTCCTGAGACCGTCGACCAGCACCTCGGTGATGGCGCCGATATGCGCGATCTCTTTGGTGCCGATGACGTAGATCTTCTCGCCCTTGTAGCCGGCTTCGGCCAGAAGCTGCTTGGCCTTCTCGCGGTTGACCTTGCGGTAGGGCTCGGAGCCGACCTCGGTGCCGTAGGCCGACTTGCACACGAAGTAGCTGAAGCACTCGTTCCACCACTTCTTGTCGCCGAAACCGGCGGCAAGGAAGTCTTCCTGCGAGGCGATCAGCGCCAGGGCCTGGCGGGCCTTGATGTTATTGAAGGGCGGATGCAGCGCGTTCGGGCGGAAGAAGCCGAAGCCGCCGACCGGATGCACCTTCTGGACGACGATGTCCTTGTCCTTCTCGAGCAGCGGCAGAATGTCGCCGGCCGGCATGTCGATCATGTCGACCTCGCCCTTGAGGAGCGCATTGGCGGCGGTGTTGGCATCGGGAATGACCTTGAAGACGAGGCGGTCGACCTTGGCCTGCTTGCCGCCGGCCATCGCATCGGGCGGCTCGGAGCGCGGTACATAGTCGGGGTTCTTGACGTAGACGACCTCAGAGCCCGGCTTCCACTCCGCTGCCACGAACTTGAACGGGCCGGAGCCGATCTGCGAGTCGTTCGGGACGGCGGTGAACGGATCGACCATCGCCTCCTTCTCGCGCATCATTGCCGGGAAGTTGCCGGCATGGTTGCCGAGCGAATACTCGACCCAGGCATAGGGCGCCTTCAGCTTGATGACGAAGGTATTGGCGTCGGTCGCGGTGATGTCAGCGACGCTCTCGCCCATCTTGCGGCCGATCGGGTCGCGCTTCATCCAGCGGTTGATCGAGGCGATGATGTCCTTGGTGGTGACCGCCGTGCCGTCATGCCATTTGAGGCCGGGGCGCAGCGTCATCGTGTAGGTCAGCTTGTCGGCGGAGACCGTGTGGTTGCCGACCATCTGCGGCTTCGGCTGCAGGTCGACGTCCCAGGCGAAGAGCTGGTCGTAGATGTTGGTCGCATGCATGGTGGTGATCGTCGCCGCCGCCTGCAGCGGATCGAGCACGCGAAGATCGGCATGCGGGATGATCGTGAGCGTCTTCTGCGCCGATGCCGGCGTTGCGGCCGCCCCGAGGCCCAAGGCCAGGGACATCGCCGCCAGAGCGGCAAGCCGGCCGTTGATGAATTTCATGTGCTACGCCTCCCAGTTGAGATCCGTCGCAGCGCCGGAGCTTCTCTCGCCCCGCCTCTCGGATCGGAAATCGACCCCAATGCTCAACTGTCCGACCGCCCTCCCCTCCTGTCAATTGCAGCGCGGCAGCCCCGAAATCCGGTTCCCGGAAAAGAAAAAGGCCGGCGGTACGCGAACGCGCGCCGCCGGCCCGGATCGGCTCTCGCCTACTCCTTGCTGATGTTCCAGAGCACCAGCTTGGAGGTCGGCAGCACACCCTTGATGTTGTTGCGCCAAGCATATTGCTGGTCGAACTGGCCGGTGACGACGTAGGGCATCACCTCCCACATCCGCCGGTGCAGCTTGTCGAGGATCTCCATGCGGGTCTTCTGGTCCGTCGCCTCGATGAATTGGACGCGGAGCTTCTCGCCTTCAGGATCGGTCGGCCAGCCGGCCCAGCTGCCTTCGGGATTCAGCACGACGCCGATATTGGTCAGCGGGTTGTGCCAGGTCGACCAGGAGTTGGTCGTGGTGAAGATGTTCCAGTGGCCCGGCTGGCCCACCGGGTTCTTGTTGGTGAGGAAGCGGGTCAGCGTCGTGCCCCAATCCGCCCACTCGACCTCGGCCTTGACGCCGATTGCGTTGAGACCGGCCGCCAGCACCTCGGCCTGGGCGCCGATCTGCGCGATCTCGCGGGTCGAGGTGATGACGATCCGTTCGCCCTTGTATCCCGCCTCCTCGAACAGCTTCTTGGCGCGCGCCGGGTCAGCCTTGCGGTAGGGCTCGGAACCGACCTCGGTGCCGTAGACCGATTTGCAAACAAAGAAGGAGAAACACTCGTTCCAGTTTTTGTTGCCGAACGCTGTCCGCATGAAGTCTTCCTGGGGGACGACGAGAGCCAGCGCCTGGCGCGCCTTCGGGTTGTTGAAGGGCGGGTGCAGCGCGTTGGCCCGGATCGCGCCGAAGCCGCCGACCGGGGCCAGCTTCGAGACCGTGATCTGATTCGAACGCTCGAGCTGCGGCAGCACGTCGGAGGCCGGGCCGTCGATGAAGTCGACCTCGCCCTTGAGCAGCGCCGAGGCCGCGGTCTGCGGATCGGGGATGACCTTGAAGATCAGCTTGTCGACCTTGGCCTGGCGGCCACCGGCCATGCCGTCCGGCGGCTCGGCCCGCGGCACGTAGTCGGCGAATTTGGCGTAGACGACCTCGTCGCCGGGCTTCCACTCCTCGCGGACGAATCTGTAGGGACCCGAGCCGATCTGCGCATCGGCGCCGACCGCGGTCATCGGATCGATCAGCGCTTCCTTCTCGCGCATGATTGCCGGGTAGTTGCCGGCATGGTTGCCGAGCGAGTACTCGACCCATGAATAGGGCTGCTTCAGCTTGAAGACGAAGGTCTTGTCGTCCACCGCTTCCAGCGAGGCAAGCACGCCGGCAAGCCTGCGGCCGATACCATCGCGGATCATCCAGCGTTTGACCGAAGCGACCACGTCCTTGGTGGTGACGTTCGAGCCGTCGTGGAACTTGAGGCCGGGGCGCAAGGTCATCGTGTAGGTGAGCTTGTCGTCCGAGACCTTGTAGTCCTGGATCATCTGCGGCTTCGACTGCAGATTCACATCCCAGGCGAAGATCTGGTCGTAGATGTTCGAGGCATGCATGGTCGTGATCGTCGCCGCCGCCTGCAGCGGATCGAGGATGCGGAGGTCGGCATGCGGGACGACATACACGACCTTCTGCGCCTCGGCCGGCATGGCCGTCATGGCGAGCGCCGCCAGCGGGGCGGCAAGGAACGCCAGGCGCTTGCGATTGAATGCCTTCATCCGTTTCTCCTGAGATCCGTCGGCCGCAAAGCGCGGTCAATCGTGAGCCCACTGTCTAGCCGCCGGCGCTCACCTGTCAATTTCGCGGTCGGGCCGGCGAAACCCGGCGTTTCACCCGCCGGGCTGGGGCCTTGCCCGCGTCCTTGAGCGCCCCCTAGGCTCGCGCTCTCGAATCCTCCGGAGACCTCCCTCGCCATGGCCCAGACACTTCGTGTCGGCGTGACCCGCGATGCCCTGCTCGACGGCACCAAGCCCTTCTTCGATGCCTCGGCGCTCAAGATCCTCGACGGCGCCAAGGAGATCGCCTGGGAGTATCTGCCGGATACGAAAAAGGTCCTGACGGCCGACGACGCCGCCAAGTACGACATCATCAGCGTGGTCGCCGCCGGGATCGGCGCCGATGCGCTCGGCCGGGCGGACCAGAAGCTGAAGCTGGTCGCCGGGTTCGGCGCCGGCTACGACAACCGCGACGTCAAGGCTCTGACCGCGAATGGCGTGCTGATCACCAACAATCCCGATGCCGTGCGCCGGCCGATGGCGACGACGCAGCTCACCTTCATCCTGGCGCTCGCGCACAAGCTCAACCACAAGGACCGGATCACGCGCGCCGGAAGATGGACCGATCAGCGCCAGTACTACGGCGTCGGCCTCACGGGCCGTACCCTGGCGACGCTTGGCTTCGGCAACATCGCCAAGGAGCTGTTCCGCATCTGCAAGCCGCTCGACATGAAGTTCATCGCGCACGACCCCTATGCCAAGCCGGACGACGCAAAGGCGCTCGGCGTGACGCTGGTCGACTACGACACGCTCTTTCGCGAAGGCGACTTCGTTTGCGTCAACGTGCTCCTGAACGACTCCACGCGGAAGCTGGTCGGCGAGAGGGCCTTCAGCCTGATGAAGCCGACCGCCTACTTCATCTCGGCGGCGCGCGGGCCGATCGTCGACGAGAAGGCGATGTACAAGGCGCTCTCCGAGAACCGCATCGCCGGCGCCGGCATCGATGTATTCGAGCAGGAGCCGACGCCGCCGGACAACCCGATCCTCAAGCTCGAGAACGTCTTCGTCTCCCCGCACTCGCTCTGCCACACCGACGAATGCAACCGGCTACTCGCCGAAGGCTCGTTCCGATCGGCCACCGCCTATGCGCGCAAGGAGACGCCGCCGAAGCTGATCAATCCCGACGCGCTGCAGCATCCGCGCCAGAAGGAATGGTTCGGGAAGTAGGGCCTGCTAAGGCGAGCGGAAGAACAGCATCAGCGCCAGGGTCAGCAGGAAGAGGTTCACCGTGAAGGTGATCTGGACGCCGGGCGAGCGTCCGAGCGAGCCCAGGCGGAAGTAACCTCGCCAATAGGCGAAGCGCGCAACCAGGAAGACGACGCAGACGATCGGAACGAGCCGCGCCTCCGCCGGCGTCAGCATCGGCGCCACGGCGAGGAGGCAGATCGAGAACCAGACGAACTGTTCGAGCGTGTTCTGCATCGCCAGCCGATGCACCTGCAGACGATGGCTCTCCTCGCCTCGCATCGGATCGTGCGAGCCCTCGAAGAAGCGGATGCCGGCGATGACGAGGCAGACGACAACGTAGGGCAACATCGCGACGACGAGCCAGCGTGCCGCCAGGGCCAGCCGCGCCGCCGGGTCGTCGACGCCGGAGAGCGCTGGCGCCAAACTATAGGCGAGCCAGATGACGGCAAGCGTGCCGGGAACCGTGATCCACGCCGGACGGAGGATGATCTGCTTGCGCTCCGCCTTGTCCGGGCCTTCGCCGCTCATGGCGCGAGTGTAGGAGAACGCGAACCGCACCCCAAGGCATCCCCTATCGCGATCCGCTCGCGAGCGGTACGCGTTCCACAGGGACCCGCGGTGCCGCAGCCGGAACGCCCTCGGTGCGGCGGAGCGCCGCCTGCTGCTGATTGACGAGCTCGAGCGCCTCGATCAGGCGGTCGTCGATGGTGTCGCCGGCCGGAAGCCCCGCGCCGCGGCGGAAGGCGACAATCGACTGCTTGGTGCGTTTGCCCATGACGCCATCCGGATTCCCGGAACCGTAGCCGACCTGTTCCAGCAGGTACTGAACGCGGATGATCACCTTGCGGTCGACGACCAGAGGCTCAGGCGGCGGCGGTGGCGGCACCGTCGGCACGGCGGCGACAATCGAGGGTGCGAGAAGCGGGGCCGGAGGGGCAACCGCCACCGGTGCGGGCGGCGGCTCGGCGCGTGGCGGCGGCTGAGGTGCCTGCGGCGGGACAGCCACGGTCACCGTCGGTGCTGACGGTTCCGGCAGAGGACGCGGCCAGACGGCCCACAGCGCGATCGACGCTGCGGCGCCCAGAACGACTCCGATGACCCAAGCTGCTCGTCTCACGGAGCCATTCTAACGCGGGACGCGGCGCTTTCTTGTCCTCTTACGTCGCCGGCGGCAGGGATCTGGTGCCGACGCCGTCGACCAGCCTTTTCGCCTCAGCCATGTCCATCTGCGTACCGGCGGGCTTGCACACGATCGCCGTCACCCGCTCGGAGATCTGCGATCCCGACCGGGCATATTGCGCGACCACGCAAGGGCGATCCGTTCCCTGCGGCCGGTAGGTGAAGAGGCGGAACTTCCCCTCGGCATTGCCGCGGAAGTACGGATGCTCGGCGCGGCTGAAGACGAGGTTCTTGTCGGCGATCCAGTCCAGGTCCTCGACCACGGCCCGCAACCCCGCATCCCGCCAGGTCGCCGGACTGCCGAGGAATTCGTACCAGAAGACGCCGAGCGTGCCGGCGGCGGCATAGCCGGCCTTGTCGGTGGTCGGCATCGCCGGCGCACCGTCCTTCGCCGGCTGCCCTTCGGCGCGGTCGAAGTAGGTCGGCTTCGCATCCTTGAGCGCCGGGATTGCCACGACCAGAGCGGACTCAGTCGGCTCGATCCTCTTCCACTCCTGGGCCGCCGCGGAAGCGGAGCCGACAAGAAGTGCGAACAGGATGACGAAGGCGCGCATGCGATGACGGTAGCGACGCCCGCTGCTGCTGGCTACCGCCTTCCCGCGCGCAGCCTGCCGACGATGCCGGTCGGGAAGAAGTAAACTGAGAGCACGAAGAGGATACCGAGCCAGAGCAACCAGCGGTCGGGATGCAGGAGCTGCGGCAGCAGCGGAATCCCCGATGTCGCCGCCGAGAGCTTCGCCATTACGAGCTGCAGGTAGTTCTGCGCCAGGATGAAGATCACGGCCCCGAGCACGGCGCCGTAAAGCGTGCCCATGCCGCCGATCACCACCATGAGAAGGATGTCGATCATGATGGCGAAGCTGAGCGTAGTGTCGGGCCCCGTATAGCGGAGCCAGAGCGCCATCAGCGCACCCGCCAGCGTCGCCATCGCCGCGGAGAGCACGCTCGCGACAGTGCGATAGACGACGACACGATATCCCAGCGCCTCGGCGCGGAACTCGTTCTCGCGGATCGCCTGCAGCACGCGCCCGAAGGGCGAGTTGACGATGCGTAGCGCCGCGAGGAACAGGAGAAGCGAAGAGAAGAAGACGATATAGTAGCTCAGCATCCGCCCGGTGATCGAGACACCAAGCACCGGCTCGTCGAACAGGCGGAATGACGGGCGAAGTACCATCGGTACGCTGTAGCTGCGGCCATCCTCGCCGCCGGTGATGTCGCGGAGCTGGGAAGCGAGCACGGCGAAGGCCGAGGCGACGGCGAGCGTGATCATGGCGAAGAAGATCGCGCGCACCCGCAACGAGAAAAGGCCGATGATCACGGCCAGGATCAGCGAAGCCAGGAGCGCCAGCGCAATGCCGATGCCCATGGCCCCCCAGGTCGCGCTGATGCCGTGCATGGCGATCGCGATGCCATAGCCGCCGATGCCATAGAACATCGTGTGCGCGAACGACACGATGCCGGTATATCCCAACAGCAGGTCGTAGCTCGCCGCCAACACGATGAAGACACAGATCTTGGCGGCGACGTTGAGCGACTGGCTGCCGGGGAAGAGGAATGGTGCGCCGGCGAGCGCGACAAGGACGATCATGAGCACGGCGCCGAGCGCGTGCGAACGCGGAAGATCGCCCGATAGCAGGTGACGCAGCATCAGCGCTTCGCCACCGGATAGAGGCCCTGCGGCCGCCACACCAGGATCGCCAGCATCAGCAGAATATTGGAGACCGGCGCCAGCTTCGGCATCAGGAAGCCGGTGTAGTTGGCGAGCAGCGCCAGGAGGATCGATCCCGCGAAGCAGCCGCCAACCGAGCCCAGCCCGCCGATGATGATGGCGATGAAGATCAGCACCATCATCTCCATGCCCATCGAGGCGACCAGGATCTGCCGATAGAGGGCCCAGAGCACGCCGCCGAGGCCGGCCAGCGCCGATCCGGCGACGAAGACGCCGATAAAGATCTTGCGGATATCGTAGCCCAGCGCCTCGACCATCTCGCGGTTCTCGACGCCGGCGCGGATCAGAAGACCAATGCGCGTGCGGTTGAGTCCGATGTACATCGCGGCGAACACCGCGAGCCCGAGCACGATGGCGAAGACGCGAAAACGCTCGACCGCGGCATCGCCGATCAAAAAGGAGCCGCGCAGCGTCTCCGGTAGGCGAAGCGGAATCGGGTTGGCGCCCCAGAGCGCATGGATCAGCTGCTCGGCAACGATGAGGCCGCCGGTGGTGATCAGGATCTGCTTCAGATGCTGGCCGTAGACCGGACGGATCACCACCCGCTCGAAGGCATAGCCCAGTGCGCCGGTCGCGGCCGTCGCGACGAGGATCGCCAGTCCGACCAGCGAGAGGTTGAGCACGAGCGAATCCGCCGCGCCCCAGGCCGCCAGCGGTACAAAGACGAGCAGCGCCACATAGGCGCCGATCGAGATGAAGACACCATGGCCGAAATTGATGACGTCCATGAGGCCGAAAACCAGCGTGAGGCCTGAGGACATCACGAAGATCATCATGCCCATGGCGAGCCCGGCCGCGGTCAAGGTCAACCAGGCCGCCGGATCTCCGACTAAAGGCAGAGCCAGCAGAGCCATGCCGATGATCAGGCCCAGCGGCACCCAGTCGATCTGCTTGAGATCCGTCATTGATGGCGGTCCAGGCTGAGACCAAGCAGGCGATGCTGCAGGTCGACGTCCTCGGCAAGCTCGCCCATGGCGCCGGCGTGGACGATGCGACCGTCATCCATGACCGCGACCGTGTCGCCGAGCGCCTTGGCAGCGGCGAAGTTCTGCTCGACCAGCAGGATGGTCGCGCCGGAGGCCTTCAGCTCGCGGAAGGCCGAGATCATGTTGGCGACGATCGCCGGCGCCAGCCCCTTGGTCGGCTCGTCGACCAGATAGAGCGTCCTCGGCTCGATGATCGCGCGTGCGATAGCCAGCATCTGCTTCTGGCCGCCCGAGAGCGCTCCAGCGGCGAGCTGGAAGAACTTCTCCAGCGCCGGGAACAGGCCGAACACCCATCTCAGGCGCTCCGCATCGATCTCTCCCGAGCGTGCCGCCAGCACGAGGTTCTCGCGCACCGTGAGGTCGGCGAAGATGCTCATATTCTCGGGAACGTAGGCGAGGCCTGAGCGCGCGATCGCGGGCGTCGGCCGCTGCGTCACGTCCTCGCCAGACAAAGTCACGCGCCCGGCCGAGGCACGCCATAACCCCATGATCGTGCGCAAGGTCGAGGTCTTCCCTGCCCCGTTGCGCCCCAGCAGCATGGTGACGCCGCCCGCCGGCACGACGAGGTCGACGCCATGCAGAATGTGATAGCGCCCGACATGGGTGTGGACGCCAGAGAGCGAGAGAAGCGCCGTGGTCATGCCACCGCTTGGCCCAGATAGGCTTCCTGCACCACCGGCGAGGCGATCACCTCGGCGGGCGGACCATCGGCGACGAGCTGGCCGTTATGCAGCACAATGATGCGGTCGGCGAGCGAGCGCACCACGTCCATCTTGTGTTCGACCAAGAGGATGGTCGCGTCTGAGCGCGCCTTGATCCCCTGGATCAGCTCGAGGATCGTCGGCACCTCATCGACGCTCATGCCGGCGGTCGGCTCGTCGAACATGAAGATGTCGGGTTCGAGCGCCAGCATCAGCGCGACCTCAAGCTTCCTCTGGTCGCCGTGCGAGAGGGACGCCACCGTCGCCAGACGGCGCTCGGCGAGCCGGACGCGATCCAGCATGGCTTCGGCCTTCTCGATCAGGATCGCGCGATCACTCCAGAGGCTCACGAGGTCGAGCCCGACGCCGGCGCGGCTCTGCACGGCGAGACGCACATTCTCGGCGACTGTGAGGTTGGGAAAGAGATTGGTGAGCTGGAAGGCGCGGCCCATGCCGCGATGCGTGCGGGCCGAGACCGAGAGGCCGGTCATGTCCTCTCCCTTCAGCAGGACCGTGCCGAACGTAGCCTTGAGCTGGCCGGAGATCAGGTTGAAGTAGGTGGTCTTGCCCGCTCCGTTCGGCCCGACGATGGCGGTCAGCGTACCGGCGCGGAAGCTGCAGCTCACCTTGTCGACGGCGACATGGCCGCCGAAGCGGATCGTGAGCTCGCGCGTCTCCAGTGCCGGAGCGTCCATCGTCCTCCCCTGAAGCGAGCGGAGCGGCTCTTGAGGCCGCCCCTGCCCTTCTCAAGCCTAGCGCTTGTTGCGGATCGGCACCGGGATGGCCGAGGCCGGGATCTCCTGCACGAGCTCAAGCAGGTCGTACTGGTCCTTGCCGTCCTTCTTGACCCGGAAATGATACATCGACTGCATCGCCTGATGGTCATCCTTACGGAAGGTCATCTTGCCCTTGGGCGTGTCAAACTCCATGCCTTCCATGGCGGCGATCAGTTTCTCGGTATCGGTGCCGCCGGCCTTGGTGATGGCGGCGAGTACCGCTGAGGCCGCGGCCATACCACCGGCAGTGAAGAAGTCGGGCGGCGCG
This sequence comes from Alphaproteobacteria bacterium, assembly GCA_016869285.1. GTDB lineage: Bacteria > Pseudomonadota > Alphaproteobacteria > SHVZ01 > SHVZ01 > SHVZ01. The sequence goes on from VGEN01000005.1 coordinate 37,494, forward strand.
TTGAAGCGCTTCTGGTGTTCGGCGACCAGCCAGTCGTTCATCAGGTTCTTGGGGAAGCCATAGTAGTAGTAGATGGCGCCTTCCATCCCCGGATAAGCCTTGTAGGGCGCCATCGCCGGCAGGATGTTGCCGCCCGGCGCGATCTCGATGCTGAAGCGTTCGGGCTTAAGGTCCGCGATCTTGGTCAGCGGATGCGGTCCCGCCCAGATGATCACGATCACCTTGCGGCCCGGCTTGTCCTTGAGTGCATCGAACAGGCGCTGCGCCGAAGCGGTGAAGTCGGTGGTGTTCTGCGGCGCGTACTCCTCGAACACGACCTTGGACGGGCTCTTGACCGCTTCCAGCGCCTCCTTCATCGCCTTCACGCCGTCGCGGCCGAAGGCGTAGTCTTGGGCGAGCGTGGCGATCTGCATCGGCTCCTTGGAGAGCGCGACCGCGGCGGCAATGCCGTCCTGGCTCGAATTGCGGCCGGTTCGGAAGATGTAGCGGTTCCACTTGTCGCCGGTGATCGAGTCGGCGACCGCCGGCTCGACCAGCAAGACCTTCTTGTATTCCTCGGCGACCGAGAGCGCGGCGAGCGCCGCGGCCGAGGAGGTGGTGCCGACGGCGATGTCGACCTTGTCGTCGCCATAGGCCTGCTCGAGCAGCGACTTGGAGAGATCGGGCTTTAGCTGGTCGTCCTTGACGATGACCTGGATCTTGCGCCCGTTCAGGGTCATCGTGCCCTTGGTCAGGAACTCGAGGCCCATCATGAAGCCGGCCTCGGTCTGCTTGGCATAGGCCTCGAACGGACCGGTCTTGCCGGCGATCAGCGCGATCTTGAGATCCTGCGCCGCGGCGGCGCCAAACGAGAGCGCGAGCGCGGCGGCTCCGCCCACGACGACACGAAGCAATCCGGAAATTTCGCTCATACTCACCTCCCTAGATGGGCCATCGATCATATGACGACTAATTCATGTTTGACTTGAACATAGAATGCCGCGCTGCGTTGCGTCAATAGTGTTGTAAACATTGACTTATGCGCCGTTCGGGCGCAGTTATATGACGACCTCGTCATATTAAATCCGATGACCGCACGCGCGAGCCAGAAACCCCAGCCCAAGACTGACCGCGGCGAGCGCACGCGGCGGAAGATCCTGGACGCCGCGGCGCTGGCGATCGGCAAGCGCGGTTTCAGTGCGACCTCGATCAGCGACATCACCGCCGCGGCAGGTGTCGGCCAGGGCACCTTCTATATCTACTTCCAGAGCAAGGAAGAGGTGCTGCGCGAGATGGTCCTGCAGATGGGCCGCGACCTCCGCCAGCACCTGACGCAAGCGATCGCCGGCACCAAGAACCGGCTGGAAGCCGAGCGCGAAGGCCTCCGCGCCTTCATCGACTTCGTTCGCGGAAATCCCGGCCTCTACCGGATCGTCGAGGAATCCCAGTTCGTCGACGAGGCGATCTACCGCCGCCACTATATGGACTTCGCCGCGACCTATCGCGCCGCGCTGGAGGCGGCCGAGGCGCGCGGCGAGATCCGCAAGGGAAGCGCCGAAGTCCGCGCCTGGGCCCTGATGGGCATGGCGGTCCTCCTCGGCCAGCGCTATGGGATTTGGGACGTCGCGACCCCTCTCGACGACGTAGTCGGTCCCGCCGTCGACCTGATCGGACGAGGCATCCGGCCCTGATCTTGTGTAGCGTTGGCGGCGATGTTCGACTTCGCCCGCCGACGCGCCGCGCTCTCGCCGGACCGCCTCGCCTTCGTCGAAGCCGCAGGCGGCCGAAGCTTTACCTATCGCGCTTTCGACGACCGGGCGGAGCGGGCCGCTCAGCTCCTTCGCGAGCTCGGCATCGGGCCCGGCGACCGCATCGCGCTGCTGATGCTGAACGAGGTTGCCTTCTTCGAGTTCATTTTCGCGACCGCCCGCGTCGGCGCCATCGCCGTGCCGCTCAACTGGCGGCTCGCCGCAGGCGAGCTTCGCGCGATCCTCGCCGACTGCGCGCCTCGTCTGCTCGTGCATGACGCAACGCACCGCGATACGGCTGCACAACTTGATCTGCCTTCGCTTTCGCTGGCCGAGTACGAAAGGCGGATCGCGAAGGTCGAGCCTGACCGTCTCGGCGACAGAGCGTGGTCAGCCGACGGCATCTGGTATCTGCTTTACACCTCCGGCACGACGGGACGGGCGAAGGCTGTAATCCAGACCTTCGGCATGGCGCTCGCTAACTACGTCAACCTCTCCCAGGCGATCGGCCTCACCGCGGCCGACCGTACGCTCAACTTCCTGCCGCTCTTCCATACCGCGGGCATCAACCTCCACACGCTGCCGACGCTGATCGCCGGCGGCATGGTGACGATCCTCCCGAAATTCGACGCCGATCAGGTCCTAGCGGCGATCGAGGGTGGCGCTGCCACCTGCTTCTTCGGCGTCCCCACCGTCTACCAGGCCTTGGCGCTGCATCCGCGCTTCGCGGCTGCCGACCTCAGCCGCGTGCGCTCCTGGGCCTGCGGCGGCGCACCGCTCTCGGAGCCTCTGCTCCGTACCTTTCTCGATCGCGGCGTGCGCGTCTGCGCCGGCTACGGCATGACCGAGACCGGCCCGACCCTCTGCCTGATGGATCCTGCTGCGGTCGAGGCGAGGATCGGATCGTCAGGCAAGGCCCAGATCCTCTCGTGCCTGCGCATCGTCGATGCCGAAGGCAAGGATGTCGCGGCCGGTATCTCCGGCGAGGTGCTGGTCAAGGGCAGCAACGTGACGCCCGGCTATTGGAACAACGAGGGCGCGACCCGCGCCGCCTTCACCCCGGAAGGCTGGCTCAAGACCGGCGATGTCGGCCGCCTCGATGCCGAGGGCTACGTCACCATCGTCGACCGCATCAAGGACATGTTCATCTCGGGCGGCGAGAACGTCTACCCAGCCGAGGTCGAGCATGCGCTGCTCGCCCATCCTGAGGTGCTGGAGGCCGCGGTGATCGGCGTCGCCGACGAACGCTGGGGCGAGGTCGGTCGCGCTTTCATCGTGCCACGAGCAAATGCTCGTCCGGAGCCCGAGCGGCTCCGCGCCTTCTGCCGCGAGCGCATCGCCGGATACAAGGTGCCGAAGATCATCCTGGTCGTCGCCGACCTGCCGCGCACGGCTGCCGGCAAGGTGCAGAAGCACGTGCTGCGCCAGCAGGCCGTCTAAGCGAGCAGATCCTTCAGCGTCAGCGAGATCACTTTGGTCGCCGCGTTGAGGTCGTCGAGCTTGATCCGCTCGTCGGCGCGATGCGCATTGGCTTCGAGGATCGAGCGCGGTCCGGCGCCGTAGAGGATCGTCGGGATTCCCGACTCGGCATAGTGGCGCGCATCGGTGTAGAGCGGCACGCCGGTGATCGGGATCGTCTCGCCGAGAACCTCCGAAGCGCGCTTCGACAGAGTCTCGGCCATCTTGCGGCTGGCATCGGTCGATGTGAGCGGCCGCGCCAGCAGCACGCGGCGGATCTCGACCGTCGCGCCGGCAACCGCCACTGCTTTGGCAATGAGGTCGCGCAGCTCGGCCTCGACCGCAGCGGGGTCCTCCTCGGGGATCATGCGGCGGTCGAGGCGAAGCGCCACCGCGTCGGGAACGACATTGGTGTTGATGCCGCCCTTGATCAGCCCGACCGTCATCTGCGCCGCACCAATGCCCGGCGTCTTCGACACACGCGAGGCCAGCCCCTTCCGCCAGGCATAGAGCGCCGAGAGCACTTGGCTCGCGGCTTCAAGCGCATCGACGCCGGTCGAGGGCGAGGCGGCATGCGCCGAGCGGCCGCGCAGCGTCACTTCCAGATGCAGGCATCCGTTGTGCGCGGCGACGACGGCATAGGAGAAGCCGGCGCAGATCGCCATGTCGGGCTTCGACAGCCCGGCCTGCAGAAGGTAACCGGGACCGATCTCGCCACCGACCTCCTCGTCATAGGTGAAGTGAAGCTCGACCGTGCCGCGCGACGGCTTCGCGGCTTCCAACGCCATCAGTGCGAAGGCATAGGTGGCGAAATCGGATTTGGAGACGGCGGCGCCGCGCCCGTACATCCAGCCATCGACGACCTCCGCGCCGTAAGGATCGCGGCTCCAGCCCTCGCCCGGCGGCACGACATCGCCATGGGCGTTGAGCGCGATCGTCGGGCCCGGCCCGAACTTTCGGCGGACGATCAGGTTGACGGCGCTCTTCATGCCGTTCGCGGCGACCAGATCGGCCGGCACGGGATACGACTCCGGCTCGAGGCCAAGTTTTCCGAGAAGCTGTGCCGCCTTCGCCGCGGCCGGCGCCAGGTCGCCCGGCGGATTGTCGGAGGGAATGCGCACGAGCTCGGCGAGGAAGCGCTCCGCCCGCTCGCGGTTTTTGTCGATGAAGCCCAGCATCTCCGACGTCATGCACGCTCCCCCATTTGCCGCTGCCATAGCACGATCCGGCCGTCACGAAGCCGTGTTTCCGATCGGGACGATCCCGATTGCCAATCCTCCGACGCGCATCATAGGCTTTCCTCATCGATATCTTTTTCGGGGAGTTCGCATCGTGTCTAGGTTGACCCTGCTGTCGACCGTAAGCGCTCTTGCGCTTGTGGTCGCCGTATCGCCGGCATTGGCCCAGAAGAAGGGCGGCAACGCCGTTGTCGGGACCTCGTCGGCGCCGCCGCTGACGGATGCCCAGGCCTCCACGGCCGAGGCTTCGCGCAACATCTCGCTGCACTGGATCGAGACGCTGTTCGCGCGCGACGAGAACGCCAATGTGATCCCCGATCTCGCCACCAAGGCCGACATCTCGGCCGACGGCAAGACCTACGTCTTCACGCTGCGCCAGGGCGTCAAGTTCCATAACGGCCAGGAGATGACGGCCGAGGACGTGATCGCCTCGCTCGAGCGCTACGGCAAGGTCGGCGGCTCCGCCCAGATCATCAAGCCGATCACCAAGATGACGGCGACCTCGAAATACGTCGTGACGGTCGAGCTGTCGCAGCCCGTGCCGGGCTTCCTCGACCAGCTCTCCAGCCCGCGCGCCCCGGCCGGCATCATGCCGAAGTCGGAAGCCGGCAAGGAGCGCGGCAAGATCGACCATATCGGCACCGGCCCCTACCAGTTCGCAGAGTTCGTGCCGGACAGCCACGTGCTGGTGAGGCGCTTCGACGGCTATACCCAGAACACCAATTTCCAGAAGCGCGACGGCTTCGGCGGCAAGAAGACCGCCTATTTCGACAGCGTGCGCTTCCGCCACATTCCCGAAGGCGGCGCGCGCTCCGCGGCGCTCGAGGCCGGCGAGATCCACGCGGTCGATGCCCTGCCGCCCCCGGCGGCCAAGCGTCTGAAGGACAACCGCAACATCAAGATCATCGAGGCGATGCCCTGGGCCTTCCAGACCATCATCGTCAACGCCTCCTTCGGGCCTACCAAGGACCAGAAGGTGCGCCAGGCGATCCAGGCGATCATCGATGCCGAGGAGATCATGGCAATCGCCGGCGAAGGCCTCTATCGCCTGACCCATGGCTGGCAGCACCCCGGCACCACCTACTTCGCCGGCGACATCGGCAAGTCCGACTACAACGTCAAGGACGTTGCCAAGGCGAAGCGGCTCCTGGCGGAGGCCGGCTACAAGGGCGAGGAAATCGTCATCCTCACCGACTCGACCATCGCCAACCACCAGTCGACCGGCGTCGTCGCCGCCGAGCAGCTGAAGAAGGCGGGCCTCAACATCAAGCTCAACACCGTCGACTGGCCGACCGCGTTCAACCTGCGCGCCAAGCCGGACGGCTGGAGCCTGTGGACGCTGGGCTTCGGCATCGAGCCCTACGAGGGCCCTTACAACGTGACCTCGTTCTTTGCCACCGACTATGAAGGCAAGGGCGCTCAGTGGATGGCCGATCCCGAACTGCAGCGCGCCAACACCGCTCTGAATACTTCGCTCAAGCTCGAAGACCGGCAAAAGGCCTTCGCCGACTTCCAGAAGCGGTTCTTCGAGTTCGTGCCGGCGATCAAGGTCGGCGACCTCGGCCGCTACCAGGCGGTCCGCGCCAACGTCCAGAACTACGCGCCGGGCCGTATCCCGCGCATGTGGGACGTCTGGTTCGAGTAGGCCGGACCGCATCGGCTCAAACGACGGGGGGCTTCGGCCCCCCGTTCTGTTTCCGGCCTCGGACGATCTAGACTGGTGCCCCACCCGAGGAGGAGGACCTATGTCATTCTATCGAGGCATGAGCTGCGAGAACGTGACGCTCAAGGGCCATGGCGGAACCCCGATCACCGCCTATGTCGCCAAGCCGAGCGTTGCCGGCAAGCTGCCGGGTGTCGTGCTGATTCACCACCTTCCCGGCTGGAGCGAGTTCTACATCGAGACGACGCGCCGCTTCGCTCATCACGGCTACATCGCGATCTGCGCCAACCTCTATGAACGCGAGGGCGGCGGCAGCGACGGCAATCCGGACGATGTCGCCGCTAAGGTCCGCGCCCAGGGCGGCATTCCCGATGCGCAGATGGTCGGCGACACGGCGGCCGCCGTCGCCTGGATGCGCTCCCAGCCCAATCTCAACGGCAAGGTCGGCCTCTTCGGCTCCTGCTCCGGCGGCCGCCACGCCGTCATCTACGCCGCGCAGAAGAAAGACGTCGATGCCTGCATCGACCTCTGGGGCGGCCGCGTGGTGATGGCCAAGGAGGAGCTGAGCGCCAAGACGCCGATGGCGCCGATCGACATGACCAAAGACCTCGCCTGCCCGCTGCTCGGCCTCTTCGGCAACGAGGACCGCGCGCCCAGCCCCGAGCAGGTCGACCAGCACGAGGCCGAGCTCAAGAAGCACGGCAAGACTTACGAGTTTCACCGCTACGACGGCGCCGGCCACGGCTTCTTCTACTGGCACCGGCCGATCTACCGGCCGGAGCAGACCATGGATGGCTGGAGCAAGGTCTTCGCCTTCTTCGGCAGGCACCTGGCAAAGTAGGAGGCGCGAGAATGTGCACCTCGATCATCGAGATCGCTCGCGCCGAAGGCATGGCCAAGCGCGGCGGCGACTGGTTCCCGCTGACCCAGGCGGTGGTCGCCTATGACCATGCGCGCCACGCGCCGCTCGGCGACGTCATCACCCTCGACTTCGTCAACGTAACCCTCGATGCCGGCGCGCGGGCCGGCGTCGAGCTGACGCTGGAGTCGGCGAAGGCGCTGCTCGCCGCGCTCGACCGCGTCATCGCCGCGGCCGAGTACGAGGAAGCGGAGGTGCGGGGCGCGGGCCGATCGGCTGATGCAGTTGTGATCGCCGCATAGATCGCGGCTCCGCTTACGATGGGTCAAGACAGGGAGCTGGCGAATGCGTCGTCTAACCGTGATCCTGGCCGTTATGCTTTCGGCGATACCGGCCCTGGCCGCCGAGATCAAGGTGCTGAGCGCCGGAGCCTTCAAGCCGGTGGTGGTGGCGCTGGTGCCTGAATTCGAGAAGCAGACCGGGCACAAGGTCGCGGTCGACAACGACACCGCCGGCGGCCTCGCCCGTCGCATCACGGGTGGCGAGGCCTTCGACCTCGTCGTCATCCCTCCCGGCGGAATCGATCCCCTGGTCAAGGCCGGCAAGGTGGTCGACGGCTCGGCCGTGCGCCTGGCGCGCGTGGCGATCGGTGTCGCCGTCAAGAAGGGCGCGCCGGCGCCGGACATCAGCTCCGTCGCTGCGTTCCAGGAAGCGCTGCTCAAGGCACGCGCCGTCGCCTATATCGATCCTGCCGCCGGCGGCTCGAGCGGCATCTATCTGACGGAGCTGTTCGGGAAGCTGGGCATCGCCGAGCGGATCAAGCCCAAGGCGGTGCTCGTCCCCGGCGGCCTCGTCGCCGAGCGGCTGGTCAACGACCAGGCCGATATCGCGCTGCATCAGATCAGCGAGATCCTCGCGGTGTCGGGGGCGACGCTGGTCGGCCCGATCCCGCGCGAGATCCAGAACTACACGGTTTATGCCGGCGCGCTCGGAACCGCCGCGCGCGACGTCGCGGCGACGCGTGCCTTGCTGGCCGCGCTGCGGGGATCATCCGCCGAGGCGATCCTCAAGGACAAAGGCATGGAGCCCGTCCCCGCCAATTGACCCGGCTGCCTAGGAACCTCGCGCCTTCCGCGTCGCCTCGGCGTCGATGCGCGGCGGCTCGCCGGCGATGACGACGCCATAGGCCTCGCGCGCATGCGCGCGCGTGACCTTGCCCAGCCTGACATCCTCCAGCACACGGTCGGAATCGCGTTCGAACGGCTCCCCCCAGCCGCCGGCGCCGGGCAGCACATGGCGGAAGAGATCGCCCTTCCTCAGCGTCACCGGCTCGGTGATCAGCACCGGCAGCGAACGTGCTTCCCTGTCCGGATTGACGATGGAGAGGCACGGTGCCCCCGGCTTGCCGCCGGCGAGCCCGTAGGGCGGGAAACGCCGCTTGTCGGAGCGCAAGGTCATGGTCCCGGCATCGCCGAGGAAGCGATAGTCGCGGATCATGCTGAGGCCGCCGCGATGCTTGCCGGGGCCACCCGAGTCCGGCACGAGCCCGTACTGCTCGATGCGGATCGGGTACTCGGCCTCGATCATCTCGACCGGCACGTTCGACTGGTTGGCGCCCATATGGGTCACGCCCTCCTGGCCGTCGCCGATGGCCGAGCCGCCCCAATTGCCCATGAAGGTCTCGACGAAGACGAAGGGCTTGCCCTGGTGCTCGCCGCCGATCGCCGGGATCGAGGAGCCGCCATTGCCGTCGGCCGGCACGCGGTTCGGCACCGCCTGCGCCAGCGCACCGAATACCGTGTCCATGGTGCGAAAGCCGGTGATGCCGCGCGCCCCGCAAGCGCCGGGAGGCTTGGGATTGACGATCGATCCCAGCGGGGCCTTCACATGAATAGGTCGGGTGAAGCCTTGAGCGTTCGGAATCTCCTCGCCCATGATCGAGCGGATCGCGGCATAGCAGGCGGCCTTGGTGAAGGGCACCGGCGCGTTGATGCCGGCCGGCACCTGCGGCGAGGTCCCCTCCATATCGACGGTGATCTCGTCGCCGGCGACGGTCACCGCCGCGCAAAAGCGGATCGGCTCCGGCGTCTCGCCGAAGCCGTCGATCCAGGATTCGAAGCGATAGGTGCCGTCGGGGATCTCGGCGATGACCGAGCGCGCCAAGCGCTCGGCATGGTCGTGGATCTCGGCGAAGGTCGCGCGCAGCGTTGCCTTGCCGTACTTGGCGAACAGCGCCTGGATCTCGCGCACGCCGATCGCCGTCGCCGCGATCTGGGCGTTGAGGTCGCCCAGCACCTTCTCCGGCACGCGCACATTGGCGGCGAGAATGTCGAGGATCGCCTTGCTCTCGACGCCGGCCGAGGCGAGCTTCAGGAACGGCAGGCGCAGGCCCTCCTGGTAGATCTCGGTCGAGCCGATGGAATTGCTGCCCGGCACGATGCCGCCGACATCGTTGTGGTGCGCCACCGTCGTCGCCCAGGCCTCCAGCGATCCACCGACGAAGACGGGGCGCACGATGTAGAGGTCCGGCAGGTGCTGGCCGGCGGCGAGGTAGGGATCGTTGAAGAAGAAGACGTCGCCCTCGGCGACATCGCCCTCGAAGCGCCGGATCAGCGCCTGCATCGCGTCGTGGAAGCTGCCGAGATGCAGCGGCGTGGTCAGGCCCTGGGCCAGCGTACCGCCCGCCGCGTCGCAGACCGCGGTCGAATAGTCCATCGAGTCGCGCACGATGCCCGAGCAGGCGGTGCGCAGCACGATCAGCGCGATCTCGTCGGCGATCGCATCGAGCGCGTTGCGGACGATCTCGGTCAGCACCGGATCGGTGTTGGGCTGGGCCGCGTCCATCTCAGCGCCCTTCGAACACGACGTTGATGTTGCCGATCGCATCGCGCGACGCCGACGCACCCGGCGGCACCACGGTCGTCCCCTCATACTCTTCGACGATCAGAGGGCCGGAGCGTGGGGCCGGGCCCAGCCCGGCTCGGCCGAGCACCGGAGTCGCGACCCAGCCGTGATCCGGCCCGAAATAGGCGCGGCGCGTCTGCTCGGCCTCTTCGCCGCGGCCTGAGGAGACGCGCAGCGACTCCGCCGATCCGCCCGCCGGCGCCGTTGCCGTCACCGAGAGCGCGACGATCTCTGTCGGCACCGTGCCGCGAAAGTTGTGGCCATACGTGGCCTGATGCTCGGCCTCGAAACGTCCCGGCAGCGCCTTCACCGTCTCGGCCGTCACGGCGTCGCCGGGGATCGAAACCGGCAGCTCGAAAGCCTGGCTCGAATAGCGCATCGAGGCGACGCGCGAGAGCGTCGCCGTCTTCTGCCAGGGCCCGAGCTTGGCCATGACCTCTTCTGCAAGCTCGCCAAGCAGGCGCGCAACCTCCTCCGGCTTCGCGTCCAGCGTCTGCTTGAGATACCCGCGCGAGCGTCCGAAGGCGACGTCGGAGACCAGCAGCCCGATCGCCGAGAGCACGCCGGCGGCCGGCGGCACGATCACGCGCCGGATGCCGAGCTCTTTCGCCAGATGCGGACCGAAGACGCCGCCATTGCCGCCGAAGGCGACGAGGCCGAACTCGCGCGGATCGCGGCCGCGATAAGTCGAGACCGCCTTGAGCGCACGCATCATCGTCGATGAGGCGACCTCGAAGACGCTCCATGCGGCCACCTCGATCGAGCTGCCGAGGCGGTGCGCGACCTTGTCCTGGATCGCCGCCTTCGCCTTCGCGGCGTCGATCGGCACCCTGCCGCCTGCCAAGGCGTTCGGATTGACGAAGCCCAGGATGACGTTCGCGTCGGTCACCGTCGGCTCGCTGCCGCCGAGGTTGTAGCAGGCAGGCCCCGGCTCAGCTCCGGCGCTTTCCGGTCCGACCTTGAGCCCCCCGCCGCGGTCGAACCTGACCAGGCTGCCGCCGCCGGCGCCGACCTCGGAGATGTCGATCACCGGCAGCTTCAGCGCATAGCCGGCACCTTTGACCAAGCGGCTCGACAGCGAGATGCCGCCGCCGACCTCGTACTCGTCGGTATGCGCGATGCGGCCTGCCTCGATCAGCGATGCCTTCGCAGTAGTCCCGCCCATGTCGAGCGTCAGCACGTCGTTCATGCCGGCCGCCGATGCGACGCGCGCAGCGCCGATCACGCCCGCTGCCGGGCCGCATTCGACGATGCGTGCCGGCTGGTCCATCACCGTCGGCGCATCGAGGATGCCGCCCGAGGATTGCATCACCAGCAGCCGTCCCGCGACGCCGTCGCGTTTGAGCCGGTCGGCAAGCGCGCCGACATAGGCTTTGACCGGCGGGCCGACATAGGCATTCACCACCGTCGTGCTGGTGCGCTCGTATTCCCGGATCTCTGGCAGGATGTCGACCGAGAGCGTGACGAAAGCGTCGGGGAAAGCCTTTCTCAACTTCTCGCCGACGCGCCGCTCATGAATGGGGTTGGCATAGGAGTGAAGGAAGCAGACGGCGATCGCTTCGACCTTCGCCTTGCCGATCTCGGCGATGACGCGATCGACATCGGCCTCGTCGAGAGGCGTGACCACCGTACCGTCAGGGCCGAGCCGTTCCGTCACCTCGAAACGGAGACCGCGCGGCACCAGAGGCGGCGGCTTGATCCAGAGCGGATCGTAGAGCTTCGGCACGCGCACGCGGCGCAATTCCAGCACATCGCGAAAGCCGCGGGTGGTCACCAGCGCGGTCCTCGCTCCCTTCCCTTCGAGGATCGAGTTGGTCGCGACGGTGCAGGCATGCAGCACCTCCTCGACCGCTCTGCCCTTGACGCCGCGCCGGGCGAGCAGGTCGCGCACGCCGTCGACCACCGCGGCGGCATAGTCGGCCGGCGTGGAGAGCACCTTATGCGTGGCGATGGTGCCGTCGGGAAGCGTCGCGGCGATGTCGGTGAAAGTGCCGCCGATGTCGGCGGCGACGCGGATCGCAGTCATGACGCCGAGCCTAGGGCGGCTGCCTGAGCGGGTCGAGTTGGGCTTCTCGATACAACCCGATAAGTTCGGCTGATGGCCCGATAGGCCTCGTTTCGCCTCGGCGCAACGCGCCTTGGCCGCACGCGCCAGCACAACTAGCCTCGCGCCCATGAAGCCCGTCCGCACCAAATACCCCCGCGGGGTGAAGACGATCGAGAACGTCTTCATTCCGATGCCGGGCGGCCATCGGCTTGCCGCGCGGATGTGGCTGCCGGAAGACGCCGAGGCCGACAAGGTGCCGGCGATCTTCGAGTACATGCCCTATCGCAAGCGCGACCAGAGCCGCGCCCGCGACGAAGCGATCCATCGCTACATCGCCGGCCACGGCTACGCATGCCTCCGCATCGATACGCGCGGCTCAGGCGATTCCGACGGGCTGTTGCGCGGCGAGTGGGAACAGGGCGAGCTCGACGACGGCATCGCCGCCATTGAATGGATGACAAAGCAGCCCTGGTGCTCCGGCACTGTCGGCATGATCGGCAAGTCCTGGAGCGGTTTTTCGGCATTGGCGATTGCCGGGCTCGCTCCGCCGGCGCTCAAGGCGATCGTTCCGGTCTGTGCCGGCGACGACCGCTATCACCAGTCGCTGCATTGGACGGGAGGAGCCTTTCTCTGCGAGCAACTCTGGTGGACCGACACCATGGTCCAGTTCAACGCCCGCCCGCCCGATCCCGCCATCGTCGGCGAGCGCTGGCGCGAGATCTGGAAGGCCAGGCTCGCGGACAATCACCCCTGGCTGATCGATTGGCTCAAGCACCAGCGTCGCGACGACTTCTGGAAGCACGCCTCGCTCTGCGAGCGATTCGACAAGGTGAGCTGCGCCGTCTTCGCCGTCGGCGGCTGGGCCGACTACATCTCGCGCGCGATTCCGCGCCTGATGGCGAACCTCAAAGGACCGCGCTTCGGCCTGATCGGTCCCTGGGGGCACCACTACCCGCATGACGGCGTGCCGGAGCCGGCCGTCGGCTTCCTTCAGGACTGCGTCCGCTTCTTCGACCGCTACACCAAGGACATCCTCAACGGCTGGGACGCAGGCCCGAGCTATCGCGCTTATCTTCAATCCTTCTCGAAGCCATCGCCGAAATACGCGGCGCAGCCCGGCCGCTGGATCGCGATCGAGGGCTGGCCATCAGAGAAGGTGCAACCGCTCCGCTTCCATCTGAATCGCGGCCGCCTCGACAAGCGGCCGAAGCCCGAGCAGGCCCTGCCCCACTCCTCGCCGCTCGCGACGGGCCTTGCCGCCACCGAATGGCTCAGCATGGCGATCGAGGGCGAGCAGCCGCGCGACCAGCGCGAAGATGACGGCCGTTCGCTCGTCTTCGACTCCGAGCCGCTGAAGCGCTCGCTCGATATCCTCGGCCGCGCCAACATCGAGATCGACCTCGCCGTCGACCGTCCGGTCGCCCAGCTCTGCGCGCGGCTCTGCGAGGTCGCGCCCGACGGCACTTCGGTCCGCGTCGCCTTCCAGGTGCTGAACCTGACGCACCGGAACAGCCATGAGAGTCCGGAGCGGCTGATCCGCGGCCAGCGTATCCGTGTCCGACTCGGGCTTCCCGATGTCGGCTGGACCTTCGCCAAGGGCAACCGTATCCGGCTTGCGCTCTCGACTTCCTACTGGCCGATCGTCTGGCCGGCGCCGGAGCCGGTGACGATGACCGTCTTCACCGGTGCCAGCACCGTCTCCCTGCCCGTGCTGCGCGGTCCTGTCCGGACGCCGAGATTCGGCCCGAACGAGCGAGGCCCGGAGATCGAGGTCGATGTCGTCCACCCGAAGCAGATCGAGCGCCGTATCATCCGGGACGCGATGACCGGCGAGATCACCGTCGAGACCGAGGGCATCGGCGGCTTCCTCGGGCCCGGACGCCAGTGGCTGATCCGCCCGATCGAAACCTTCATCGGCCACGAGCTGACCAAGCGCTTCACCATCACCGAGGGCGACCCAGCCTCAGGCAAGGGCGAGTACAAGCAGACCTACGAGCTTTCACGCGGCGACTGGCGCATCCGTCTCGAGACGCGCACGCTGTTCCGCGGCACTGAAACCGATTGGGTACTGACGCAGGAGCTGGTCGCGTACGATGACCACGAAGAGGTCTTCCGCAAGACCTGGTCGAACACCACGCCACGGGATCTGATGTAGCCATCATGCTCTACGACCGCGCGCCGGAGAACGGGATCGTCGTTGCCGAGGACGTCATGGTGCCGATGGCAGACGGCGTTCGCCTGGCGACAGACGTCTACCGCCCTGCCCTTCCGGACGGATCGGCGACGCCAGGCCGTTTTCCAGTCATCCTGACCCGGACCTCCTACGACAAGTCGAACCCGGTGATGCAGGTCGAGCCGGTGGCGCGCTTCTTCACCAAGCGCGGCTACGTCACCGTGGTTCAAGATCTGCGCGGGCGCGGCAAATCGGAAGGACATGGACAATACTTCCATGTCGCCAATGTCCGCGAAGGGCTCGACGGCGCCGACACCATCGCCTGGATCGCGGCTCAGCCCTGGAGCGACGGCCGCGTCGGCATGGTCGGCAGCTCGCATTCCGGCATCGTCCAGAATGTCGCCGCCTTCCATCGGCCGCCGGCGCTGAAGGCGCTCTGGGTCGATGTCTGCCCGACCTCGGCCTTCGATTGGGAGGCGCGCACCGGCGGCGCCCAGGCGTTGCAGATGTTCGCGGCCCTCTTCCTCCACGGCTGGGACGTGCCCGAGATCCAGGGCGACGCCGAGGCCAAGCGCCGGATCGAGGAAGGCGTCGAGAACATGCGGACCCTGCTGACTCAAGGGCCCTGGAAGACGGGTGAGAGCCCGCTGACGGTCGTGCCGAACCTCGAGCAGATCCTGATGCGCTACCAGAACAACGGCATCAAGGACGCGTGGTGGATGCAGGAGGTGCTGGAGCACAAGGCATACTTCGACCGCTTCGCCGATATCCCCTGCGTCGTCTCTTCCGGCTGGTTCGATCCCTTCTCCGCCGATGTCGCCGGGCAATACGTGACCTTGTCGAAGCGCCTCAAGTCGCCGCAGCGCCTCATTCTCGGTCCCTGGGGCCATGCCGGCATGCGCGCCGGCGGCACCGCCTCGATCGAGGTCGATTTCGGCGGCGGTGCCGACTGGGGCTACCGCGTCTTCAATTCCGAACGGCTGCGCTGGTTCGACCGCTGGCTCAAGGACATGCCGACCCGCGTCGAGGACGACGCGCCGGTGCATTACTTCGAGATGGGCGGAGGCTCGGGCAAGCGGACCAGGCGCGGCCACTTCGCACATGGCGGCATCTGGCGCGACGATACGGCCTGGCCGCCGACCGGGATGATGCCGACGCCCTACTACCTCGCGGCTAACCGTGTGCTTTCGACGACGCCGGCCGATGCCTCGCCGATCGCCTGGACGCACGATCCCGATCATCCGGTGCCGACCGTCGGCGGCGCCGTCGCAGGCTTCCTCGAATGGGTCAAGGTGCCGGAGGGCATGGACGCCGCCTATATCAGCCCTCGCGCGCGCATGCGCACCGTCGTACCCGACGGGCCGATGCACCAGAAGGAGCGGCCCGACCTCGTCGGCTGCCGCGCGCCCTATCCGCTGCTCGCCGACCGGCCGGACGTGCTGGTCTTCCAGACCGAGCCGCTGCGCGAGGACGTGGCGATCGCGGGCCCGATCGAGGCGCGCATCTGGGTCGCCTCCTCCGCCGTCGACACCGACGTGACGGTGAAGCTCCTCGACGTGGCGCCGCCGACCGAGACGGAGCCGGAAGGCTTCCACATGCTGCTCTGCGACTCGATCCGCCGCGCCCGCTTCCGCAACGGCTACGACAAGGAGGAGCTGCTGAAGCCGGGCGAGGTCGTCGAGTTCGTCGTGGAGCTGCCGCCGGTCGCCAACCGCTTCAAGAAGGGCCACCGCATCCGCGTCGACATCGCCTCCTCGAACTTCCCACGCTTCGACATCAACCCCGGCACCGGCGAACCGCTAGGCCGGCATACGAAGAAGATCAAGGCAACGAACACGCTGCACATCGACAAGACGCATCCCTCACGGATCGTGCTGCCGGTTATGAAAGGTTGAAAGGCCGAGATACCACCTCACCCTTCGACAGGCTCAGGATGAGGTGGACTGCAAGGTCGTGCCTGTCGACCCACACTCTCAGTCGCACTCATCCTGAGCCTGTCGAAGGGTGAGGGCGCACAAAGGATCACGCATGCGCATCGCGACCATTCATGTCGGGCAGGAAACCAACGACTTCAATCCGCTGCCGACGACGCTCGACGACTTCAAGGCCTTCGGCCTGTTCGAGGGCCAGGAGATCATCGAGAAGATGCAGGGCAAGGGCCAGGTCGGCGGCTGCGTCGACGCCGTCGCCGCCTCCGGCATGAATGTCGAGTGGATCCCGATCGTCTCCGGCTGGGCGATGGCCGGCGGCCGCATCTCAACCGAGGCCCGCCTGTTCTTCGAGGAGCGGATCGGCACCGGCCTGCGCAAGGCTGGACAGATCGACGCGCTGGCGCTGCATCTGCACGGCGCCGCCGCGGCGGAAGGCGTCGACGATGTCGAGGGCGCGCAGCTCGCGATCTGCCGCGCCGTGCTCGGGCCCGACGTGCCGATCGTGCTCTCCCTCGACCACCACGCCAATGTGACGAAGCAGATGGTCGAGCTCTCGACCGCGATCGTCGCGCATCGCACCCAGCCGCACGACACCTACGATACCGGCCGCCTTGCCGGCGAGATGCTGGTTCGTATCCTGCGCAAGGAGATCAGGCCGGTGATGGCGTGGCGCAAGATCCGGCTGATCACGCATCAGGAGCAGTTCCTGACCAGCCAAGGCCCGATGAAGGCGTGGTTCGACCAGGCCCGCGCCTGGGAGGCCAAAGACAAGCGCGTGCTGCACGTTGCGCTCTGCCCGATGCAGCCTTGGCTCGACGTCGCCGAGGGCGGCTGGACAACCATCGTCAATGTCGACGGCGATCGCTACCTCGCCGAGCGGCTGGCCGACGAATCCGCCGACTATGCGTGGTCGATGCGAGCGGCGTTCATGAAGAAGGAAGCGGTCTCGGTCGACGACGCCGTGCGCCGCGCCGACCAGGCGGCGAAAGGCGTCGTCGTTCTCAGCGACACCGGCGACACCGTCTTCGGCGGCACCGCCGGCGACTCGAACCTGATCCTGGAGGCAATCCTCCGGCTCGGCATCAAGAGCAAGGCGCTGATACCGCTGATCGAGGCCGAGACGGTGGCGAAGCTGGTCGCCGCCGGCGAGGGCGCCGAGGTCACTCTGCGGGTGGGCGGCCACAGCGCGCCGAGATTCTTCAAGCCGCTGACCGTGACCGGCCGCGTCAAGAAGATCGCCGGCGGCCGAGTCAAGGTGCCGGTGTTCCAGCAGCCCGAACACGAGATGGGCCGCACCGTGTTCTTCGAGGTCGGTCCCGCGACGCTGATGGTGAGCGAGAAGCCCGGCGCCGCGGGCAACGTGCCCGAGGTCTATCGCTGGTTCGGCATCGAGCCCGCCGACTACAAGATGGCGGTGCTCAAGACCGCGTCGAACTTTCAATTCTTCCGGCCCATCACGTCGGAGGTCATCCGCGTCGACACGCGCGGCCCCGGCCAATCCGACGTCGTGGGTCTTCCCTGGGCCCGCGTACCGCGGCCGATGTACCCGATGGAAGAGCCGAAGAGCTGGCGCGGATAGCCATCGCGTATGATGCTGCCTCGATATGGAGGACTGGATGAGCACCCCTGAACCGATGAACCGAGCCGAGGTCGAAATCTGCCTGAAGCGCGCCGGCCTCACGCTGTCGCCCGAGCAAATCGACGACATCCACCGCGTCTCCGGCTATGTCCGCGAGTACCTGGCGCAGCTCGGCAGCGACCGGCCGATGGCGGTCGAGCCGGCGCTGACCTTCAAGGTGACGCCATGAACGACGCGACCGAAGTCGGCCAGGTCCCGACCATCGCCGAGGCCTCGCGGCTGATCGAGACCAAGGCGCTGTCGCCGGTCGAGCTCACCGACCTGCTGCTCAAGCGCATCGAGAAGCTCGACCCGAAGCTGAACAGCTTCCTCCTGGTGACCGAGAAGCTCGCGCGCAAGGCGGCAAAGAAGGCCGAGGCCGAGATCATGGCGGGCCGCCGGCGCGGGCCGCTGCACGGGATCCCGATAGGGCTCAAGGACATCTACTCGACCAAGGGCATCCGCACGACGGCGCATTCGAGGGTGCTGGAGGACCATGTACCGAAGGAGGACGCGACCGTCACCGCCAAGCTGGCGAAGGCAGGCACCGTGCTGCTCGGCAAACTCGCCACGCATGAATTCGCCATCGGCGGCCCGTCCTTCGATACGCCCTGGCCGCCGGCGCGCAACCCGTGGAACACCGATCTCAGCCCCGGCGGTTCGTCCAGCGGCAGCGGCGCGGCGATCGCCGCCGGGCTTGTGCTCGGCGCCACCGGCTCCGATACCGGCGGCTCGATCCGCTCGCCCTCGGCCTTCTGCGCCGTGGCCGGCATGAAGCCGAGCTACGGCCTGGTCAGCCGCTACGGCATCCTGCCGCTTGCCTTCACCCTCGATCACGCCGGGCCGATGGCGTGGACGGTCGAGGATTGCGCGATCCTGCTCCAGGCGATGGCGGGGCACGACAAGAGGGACGCCGCCAGCGCCAAGGTGAAGATTCCCGACTATCGCGCGGCGTTGCGCCGGGATCTCAAAGGCGTGCGCATCGGCTACATCCGCCACTGGCATGACGGCGAGTATCCGGTCGAACCGGAGATGAAGGCGGCGATCGAAGCCGCGCTCGACACCATGCGCGGGCTCGGCGCCGAGATCCGCGACGCGCCGATGCCGGCGCTTTCCGACTTCGCGCCGGCCGGACGGGTCATCATCCTGAGCGAGACCTTTGCAGTTCACGCCAGGACCATGCAGACGCGTTACAAAGACTATGGCGAGCGCTTCCGCAGCAACGTCACGCCGGCCGCGCTGTTCTCAGCCAACGACTACGTCCAGGCGATGCGCTCGCGCCAGCAACTGATCGAGCGCACGCGTGCCGCCATGGCGGGCTTCGATGTGATGATCTCCGCCGCGGCGGTGGGGGCGCCCACCAAGATGGAAGGCTTCGACCGCGACGCCGCCTTCAAGCGCCCGTCGATCACCATGCCGTTCAACCTGACCGGCCTTCCGGTGATGACGGTCTGCTGCGGCTTCACGGCCTCAGGCCTGCCGCTTGGCATGCAGGTGGTCGGCCATCCCTTCGGCGACGCCGCCGCCATGGGCGTCGCCCATGCCTATGAGCGAGCGACGAGCTGGCGGGCGAAGCGGCCCGCGATGGCACGCTGAGACAAAGGAGTCTTCCCGATGGATCGCTGGCTTGGCGCCGCCCTCGACTATGTGCCGAAGTGGATCGACCACCAGATGCGGCTATCGGAGCAGCCCGGCTGCGTGATCGCCGTCGCCCAGAAGGGGCGGGTGCTGCTGGAGCGCGCCTATGGCTATGCCGATCAGGCGCGCGGCACGCCGTTGACGCCGCGGCATCGCTACCGCGTCGCCTCGCACTCCAAGAGCTTCACCTCGGCCGGGATCATGAAGCTGCGCGAGCAGGGCAAGCTCCGGCTTGACGATCCCGCCGGCCGCCATGTCGAGGGCCTGCATCCGGAGATCGCCAAGGCGACGCTGGCGCAGCTCCTGTCGCACACCAGCGGCATCATCCGCGACGGCACCGATGCAGGCCAGTGGACGGAGCGCCGATCGTTCAAGAACGAGGCCGAGCTTCGCGTCGATCTCGGCGAGGCGCCGATCATCGAACGCAGCACCCGCTACAAGTACTCGAACCATGGCTTCGGCCTTCTCGGTCTCGTCATCGGGTCGGTGACGGGCGAGACCTACAACAAGTGGATCAAGCGCGAGATCGTCGACGCCGTCGGCCTCGAGGAGACGCAGCCGGACGTTCCACTCAAGCGCTCGACGCCCTTCGCGCGCGGCCATTCGGCCACGCTGCCGGTCGGCGAACGGCTGGTCATCCCCGGCACCAACTCGACCCACGCGCTGGCGCCGGCAGCCGGCTTCATCAGCACCGCCGCCGATCTCGCCCGCTTCTTCAACCAGCTTGCGCCGCGTGCCAGGAAGAGCGTGCTGTCGGCTTCCAGCCGGCGCGAGATGGTGCGCGGTCAGTGGCGTATCCCGCACGTCCCTGCCGAGCTTTACTACGGGCTCGGCGTCCGCAGCGGCAGCACCGGCGATTGGCCGTGGTTCGGCCATTCCGGCGGCTTCCAGGGCTATGTCACGCATACGGGAACCTACGCACCGCACGACATCACCGTCTCATGCCTGACCAACGCCGCCGATGGCCGCGCCGTCACCTGGGTTCAGGGTACCATCCACATTCTCCGCCATTTCGCCAGGTACGGCGCCCCGTCGCGCCGGCTCGCGGATTGGAGCGGCCGCTGGTGGAGCCTCTGGGGCGCCTTCGACCTTCTGCCCATCGGCGAGCGCGTCGTCGTCGTCAACCCCGGCATGGCCGACGGCTTCCCCGACGCCTTCAAGGATGCGACCGAGTTCGAGGTCACCGGGCGCGACCGCGGCCGCATCGTGCTTGCCGCCGGCGGCGCCAGCTACGGCGAGAGCGTCAGCCGGAAGCGCAATGCGAGCGGCCGTGTCACCGAGATCATGCTCGCCGGCAACAAGTACCTGCCCGAGGCCAAGGTGGTGGCCGAGATGCAGGCGCGCTACGGTAAACGGAAGACGCGCTAAACACGCTCCGCCATCGCCTGAGCCGTAAGCGCGAGTTCCGTAGCGCGGAAGCAATGCGCCTGCGATATCGCGGTTTCGGTGCGGTTCTGGATGTCGTCGAGGAGCTGGCGGCCGTAAGGCGGCGCGATGCCGGAGCAGTCGATGCGCTGCACGCCCTTGCCGTCGACGAGGAAGAGGTGATCGCCGCCCGGCGCTCCGCCGATATCCAGGTTCTTCCGTAGCTCCATGTAGCCCTCGGTGCCCATCAGCGTGAGCCGCCCGTCACCCCAAGTGGGCAAGCCGTCGGGGGTGAGCCAGTCGACGCGGACATAGCCGGTGGCGTCATGCGTGCGCAACAGGATCTCGCCGAAATCCTGGAAGCTCGGGAACTCTGGGCTCGCGCGGTTGGCGACGCTGGCCGAGACGATCTCGGCATCCGACCCGCCGGTGAAGAAAAGGAACTGCTCGCATGCATGCGAGGCGATGTCGGTCAGGATGCCGCCGAATGTTGAGCGCCGGAAGAACCAGTCGGGACGCCGGTCGCGGTTGCGGCGATGCGGCCCGAGCGAAACCGAATTGACGAGCCGGCCGATGGCGCCGGCCTGCAGCAGCTCTCCCGCCTTGATCGTCGCCGGAGACTGGAGCCGCCCGTAGCAGATCGAGTAGATGCGGCCGGTCTCCGCCTGAACCTTGCGGACCTCAGCGAGCTGGTCGAGCGAGGTGATGCCGGGCTTGTCGACCATGAAATCCTTGCCGTGTCGCATGACCTCGATCCCCAGCGGGGCGCGCTCGCTGTTGACCGCGGCGCTCAAGACCAACGCGATGCTGCCGTCCTCGAGGATGCGGCGCCGATCCTCCACCTTCTTCGCCTGAGGGTAGGTCGCCGCAAAGGGTTTCTTGAAGAACTGCTCCTCGGTGCCGCAATAGGCGACGAACTCGCAGCCCAGCTTCAGCATCAACTCGATCTGGGCGTGGATGTGGAAATGATCGAGGCCGATCGCCGCGAACCTCACCGGCTTCATCGCATCGGGCTCCGAATCCTCTTGGCGGCCAGCGCCGGGCTGCCGATGATAGGCATAACGCAACGCGGAGGGCGAACATGCCACGCGCCCGCGCCGCCACGGCGCGCAAGCCGGCATCGCCGGAACGTCGTACCACGGTGAGCCATGCCGAGGGGGCTGCCTTCGATGGCGGGCTTCGCGCCTTCTTCGCCTATCGCGAACTCGGTATCGCCAAGGCCAGCGGCGGCGGCTTCATGGCGCATGTGATCCGCGCGATCCCCGGCAAGCATGCCGAGCCCAAATGGCATCGCCATCATCTCGACTTCCAGATGGTCTTCGTCACGCGCGGCTGGGTCCGCTTCGAATACGAGGATATCGGCGAGGTGATGCTGAAGCCCGGCGACAGCGTCTACCAGCCGCCGATGATCCGCCATCGCGAGCTCGCCCATTCCGAGGATCTCGAGCTGGTCGAGATCACCTCGCCCGCCGCGTTCGAAACCACCGACTAGCCGCCACCCACGGTCTCGTGAATGCGCCGCCGGTGCGGGCCAAATCCGCGCCTGCTATGGTTCCTCGTCCCTGGGGGCAGAGCGGAAGAACCTAGGCTTCACGCTCGGCGTAGGCCGATCACCGGAGGAAACCAGAATGACCGATCAGATGTATGTGGAACAGCCCGAGACGGTGACCCAGAGCCGGATCGACCAGCGCGTGTTCGACCTCTATGACGAGTACTGCCACGGCCGCATCGACCGGCGCACCTTCTTCGCGCGCGCCGCGGCGGTCACCGTCGGCGGCCTCGCCATGGCGCAGGCGCTGATGCCGAACTACGCCAAGGCGCAGATGGTTCAGTTCACCGACACCCGCATCAAGGCGAGCTATGTCAGCTACCCCTCGCCGGGCGGCACCTCGGATCAGATGAAGGGCTATCTCGTGCGGCCGACCGCCGGCAACGGTCCGTACGGCGCCGTGCTGGTCGTGCACGAGAACCGCGGCCTCAACCCCTATATTGAGGACACGGCCCGCGCCGCCGCGGTCGCCGGCTTCTTGGCACTGGCGCCGGACGGGCTCTCGCCGGTCGGCGGGTATCCGGGCAATGACGACGACGGCCGCGAGATGCAGGCCAAGCTCGAGCAACCCAAGCTCCGCACCGACATGCTGAACAGCGCCAAGTTCCTGAAGGCGCATGCGCTCTCGAACGGCAAGCTCGGCGTCACCGGCTTCTGCTGGGGCGGCGGCACCACCAACTGGCTCGCGGCAACAATGGGCGCCGACATGCAGGCCGGCGCTCCTTATTATGGCGTCGTCGCCGCGGCCGATCTGGTGAAGGACGTCCGTGCGCCGCTGCTGGTCCACCTCGCCGAGACCGACCCGAACATCAACCCGGGCTACCCTGCCTATGAGGCGGCGCTGAAGGCCGCCGGCAGGTCGATCGAGGTCCACACCTATCCGGGTACGCAGCACGGCTTCCACAACACCTCGACGCCCCGCTACAACGAAGCGGCGGCGAAGCTCTCCTGGGAGCGCACCGTCGCGCACTTCAAGAAGCATCTCGCCTAGAGTCTAGCGTTCGACGCCTCATCCCCCCTCTCCCGCCGAGGGCGAGGGAGGGTCGGGGTGGGGGCCGGCACGAATCGCCGGTAGGCCTTCACTTCCAACTCGGTTCCCTCGCTCCGCTCGGGTCCCCACCCTGCCCTCCCCGTCTGCATCGCAGCCGGGAGAGGGTTCCGCATTTCAGAAGAGGTTGAACCATGCCGCTCGCGCCCGAAGCCGCCGCCGGAAAACCGCGCTGGACCGGCTATGTCGAGCCGGAACCGGGCTTGAGGCTTCCTTGCACGATCATCCGCGGCCGCGTACCCGGCCCGAAGTTGCTGATCACCGCCGGCGTGCACGGCGCCGAATACACCTCGATCGAAGCGGCACGAAGGCTCTGCGCGCTGGCGCCGGATAGTTTCGCCGGCGAGCTCACCATTCTGCTGATCCTCAATATCGGCGCCTTGTTTCAGCATCGCGCCTTCCACAACCCGTCCGACGGCAAGAACGTGAATCGCGTCTTCCCCGGCGATCCCAAGGGCACCGCCAGCGACCGGCTCGCGCACTGGGCGGTAAGCGAGGCGATGAGCGGCATGGACGCCTATGTCGACCTCCATGGCGGCGACATCGTCGAGGCGCTGATCCCTTTCTCGATCTATCCGGCATCGAGCGCACGCGGCCGCGACCTCGCGCTCGCCTGCGGGCTCTCCTTCGCCGCCGCCAGCACCAAGCGCGGCCACAGCTACGGCGCCGCCGCCGATCTCGGCATCCCCGCGGTGCTGCTAGAGTCCGGGCAGAACGGGCTGATGACGGAAGAGACCGTTCGTCTGCTCGAAACCGGCGTGAAGAACATCATGGCCGAGCTCGGCATGATGGCGAAATCGAACCGCCCGGCAGGACCCGCGCCGCGGCTCTGCCGCATGGAAGTGGCAATGGCACCCGAAGCCGGCTACTGGCATGTCGAGACCAGGCCGGGCGCCGATGTCGTGAAGGGCCAGCGCGTCGGCATGATCCGCGACCTGATCGGCGAATGGGAGAAGCCGGTCCTGGCCGAGCACACCGGCCCGGTGCTCTACAACCTCACCAGCCTCGCGGTGAACAAGGGCCAGGCGCTGATCGGCATCGCGGTGTAGCGTTCAGGCGAACTCACGCTCGATTGCAACCTCGATCAGGCTCGGGCCGTCCTTGGCGAGCCCGGCCTTGATGAGATCCGCGGCCTCCGCGACCGTGCGCGCGCTCTCGGCCTGGACGCCGAGGGATCGCGCCATGCCGACGAAGTCGATCGCCGGCTTGTCGAGCTCCATGCCGACGTAGCGGCCGCTCTGCGCCGCGTGCCCGCGCAGGTTCTGCACGCGCTGCTTCAGGATTCGGTACGAGGCGTTGTTGAGGATGACGAAGACCACCGCGACCTTCTGGTTCGCCGCGGTCCACAACGCCTGGATCGTGTACATGGCGCTGCCATCGCCGATCAGCGCAACGACGGGCCGCTGCGGCAAGGCTAGCTTGACGCCGATCGCCGCCGGCAGGCCCCAGCCGATACCGCCGCCGCGAAGACCGTAGAAGCTCTGCGGATCGTCGCTCCGGATGAGCTGGCGCATGCCGGTGCCGGAGGAGAGCGCCTCCTCGACCACGACCGCATCATTCGGCAGCAAATCGGCGATCGCCTGCA
Organism: Alphaproteobacteria bacterium; assembly: GCA_016869285.1. GTDB lineage: Bacteria > Pseudomonadota > Alphaproteobacteria > SHVZ01 > SHVZ01 > SHVZ01. Next base: position 62,297 of record VGEN01000005.1, read on the forward strand.
ACAGCGCCAGCGGCTTGATCGGACTCGCACTTGCCCCCGCCTCGGCGCGCTTGCGCAGCCCCTGCCGCTCCGCCAGCGTCGCCGCGCTCGTCGCCTCGAAGCGCCTGCGACCTTCGGCGCGCGCCTCGACCGACATCGCGCCCTCTATTGCAGCCGTCAACTCCGGCAGGCTCGCTTTCGGGTCGGCTAGGATCGCGACCGAGGTCGCGAAGTTCTTGCCGAGCTCCCACGGATCGATGTCGAGATGCACGATCGGCAGGCCGGGCGGAACCGGAACGATCTCCGAGGGCAGCGACTGCGTGAAAAGATCGCCGCCGACCGAGAGCAGCAGGTCGTGGCGGTCGAGCACCTGGCGGATCTGCGGCGCCAGCCGCACCAGCGCGCCGCGGAAGAGCGGATGCGAGGCCGGAAACGAGGCGGTATTGGCGACCCCCTCGGCATAGACCGGAGCGCCGATCAGCTCGGCCAAGCCGACCAGCTCGGCATGGGCGCGGCTCTGCGCCACGGCATCGCCGGCGACGATCACCGGTCGCTCGGACTTGGCAAGCAGAGCCGCCGCGGCCTCGATCGCCTCGCGGTCGCCGCGCAGCCTGGGCGCCACGCGCGTCGGCGTCGAGAGATCGACCTCGCCCTCCGCCATCAGGATGTCGCCGGGCAGCGACAGGAAGACCGGCCCGGTCGGCGGCGCCAGCGCGGTCTTGGCGGCGCGATGCACCATCCGTGGCAGGTCGGCCAGGCGATGGACCTCGGCGGCCCATTTGACCAGCGGCCGCGCCAGGGTCGGAAGGTCGGCCCAGAGGATCGGCTCGGTGACGTTGAAACCCTGCTCGTGCTGACCGGCCGTGACCAGCACCGGCGCCGCGCTCTTCTGCGCGTCGTAGAGCATGCCCATGGCGTTGCCGAGGCCGGGGGCGACATGAAGATTGACCACGGCGAGACGGCCGGAGGCTTGCGCGTAGCCGTCGGCCATCGCCATCACGGCCGCCTCCGACAGGCCGAGCACGTAGCGGATGCCGTCATCGACGGCGAGCGCATCCATCAGCGGCAGCTCCGTCGTTCCCGGATTGCCAAAAAGGATGTCGACGTCTTCCTGCTTCAGGAGCTCGAGGAAGGCCCGCCGCCCCGTGATCACGTCTGCCCGATCTTGGCGATGTCGAAGGGCGTGGTCTGGTAGAGGTGGTTGATCCAGTTGCCGAACAGAAGATGCGCGTGGCTGCGCCAGCGGTTCTCGGGAGGCTTGCTGGGATCGTCGCCGGGGAAATAGTTGCGCGGCAGCGCGATCGGCGTCTGCGCGGCGATGTCGCGGAAATACTCGTCGCCGAGCGAGCTCGAGTCGTATTCGATGTGGTTGAACATGTGTAGCGCGCGATGCGCCGGGTCGTCGATCATGCAGAGTCCGGCCTCGTCCGACTCCATCAGCACGGTCATGCCGGTGCCCTTCGGGATGTCCTCGCTCCGGCACTCGGTCCAGCGCGACACCGGGATCTGGAAGTCGTCGGAGAAACCGCGGAGAAACGGCGAGGCCGGCGCCAGGTTGCGGTGGCGGTAGACGCCGAAGGCCTTCGCCGGCAGCGGGTACTTGGGCATGCCGTAGAAGTGATGCACGGCCGCCTGCGCGCCCCAGCAGACATTGAAGGTCCCGTGCACATGCGTCAGGGTCCAGTCGAAGAGGCGGCGGAGCTCATCCCAGTAGGTCACTTCCTCGAACGGCATCTGCTCGACCGGGGCGCCGGTGACGATGAAGCCGTCGAAGCGCTCACGCCGCACATCCTCCCAGTCGCGGTAGAAGGAGATGATATGGTCGTTCGGCGTGTTGCGCGCGACGTGATGGGTCATCTTGACCAGGGTCAGCTCGACCTGCAGCGGCGTCGCCCCGAGCAATCGGGCGAACTGCGTCTCGGTCCTGATCTTGTTCGGCATCAGGTTGAGCAGCCCGATGCGCATCGGACGGATGTCCTGGCGCACGGCGTCGGCCTCGCGCATCACCATCACGCCCTCTTCGGTGAGCGTGGCGCGGGCGGGCAGGTCGTTCGGGATCTTGATCGGCATCGAGTCTCTTACGGGTCCGGCAGGTCGGGAGGGGCTAGAACATCGCAGGCGGTTCGCGACGCTTCTTTCTCTTCGGGCGTTCCCATACCACGCCCGGGTAGCCTTTGAGAGGGCCTAGCTTCGCCCCGGTATAGATCCAGTCCCGAAGCTCGCCGATATTGAGGTGGTAGAGCGGCTGGCGGCCGGTACGGGCGAGGAACAGGGCGCGGGGGACATTCACCCATTTGGGTGCTTGCTTGCGCTCGTAGTAGACCGGCGTGCCGCAGCGGCCGCAGAAGGCGCGGGTATCGCCGGTCTTCGGGTCTTCGAAGCGGGCGACGCGTCGGGTACCCTTGACGATGCGGAAGCGCTTGCGCCAGGTGCCGATATAGGTGGCGTAGGCGGCGCCACGGACAAGCCGGCTCGATTTCGAATGATCGTGCCAGGCCCAGAAGGCCGGGTACTGTATATCGAGCCGGACCGCGCCGCACAGGCACTGAGCCGGGACGCGGTCGGGTTCCTCGTCGGTCGCCTGCCGTGCCGGCTCAGCCGGCGACCTTTTCTTCCCCTTCATCGGCGTGCCTATAGCA
>VGEN01000006.1 GCA_016869285.1 Alphaproteobacteria bacterium
CGCGGCACCTCTTTCGTCTCGATCAAGCAGCTCCGGGAGCACATCGATGCTTTCATCCAAACCTACAACCAGAACGCCAAGCCGTTCGTCTGGACCAAGACAAACGTCCATCAACGCCGCTTCAAAGACCGACGTATCAGCCAATTGTGATTCCGGGTACTAGGATCGTCCTTGTCGCTTATGTGATGATGCGACAAAGTGGCGCTCCACCCTGAACGGGCCGCGACGAGACGGCTGGCCCAGGCGTCCTTACGGGAGGCATCTTGAGATGAAGCTCACCTATCTGACGGCGGCAGTTGTTGTTGCCGCATTCGGCTTTGCCGGCACGGTCTCTGCCCAGACCAAGCTCAAATTCGCGCATGTCTACGAGACCAACGAGCCCTATCACACCGAGGCGGTGTGGGCGGCGGGCGAGATCGCCAAGCGCACCAATAACAAGTTCCAGATCGACGTCTTCCCGGCCTCGGCGCTCGGCAACGAGCAGCAGATCAACCAGGCGCTGCCGCTCGGCACGATCGACATGATCTACACGGGCGCGGCCTTCGCCGGCGCCACCTTCAAGCCGATCGCCATCTCGAACGCGCCTTACATGTTCCAGGACTTCGATCACTGGAAGGCCTATTCCGCAAGCCCGCTCTTCAAGGAGCTGGCCGAAGGCTACGACAAGGCGTCCAACAACAAGATCCTGGCGCTCACCTACTACGGCGCGCGCCACACGACGGCGAACAAGGCGATCATGACGCCGGCCGATACCAAGGGCATGAAGCTCCGCGTGCCGCAGGCGCCGCTCTATCTCATGTATGCCAAGGCGATCGGTGCCAACGCCTCGCCAATCGCGTTTGCCGAGGTCTACCTCGCCCTCCAGCAGAAGACCGTCGACGGCCAAGAGAACCCCCTGCCGACGATCCAGGCGAAGAAGTTTTATGAGGTGCAGAGCCACATCAACCTGACGGAGCACATTTTCGAAAGCCTGGTCACGGTGGCTAGCGGCCCGCTCTGGAATCGTCTCAGTGCTCAGGAAAAGCAGATCTTCGACGCGGTCTGGAAGGAAGCCGCGGCGCGGGCGACCGCGGCGATCCGCGATTCGGAGCAGAAGCTTCCCGAGTGGTTCAAGAGCCAGGGCAAGATCGTCGTCGTGCCCAACAAAGCGAGCTTCATCGATGCCTCGAAGCCGCTGCATAACGACGCAGCCTCCGGCGCCGGCTGGACCAAGGACCAGTACGACCGCCTGCAGGCTCTCGCCAAGAAGAGCTGAGCCGACGTGCTAACGCCCCGGCCGCCTCGCGCGGCCGGGGACGGTTGTCCGCGGGCCCGTGCCCGCGCGGCCAAGAGGGGGAGACGTGACACAGCCGGCGCCCGGTCCCGATCTCGGCCAGCCGATGATCGGTACTTCCGACGACATCGGCGTGAGCCTGTCGGACTACGGCATCGAGGACTGGATCGCTTTCGCGCTGTTCTGGGGACTCGCGGTCGTCGTCTTCCTTCAGTTCTTCACGCGCTACGTCCTCAACGACTCTTTGGCCTGGACGGAGGAGATCGCTCGATATCTCCTGATCTGCGTCACCTTCATCGGTGCCGGCATGGCGGCGCGCAAGAACACGCACATCCATGTCGAATTCTTTTACGTCTATCTGGCACCGCGGGTCGCCTTCGCGCTGTCGACGCTGGTCGACGTCATCCGCATCCTGTTCTTCGGTTATGCGGCATGGCTCGGCTGGAAGGTCGCCAACATCATGCAGTTCCAGCGCATGGTGGTGGTTGACTGGCCGATGAGCATCGTGTTCGGGATCGGCGCGGCCGGCTTCGCGATCCTGACGCTCCGCTCGATCCAGATCGCCCTGCGCCACTGGCGCGACGGCGAGAGCGCGCTCACGCGCGTCCGTGTGGAAGGACGTCACCAATGAGCGCCATCCTGGCCATGGTCTTCCTGGTCATGCTCGTCATTGGCGTGCCGGTGGCGATCGCCCTCGGCGGCTCGTCGCTGCTCTTGGTCATGGCCGAGGACGTGCAGCCGCATCTGGTCGTCGTCCATCGCATGATCTCAGGTGTCGACTCCTTTCCGCTGCTGGCGATTCCGTTCTTCATCATGGCCGGCAGTCTGATGAATTCCAGCGGTATCACGGCACGTATCTACGACTTCGCCCTGGCGCTGGTCGGCTGGCTCAAAGGCGGCCTCGGTCATGTCAACGTCGTTGGCTCGGTGATCTTCGCCGGCATGTCGGGGACGGCGGTCGCCGATGCCGGCGGCCTCGGCAACATCGAGATCAAGGCGATGCGCGACCACGGCTACGACGTCGACTTCGCCGTCGGCATCACCGGCGCGAGCTCGACCATCGGGCCGATCATCCCGCCATCGCTGCCGATGGTGATCTACGGCGTCATGGCGAACGCCTCGATCGGCCAGCTCTTCGCCGCGGGCCTGATCCCTGGGCTCCTGATGGCAGCGACGATGATGGTCATGGTCTCCTGGTACGCCCATGTGCGCGGATTCCATCGCGACGCGACCTTCGCACTATCGCGCCTCTGGTACACATCCAAGCGCGCTTTCCTGCCGCTGATGACGCCGGTCCTGCTGATTGGCGGCATGACCAGCGGCATCTTCACGCCGACGGAAGCCGCGATCGCGGCGACCGCGTACGCGCTTTTCCTCGGCATGGTCGTCTACCGCACGCTGACCTGGCGTGGGCTGATCAAGGTCAGCATGGAGACCACGGAGACGACAGCGATCATCCTGCTGATTGTCGCCGGCGCTTCGATCTTCGGCTACCTGATCACCATCACCAAGATCACCGACAACGTGGCCGAGCTCGTGCTGTCGATCACCAGCGAGCCCTGGGCCGTATTGCTGATGGTGAACATCTTCCTGCTGATCGTCGGTTGCTTCATGGAGACGATCGCGGCGATCACGATCCTGGTCCCGGTCCTGTTGCCGCTGATGGAACGGATTGGTGTCGATCCGGTGCATTTCGGCCTGATCATGGTGTTGAATTTGATGATCGGGCTGCTGACTCCGCCGGTCGGGATGGTGCTCTACATTCTGGCGCGCGTCGCCAACATCTCATTCGAGCGGACGACGCGCGCATGCGCGCCATTCCTGATCCCGCTGCTCGTCACGCTAGGAGCCGTCACGTATTGGCCTGAGATGGTGCTCTGGCTTCCGACGATGATCTATCGTTAGCGGGAACTCTCGGCGACTGTGATGCCTTTGCGGGTAATGCCATTTTTCTGGCGAATTACAAGAGGAAGGAGCCGACTCATCCATGGCTCCTGTCACCGCGTCGTCCACCTCCCGTCGCCCACTTTGCGGGCCGTCGAGATCGGCGCCAGCGACGGCCGCAGCAACGAGGAACGGCTTCCCGACCTGACGCTTCTCCTCCGTAAGACTTGACCGTGGACGTTATCGGCGCTGCACTCCTTTCCAGTTGGAAACGGGGAGGGGAACATGCCCAAGTCGTCCGGCCTCGCGATGAGCTGGGAGGAGTGGTCGAAGAAGGACGGGATCGCAATCGCCGATCTCATCAGGAAGAGGAAGATCTCTGCCCGCGAGGTCGCCCGCCAGGTCGCCGCCGGCGTCGAGCTGGTGAACCCGAAGCTCGAAGGCGTGCTCGAGGTTTTCGACGACGTGGTCAAGAACCCCGACGCCGACAAGCCGGCGAAGGACGGCCGCCTCTACGGCGTTCCGATCTTCCTCAAGGATCTCGGATCGGGCTTGAAGGGCCGCAAGCGCGAGTCCGGCTCGAAGTTCGACAAGGATCAGGTCGCCAAGGAGACCGATCCCAACATCCTCAACTTTCTCTCCGCCGGCCTGGTGCCGATCGGCCGTTCGACCACGCCCGAGTTCGGCATGACCTTCGACACCGCAACCGACTATCTCGGCCGGGTGAAGGTCACGCGCAATCCGTGGAACCTGAAGCACACCCCGGGCGGCTCCTCCGGCGGCTCGGCGGCGATGGTGGCCGCGCGCGTGACGCCGATCAGCATGGCCTCCGATGGCGGCGGCTCGACCCGCATTCCCGCCTCCTTCTGCGGCCTTGTCGGCCTCAAGGCGACGCGCGGCATGGTGCCGCGTCCCTGGAAGCAGAGCGAATACATGGTCCGCATCTCGGCCGAGGGCGTGGTGACACGCAGCGTCCGTGATACGGCGGCCGCCTACGACTACATCACGAAGGTGCCGAATGGCGGCAGCTTCATGAATGTGGAGCGCTACAAGGGCTCCTATCTGGCGGCGATCAAGAAAGACCCGCGCAAGCTCAAGATCGGGCTCTCGACCGGCAATTGGGGCCGCCCGGGCAAGACCGACGAGCAGGTGGCGGCGCGCGTGCGCGAGGTCGGCCGGCTGATGCAGAAGCTCGGCCATAGGGTCGAGGAGCTCGACGACTCCAAGATCTGCGACTGGGACCAGATGTGGTCGAGCTACTACTGCCAATGGATCGGCAGCCGTGCCCAGTTTCGTACCATGGCGGCCGACCGCGGCATCAACACGCCCGATCTGCGCGACTACCTCGGGCCGATGGTCCATCGCCATCTCGAGGCGGCCGATCGCTACGACAAGTACGACATCTGGAAGATGATGGGGCAGACCAACACGGTGATGCGCGGCTTCGGCGCCACCCTCGAGAAGTACGACGTGCTGCTGACGCCGACTCTGGCGATCCGCGTGCCCGAAGCGAACGGGCCTTACTCATTGCTCCGGAATGAGGCGCTCGATCCCTGGCTCGATCGCCTGGCGAACGCCTGTCGTTACACGATGCCGGGCAACGAAGCGGGCCTTCCTGGCATCTCGGTGCCGGCGGGGCTCGACACCGACGGGCTTCCGATCGGCGCCATGTTCTACGGCAACTGGTCGCAGGAAGCGCTCTTGCTGCAGATCGCGCGTCAGATCGAGAAGGCGAAGCCGGAGTGGTTCGACCAGTCGGCGCCGCTCAACGTGGCGGCAGCAGGATAGCGCTCGCCCCGTAAGGGGGCGGCGCGGGATGCGGCTCATGGCCGATGAAGTCGCCGTGATCGTCGGTGCAGGTCCCGGCCTCGGCGCAGCGCTGGCGCGCGCGGCCGGGACGGCGGAAATGAAGGCGGTTGTCGCATCGCGGAGCGCGAGCAGCATCGCCGAGGTCGCTCGCTCGACCGGAGCCACGCCTGTTCAGTGCGATGCGACCGACGGCGCTTCGGTAGATGCGCTGTTCGAGAAGGTCCGCCGCGATCTCGGCGTCCCGTCCCTCGTCGTCTACAACGCGAGCCGGCGCGTGCGTGGCCCGGCCACCGAGCTCGATCGTGCCGCCGTGCGCCAGGCGATCGAGATCACGGCCTTCGCCGGCTTCCTGGTGGCGCAGGCGGCGATCCGGCTGATGCTGCCGGCCGGTCGAGGCAGCCTCCTCTTCACCGGCGCCAGCGCCAGCGTGAAGGGCTACCCTGAGTCGGCGACCTTCGCCATGGGCAAGTTCGCGCTTCGGGGCCTTGCCCAGAGCCTGGCGCGCGAGCTCGGGCCCAAGGGCATCCACGTCGCGCATGTGATCATCGATGGCGCCATCGGCCGCGCCGGCGCCAACGAGGTGGGCAAGCTGGACCCCGACGCGATCGCCGCGACCTACCTGCAGATCCATCGCCAGCCGGCGAGCACCTGGGCGCACGAGGTCGACCTCAGGCCGTTGATCGAGAAATTCTAGGCGCGTTTCGTTTCGGGAGTGGTTACTTGCGGGCCTTCGCGCTCCGCTGCCATGCTCGCGAGCATCCCTTCCTTGAGCGAGCCCGAGCCATGCTTCCGGAACAGCGCGCCCTTTTCGACATCCCCGAAGATGTCGTCTACATCAACTGCGCCTACCTCTCGCCGAACCTGAAGGCGCAGCGCGAGATGGGGCACTGGGCGGTCGACCGCAAGGTCCATCCCTGGACCATCGAGTGGAAGCACTTCTACGACGATGTCGAGCGCGCCCGCGTGCTCTTCGCCCGCCTGATCAACGCCGCGCCTGACGACATCGCGATCGTCGCGGCGACTTCCTATGGCGTGGCGACGGCGTCGCAGAATCTCGGGCTCAAGGCAGGCCACTCGATCGTCGCGCTCGAGGGCGAGCACTATTCGACCCTGCTCGAATACAAACGGCGGGCGAGCGAGGCGGGCGCCACGCTCAAGCTCGTGTCGAATCCGAAGGATGGCGATTGGACCCGCGACATCCTCGCCGCGATCGACGAGAAGACCGCCTGGGTCGGCGTTCCCAACTGCTACTGGACCGATGGCGGTCTGGTCGACCTGCAGAAGGTCGCCGACCGCGCGCATCAGGTCGGTGCCGTGTTCATCACCGACGTGACCCAGTCGCTCGGCGCCAAGCCGGTCGACGTGCAAAAACTGAAACCCGACTACCTGATTTGCTCGGCCTACAAATGGCTGCTCGGTCCCTACGGTCTCGGCTTCCTCTATGTCGCACCGCACCGCCAGGACGGGCGACCGCTGGAGCAGCACAACTATGGACGCGCCGGCAGCCAGAACTCGGTCAACCGCGGCATGGGCGATTCCTATGCGCCGGGGGCGCGGCGCTACGACATGGGCGAGCGGAGCCACTTCATCCACCTGCCGATCGCCAATGTGGGCCTGGAGCAGCTCCTGGCCTGGGGAACGGAGGAGGTCGAGGCGACGATCGAGCCCCTGATCAAACGGATCGCCGAACACGCTGCTGCCCGCCAGCTCGCGGTGCCGCCGGCCGAGCATCGGGTTAAGCACTTCATCGGATTGCAGTTTTCGGGTGGCGGCGTCCCCGCTGGCCTTGCTGACCGTCTGAATCGCGCGAAGTGCTATGCCTCGGTGCGTGGGACCTCCCTTCGGATGAGCCCGCACGTCTACAACAACCTCGGCGAGATCGACCGCTTCTTCGAGGTTTTCGACCGCGTCGTCGCCGGCAAGGATTGAGATAAGCCCGGCTTTAGGCGTATTCTAAACATAATGGGATAGGGGCAACCGGTCTGAGCCTTGCGCTCATATCGAGCGCGAATTCCCGGACAACGCCCACGGCGCTGGCCGTGCCGTCGCGTGCGCTTTCGGAAGAGGCGCGCTCCTCGCCTGTGGCGCAGCTTCTCGCCGGCGCCCTGGCCCAAAACCAATCGTCGCTCGGCCGCTCTTCGCCCCTGATCCAGGTTCCGCCGTCGCCCCTGTCGACAAGCACGCTTCAGGCGCTGCAGCAGTCTTCGCAACAATTTGCGGTCCGCGACGAGTCGATCTTCGAGCAAGCGGTCGAGGCGCCCGCGCGTGAGCTCAAGCGGACTCTTACCTCGCTCCAGCGCGAGGTCACGGTGACGACGCCCGACGTCACCACGACGGAATTGGTCGAGCTGCCGGACCGGACGGTCACGCGCACCGTCACCGAGACGATCATCGTTCCCGGCGAGGAGAGCGCCGGCGTTCAGGAGCTGCGCGCCCTTCTCGATCGTGCTGCCGATCGCGCCGGCGCCGCGGAAGACCGTGGCGACGGACGGTATTCCGACCGCCACGTCGACCGGCTTGCCGACTTCATCGGACGTGCGGGCGACCGGCTGCTGGATTCGCTCGACAAGATCCTCGACCGCGGCGGCCGTCGCACCGAGCGCCGCATCGAGCGTGCGCTCGACGGGCTTGGCGGGCTGGTGGCGCGCTCGATCGACCGTCTGTTCGACCGCGGCGGAGAGCGTGGCGTCAGCGCTTTCGACCAGCTGGTCGAGCGGAATAGCCAGCGGATTGTCAGCACCTTTGGACGCGTGCTCGAAGCGACCGGGGACGACGTCAACCGCCGGCTTGAAGACCTGCTCGTGCGGGCAGGCCCCGAGGCGATCGAAGCGCTGCAGGCCGCGGTCGACCGTGTGCGGCCGACGACGACTCAGACGATCACGCGCGAAGAGACCGAGGTGATCGACGGCGGCTTCGACGCAGTCACGACGACGATACCCGGCAGCACGGTGACCACGACCAATCGCCAGACCGTCGAGCTGCCGCCGACGCCCGCGGAGGCACGTACCGAGATCAGGCGTCAGGTGCGGGCCTACTCGACCGCCTCCAATCTTCTTGCGCCGCTTGAGGAGCTGGCATCGCCGCCGCTGCCGGTGCCGAACCCCGCGGCCATCGTCGAGCGGCCGGAGCCGCGGCGCAGCGGCTTCATCCGCGACGATCGAGGTCCGATCGTCCGAGAAAGCAACAACGGCGACGATAATGGGCGCATCCGGCGCCCTGACGGCCGACGTGACGAGGAGATACGTATCGCCCCGGTCGAGCGTCCGGAGATAACGGGCGGGCTGACGTCGCTGGCGCCGCCGATCCGGCCGTCAGGACAAACCTCGTCGCTCGGGTCACTAGTTGAGATTGCCGCCTAGCGGCGAGGGCACCTGAGAAGAGCGCGGTAGACGCGTTCGAGCTGGCGCGCGCGAGCGCGCCCGTCCATTAGCGGAGAGGACTTGAGGCGGGTGCGAAGCTCGTTCCGTTGCCGGTCGAGCGCGGCCGTATCCGCGACCAGGGCCGAGGCGATCTCCATGTAGCGGTCCTCGTTGCCGGCAATCAGCCAGTCGAGGCGGAGCGCGCCGAGCATCGATGTTGTCCACAGGCCGACCATCCGCTCACCCTGCAGCGTCACCACCGGCACGCCCATCCACAGCGCCTCGAAGGTGGTCGTCGAGCCGTTGAACGGGAAAGGATCGAGGGCCACGTCGATGTCCGCATAGTGCGCGAGATGGCTTTCGAGAGGCTCAATCGCGGCGCGAAGCTCGATCCGGCCCGGATCGATGCCGTGCGCGGCGAAGGTGCTACGCACGCGCGCGGACAGCGCGTGCGAGGCGAAGAGGTTCTTGCTCTTGAGCAGGAGCCGCGAGCCGGGTACTCGCCCAAGCAACCTTGCCCAAAGCGTCAGCGTCGGCCCGGACAGCTTGGCTGGAGCGTTCAGGCTGCCGAAGGTCGGCGGTCGGCCCGGACTGCGCCGGACCGGTAGCTCGGGAAGCGGGCCGTGAACGACGAAGGACGGTAGCCGGATCACGCGCTCGACGAAGCGCTCTCGGCTCGGACGCGGCACCAGCACACGGTCGGCGACGAGATAGTCCATCTCGCCGATGCCGGAGGTCGCCGTATCGTGCAGGCTGATCTGGACCGGCGCGGCGCGGTGAGCAGCGACGCCCGGCCGGTTGCGATCGTAGCGTCCGGCCGTGACGACCAGCACGTCGACGCCGTCGGCACATATCAGCGCTGCGACTTCGGCATCATCGAGCGCGCTCACATCACGCACCAAGTCAGCATGGGCGAGGAAGCGCTGGGTGATCGCATCGACGCGATGACCCTGGAGATAGAGCGCGACGCGCAGGCGCGAGCGGTCATGCGCGGCGATCACCGGCTCAAGCGCGCGCCCGACCGGGTGATCGCGCAGGTCCGAAGAAAGGTAGCCGACGGCGATCGGGCGGTCCTCGCCGATCGGGGGTGTGGGCGCCGCCGCGACGATCTTCGGCCGAACCGCGCGCCCGAAGGCGAGGTGATGGGCGAAGCGCTCACCCTCGTCGTTGCCCGGCAGATAGAGCAGCGTCGCCAGCAGGTTCCGGTGCAGGTCGGCTTTGCCCGGCTCGACCGCGAGCGCGCGGCGATGAGCGGCGAAGGCGGCTTCGACCAGGCTTTGGTCCTTGAGGACCAAGCCGAGATTGTTGAGGGCGGCTCCATGCGCGGGCGAGAGCGCCAGCACATGGCGGAAGGCACGCGCTGCATCGTCCGTCAGGCCCCGGAGCGCCAGGCAGCCGGCAAGGTTGTAACGGTAGTCGGGGCGATCGGGCGCGAGCGCCAGCCCGCGCCGCGCCATGCCCTCTGCCGACAGCTTGAGTGTCTCGAGCTCGGCGGCGGCAAGCGCATTGACGAGCTCGGGCATCGACGGCGCGAGCGCGAGACCGCGCCGAAGCAGCTGCGTTGCCGGCCCCGCATGACCGCCGGCAAGCAGCGCGCGTGAGAGATTGAAGAATGCGGCGGGATCGGTCGGAGCAAGGCCGAGCGCCAGCGCGCGCCGCACCGAAGCTGCCGCATGGCGAGGCGGTAAGGCCAACCGTTCCAGCAGCGCGGAGAGCGCCGCCAGGGCTTGCGCCGCATCCGGCGCCGTCGCGACGACGCCGCGGAGCGTCTTCGCCGCCTCGGCGAAGCGACCGAGTCCGTCCAGCGCGCCGGCGAGCGCGAGCCCGACCCGCCAATTCCCGGGGTCGGCGCGCGCGGCCGCGCTCAGATGAGGGAGCGCATCGGCTGCTCTGCCCGCCTGCAGGAGCGCCGCGCCGAGGAGATAGCTCGCCTGCGGATGCGCGGGCGCAGCAGCGAGAATGGCAGCGAAGACCTGCGTCGCGGCGTCGAACCGACCCGCTTCCAGATGGTCGATGCCGAGGCCGAAGGCGGCCTCGATCGTCATCGCCGCAGGCTGCGTCATGAGAAATGGCCTGAGCGACCGGCAAACCACCGCGGGTCGTCGAGGTCGGAGATGTCATGTGTTGCGATGACGCCGTTGAAGGAAGCCGGTCGGCCGTCGCCGAGGCGCTGATGCCACCGCCCGATGAGCGCCGCGAAGTCTGCTTCGGCGCCGTGGCGCTTGTAGGGCGACAGACGAGCCTCGTCCTCCGGCCGAGCCTTGTAGATGCCCGATCTGGGCAGCATGGCGACGCGTCCGCCGGCTTCCCAAACGCGCAGCGACAGATCGACGTCACCGAAATTTGCGCGAAAGGCGGTGTCGATATAGCCGCCGGAAAGCGCGAGGCTTCGGCGGCTCATCACCGGGAAGAAGGCGTAGTAGCGATCATACGCCGTGTTGAACCACGGGTGATTGACCCAATGAAGGCCGCCGCAGAAAGGCAGCACCTCCTTCTCGGCACGCTCGACCGCTTCGGCGAGACCGTCGAGCCAGCCGAAGGCGGGCGCGAAATCGTCGATCATCGGCAGGACGATGTCGCCGCTGGCGGCCGCAAGCGCGCGCGCATAGGCGGCGGAGTCGCCTTCCGGCGTCTCTTCAGGGATGTGGCGAATGCGGTCGCCGGCCACCGGAAACGGCGAGACGACGATCAGCTCATAGTCGTGGCGGCCGCTGCACATCAGGACCTGCCGGATGGCGTTGTCCGCATAGTCCGGGCGCAGCGTCGGCATCAGGATCGAAAGGCGTGGCATGGGCGGGGCACACTATAGATCGTGCCCCGCCCGTGCCAGAACGTCAGTTGCCGTCGAGACCGCGGAAGCGACGGCGGAGCGCGAAGGCGTCCGAGGTGACGCGGGCTTCCAGGCGCGCGGCTCGCTCCTCGAGCTGGCGGAGCCGGGCGCGCACGTCCTCGACCTTGGCCTGGGGTACGGCATCGGGGAGGCTCGGCACCCGCTGCTGCACCCAGCCGAACACCGTCTCGCGCTCCATGATCAGCCAGAGCGCGCCATAGACAGCGAAGAACAAGGGCGGGTTCATCACCAGGAGCGCGATCGACGGGCCGCGGACCGCCCAGGTGCTCCAGCCGAGCCAACGGGCGAGGCCGGCAATGACGCCGAAGGCGATGCCGCGCTCGGGATAGCGCCGGAAGGGGCCCCGCTCGCGCCTGCGGTGGCAGTCGCGCTCGCGGCGGTCCTCGTTACGGTCGTCGACCTCGACCGATACCCTGACGTCGAAATCGCCCTTTCGCGCCTCGCGTTCCCAGCGGCGGCGCTCGCGTTTCCACCTGCTCATGCCTTTTCCCTCCACGCCGGATCCTCGGTATCGAGCACGCGTTCGAGCGTGGCGATACGGTCTTCGAGCCGGCGGGCGACGGATTCGATCTCGCTCAAGGCGGCGTCGTCGACGCAGCCGCTGCGCTTCTGCTGGCGCCACACCGTCACGTAGTGCAGCACCAGCCAGAGCGGCAGGACGAAGCCGACGAGGACGATCGCCGGCACGATGAAGAGCATGGACGTGAACACAGGGACATGTCCTATCTCATCAGGAGCCGGATTTCACCTTGCGACGGAGCGCTTCGAGCTCCGCCTCGACGCTGCCCTCGCTTTCGAGCTCGGCGAATTGCTGCTTGAGCGACGGGGCGCGGCCCTTGTCGAGCACCTCCGCCTCGCCTTCGAGCTCGTCGATGCGGCGATGCATGCGGTCGTAGCGGGCGAGCGCCTCGTCGACGCGCGCGTCATGCAGGACCTTGCGCGCCTTGATCGAGTGGCCGGCGGCTTCTGCCCGCATCTCCAGCGACTTCCGCTTCGCCTTGGCTTCGTCGAGCTTCGACTGCAGGCGGCGAATGTCCTCCTCGTAACGGCCGAGCACCTCGTCGACCTGGACCAGATCGGTCTCGAGCGAACGGACGATCTCGCTCGACCGCCGCTTCTCGAGCAGCGCGCCGCGGGCGAGGTCTTCCTTGCCCTTGGCGACGGCGAGCTCGGCCTTGCGGTCCCAGTCCTCGAGATTGAAGCGCGCCTCGGCCAGGCGCCGCTCCAGCTCCTTCCGGTCGGCGATGGCCTTGACCGCGGCCGACCGCACCTCGACCAGCGTGTCTTCCATCTCCTGGATCATCAGCCTCGCCATCTTCTCCGGGTCTTCGGCCCGGTCGAGGAGCGCCGTCAAGTTGGCGTTCACGATGTCGGTCAGGCGCGAGAAAATGCTCATGGTCTCTTCAAGCTCCGAGTTCTGTCCGGCCGGCGCGGCCGCGGGCCTTTATTGGCAACGGGCATGCCAGCCGAGAAACCGCAGAAAACCGCCATTCTTGCTCTCGCGATATAGCGAAAATCGCTATATACTGGCGATAATGACAGATCGAAGCGGCGAAATTCGAGATGTGCCGACACCGCTCGGCGAGAGCGCGACCTTCATGGACGTGCTCGACCGGGTATCCCGCCTTGCCCGGCTCGATCGGCCTTGCCTGGTCGTCGGCGAGCGGGGAACCGGCAAGGAGCTTGTCGCCGCCCGTCTCCACTATCTCTCCCGCCGCTGGGACCGTCCCTTCGTCACCGTCAACTGCGCCGCGCTGTCGGAAGACCTGCTCGACTCCGAGCTGTTCGGCCACGAGGCCGGCGCCTTCACCGGCGCGCGCGAGCGTCGCATCGGGCGTTTCGAGCGCGCCGATGGCGGCACGTTGCTGCTGGACGAGATCGCGACCGCCTCGAGCCGCGTGCAGGAGAAGATCTTGCGCGTCGTCGAGTACGGAGAGATCGAGCGTGTCGGCGGCGGCCGCACGCTGCGCGTCGATGTCCGCGTCGTCGGCGCCACCAACGTCGATCTGCCGGCAGAGGTCGAGGCGGGGCGCTTCCGCGCCGACCTGCTCGACCGTCTCGCCTTCGAGGTCGTGACGCTGCCGCCGCTGCGGGCGCGGAAAGACGACATCCTCGTGCTGGCGCAGCACTTCGCGGTGGCGATGGCGCGCGAGCTCGGCAGGCCGCTCTTCGCCGGCTTCACGCCGGATGCGGAGGCCGAGCTGGTTGGGCATGCCTGGCCCGGCAATGTGCGCGAGCTCAAGAATACGGTTGAACGCGCCGTCGCGCGCAGCGGCGCCGACGAGCCGGTGGCGGAGATCGCGCTCGACCCCTTCGACAGCCCGCACCGGCTGGCACCGACGGCGGCGAAGAGGGCGCCCGCGTCGGAACGGCCGGCGGCGAAGCTCAAGGACAAGGTCGCAGGCTATGAGCGCCGCCTCGTCGCCGAGGCTCTGGCTGCATCAGGCGGCAATGGTGCCGCCGCAGCGCGCGCGTTGGGTCTGGGTTACCACCGCTTCCGCCGGCTTCTCGCCAAGCACGGAATCGGTCAGGCGGCGCGCGCCTCGTAGCGCCTGCGGCGGAGCCAGTCGCCGGCCGCAAGCGACCAGTACACCATCTGCGCCGGAATCTTGCCGACCGGGCCGCCGGCGAAGGCGAGGCCGAAGGGCTCGAGCATGCGCCAGCGGTCGTCGCCATGCATGATCGCCGAGGCCACGAGCTCGCCGCCGACCGTGGTGGCGACGAGGCCATGGCCGCCGAAACAGGTATTGTGCCAGAGCCCGTCGTCGAGCTCGGCGATGCAGGGCATCTTGTGGCGCGCATAGCCCATCCAGCCGCCCCAGGCGACTTCCATGCGGACATCGGCAAGCTGCGGATAGACCTTCAGCATGTCGGCGCGGATGATCTCCTTCAGCCGTTCCGCATCCGGATGAAAGACCGAGATGCGCCCGCCCCAGAGGATGCGGGTATCGAGCAGAGGCCGGTAGTAGTCGTTGGCAAGCCGGACATCGGAGACGCCGGTCGAGACCCGGATCGTCTGCTTGAGCCGGTCACCGAGCGGCTCGGTGACGGCGACGTAGGTGGCGACCGGAATCGTCGCGGCCGAGACGCGGAAATCGAGGCCGCCTACATAACCGCCGCAGGCGAGCACGACATGGCGCGCGCGCACGCGCCCGTTGGGCGTGAAGACGAGACGATGGCCGAGGTCACGGCCAAGCCCCGTGGCCGGCGTTCCTTCGAAGATCCTGACCCGCTTTCCTTCGGCGAGGCGCGCGAGGCCGCGCGACAGGTCGAGCGGATGCACGCGAAACGCATCCGGATTGTAGGCGCCGTCGGCATAGCGATCCGTTGCGAGCGCCTCCGCCATCCGCGCGCGCGGCCAGTGCTCGAGCCTAAGGCCATAGACCTGGTTCATATGCGCGACATAGGTCGCAAGGCCGTCGCCGTGCTCGGCCAGGTGGCACTTGAGCAGTCCTGCTTCGCGTCGGACCCCGGCCCCGTCGGCGCGGCGGCGCACCAGCGCGTGCGCATCGAGGCTGAGCCGGTACAGCGTGCGCGCGGCATCGGCGCCGAGCTTCCGCTCGATCCCGTCGAGGCCGAGCGAGTAGCCCGGCGAGACGAAGCCGCCATTGCGGCCCGAAGCACCCCAGCCGACGCGGCGCGCTTCGATTAGGACGACGCTGCGTCCCTTCTCGGCGAGCGCGAGCGCCGTGGCGAGCCCGGCGAGGCCGCCGCCGATCACGCAGGTCTCCGCTTCGATCGCGCCGTCGAGCGCGGGTCGCCGCGTATCATCGGCGCGCGTGCGGCTGTAATAGCTGTCGATGTAGTCGGTGTTCATGGCCGGGAGGGATAGCGAGGCGCTCGCGCGCGGGCAAGAGCGCCCTCGATGCGCCTCGCCTCGCGGGCCTGCCCTGACTCTCTACAGGATGAACTTGCTGAGATCGCCCTTCTTGGCGAGCGATCCGACCTTGTCCTGCACATAGGCGGCATCGACCGTCAGCATCGACCCTGCCTTGTCCGGCGCGGCGAAGCTGATCTCCTCGAGCAGCTTCTCCATGACCGTGTGCAGGCGGCGGGCGCCGATGTTCTCGACTGCGGTGTTGACCTCGACGGCAAGATCGGCGAGCGCGTCGATGGCGTCCTGGCCGAAATCCAGCGTCACGTTCTCGGTCGCGAGCAGGGCCTTGTACTGCTTGATCAGGCTCGCTTCCGGCTCCGTCAGGATGCGGCGGAAATCGTCGCGCGTCAGCGCCTTGAGCTCAACCCGGATCGGCAGCCGTCCCTGAAGCTCGGGCAGGAGATCCGACGGCTTCGCCAGATGAAAGGCGCCGGAGGCGATGAACAGGATGTGGTCGGTCTTCACCGGCCCGTACTTGGTCGAGACGGTCGTGCCTTCGATCAGCGGCAGGAGGTCGCGCTGCACGCCCTCGCGGCTGACATCCGCGCCATGCCGCTCGGAGCGCGCGCAAATCTTGTCGATCTCGTCGAGAAAGACGATGCCGTCCTGCTCAACCGCCTGGATCGCCGCACGCGTCACCTTCTCCTGGTCGAGCAGCTTGTCCGATTCCTCGGCCATCAGCACGGCGTGGCTCTCCGAGACCGTCATGCGCCGGCGCTTGCTGCGCTGGCCGAAGGCCTTCGACAGCATGTCGTTGAGGTTGATCATGCCGACCTGGCTGCCGCCCGGCATGTCGAACATGGGCATGCCGCCTGCGCCGGTCTCGGCCACCTCGACCTCGATCTCCTTCTGGTCGAGCTTGCCTTCGCGCAGCAGCTTGCGGAACTGCTGACGGGTGGCGTCGGAGGCATTGGAGCCGACCAGCGCGTCGATCACGCGCTCCTCGGCGGCGAGCTCGGCCTTGGCCGAGACCTCCTTGCGCATGCGCTCCTTGGTCATGCCGATCGCGATCTCGACCAGGTCGCGGGCGATCTGGTCGACATCGCGGCCGACATAGCCGACTTCGGTGAACTTGGTCGCCTCAACCTTGAGGAAGGGGGCTTGCGCGAGCTTGGCGAGGCGCCGGGCGATCTCAGTCTTGCCGACGCCGGTCGGGCCGATCATCAGGATGTTCTTCGGCAGCACCTCTTCCCGAAGCTCCGGTGCGAGCTGCTGGCGGCGCCAGCGATTGCGAAGCGCGATCGCCACGGCGCGCTTGGCGTCGTGCTGGCCGACGATGAAACGGTCGAGCTCGGAGACGATCTCGCGGGGGCTGAAGGCGGCGTTCACAGGGTTTCCACGGTGACGTTGCGGTTGGTGTAGACGCAGATGTCCGCGGCGATGTCGAGCGCCTTGCGCGCAATCGTCTCGGCGTCCAGGCTTTCCATCTCGATGAGGGCGCGAGCAGCCGAAAGCGCGTAGGGTCCGCCCGAGCCGATACCGATGAGCCCGTGCTCGGGCTCCAGCACGTCGCCGGTGCCGGAGAGGATCAGCGAGACTTCCTTGTCGGCGACCGCCATCATCGCCTCGAGCCGCCTCAAGTAGCGGTCGGTGCGCCAGTCCTTGGCAAGCTCGACGGCAGCACGCAGCAGCTGGTCCGGATGCCGTTCGAGCTTCGCCTCCAAGCGCTCGAACAGCGTGAAGGCATCGGCGGTGGCGCCGGCGAAACCGGCGATCACCTTGCCGTCGGCGAGCCGGCGGACCTTGCGCGCGTTGGCCTTCACCACCATCGCGCCCATCGACACCTGGCCGTCGCCGGCGATGACGACCTTGCCGCCCTTGCGGACGGAGAGGATGGTGGTGCCGTGCCAAGCCGGCGTCTGGGCGGATTCGGTCATGAAGACGCTCTGGGGGTTTCGGGAGAGGCCCATAGATTGGCCTAAGACCGGGCCGGATCAAGGCCGGGGTTGGCCCCGCCGGAACCCGGTGATACAACCTCGCCGCCGGAGGGCCGAGATGCGCAAGGCGACCGTCGAACGCAAGACCAAGGAGACGCAGATCCGTGCCACCGTCGGGCTCGACGGCAGCGGCGTCTACAAGGTCGCAACCGGCATCGGCTTTCTCGACCATATGCTCGAGCAGCTCTCCCGCCACAGCCTGATCGACCTCGAGGTCGAGGCCAGGGGCGACCTCCATATCGATTTCCACCACACGACCGAGGACACCGGTATCGCCATCGGCCAGGCGATCTCCCAGGCGCTCGGCGAGCGCGCCGGCATCGTCCGCTACGGCTCAGCCATGATCCCGATGGACGAGACTTTGACGCGCGTCTCGCTGGATGCGTCCAACCGCCCCTACCTGATCTGGAAGGTCGATTTCAGCAAGCCGAAGCTCGGCGAGATGGACACCGAGCTGTTCAAGGAGTGGTTCCAGGCCTTCGCTCAGGCTGCGGGGCTCACGCTCCACATCGAGACCCTCTACGGCGAGAACAACCATCATATTGTCGAGAGCTGCTACAAGGGCCTGGCCAGGGCGCTGCGCCAGGCGATCGAGATCGATCGGCGCCAGACCGGCCGAATCCCCTCGACCAAAGGCACACTCTAGAGGCTCTCATGCTTTTCGATCTTTGCATGAGGGCCTCTCCCCGGAGGTCCCGATGACGGTCGCCGTCATCGACTACGGCTCCGGCAACCTGCACTCGGCGGCCAAGGCGGTCGAGCGTGCCGCGGCCGGCGCCGCGCCGGTCGCGATCACATCAGATCCCGAGACGGTACGCCGGGCCGAGCGCATCGTGCTGCCGGGCCAGGGCGCCTTCGCCGACTGCAAGGCCGGGCTCGACGCGATTCCGGGGCTGACCGAGGCGATCGTCGAAGCGGTCGAGCAGCGGGCGCGGCCGATCTTCGGAATCTGCGTCGGCATGCAGCTCATGGCCGATGTCGGGCTCGAGCTCGGCTCGACGCCGGGCTTCGGCTGGATCGCCGGCAAGGTCGTGCGCATCGAGGTCAAGGACCCCGCGATCAAGATGCCGCATATGGGCTGGAACGAGCTTGCGCTGCGGCGCCCGCATCCGGTCTTCGCCGGCGTCGCGCCGAGCGCGCACGCCTATTTCTGTCACAGCTTCCATATGGAATGCGACGACCCGGCGGACCTGCTGGCGACGACCGACTACGGCATCACGGTCACCGCGGCGGTGGCGCGCGCCAACCGGGTTGCGACCCAGTTCCATCCGGAGAAGAGCCAGGCGCTCGGCCTGGCGCTTCTCGGCAACTTCCTCAAATGGCGGCCATGACCGACACCAAGACCTCGGCCGAGCGCGTGACCAAGCTCTCCGATCGCGAGCTTGAGGAGTTGTGCGACGCGGCCGAAGAGGCGATCAAGGTCGGCGGCGGTTTCGGCTGGCTCAAGCCTCCGCCGCGCCACGTCATGGAGGCGTTCTGGCGCGGCGTGCTGCTGATCCCCGAACGCATGCTGTTCGTCGGCCGCATCGACGGCACCATCGCCGGGTCGGCGCTGCTGCAGAAGCCGCCGCGCAACAACGAGGCCCAGGCGCATTCCTGCTGGCTCACCACCAGCTTCGTCGCTCCCTGGGCGCGCGGCCACGGGCTCGCCAACCTGATCACCGAGACGGTCGAGACCGCCGCCCGCGAAGCCGGATACAAGACCCTCAACCTCGACGTCCGCGAGACTCAGGCGCGTGCGATCGAGATCTACCGGCACCGCGGCTATGTCCACTGGGGCACCAACCCGCGCTATGCGCGCGTCAACGGCGCGTTCGTCGCCGGCCTCTATTTTTATAAGGTGCTCAACGGAGATGAGGCGTGATCCTCTATCCCGCGATCGACCTCAAGGGCGGGCAGTGCGTGCGCCTGAAGCACGGCGAGATGGGGCAGGCGACCGTCTACAACCCCGACCCCGCCGCCCAAGCGCGCGCCTTTGCTCGCGCCGGCTTCGCCTGGATCCATGTCGTCGATCTCGACGGCGCCTTCGCCGGCAAGCCGCAGAACGCCGAGGCGGTTGCCGCCATCCATGGCGCGGTCGACCTGCCGATCCAGCTCGGCGGCGGCATCCGCGACCTGAAGACGATCGAGGCTTGGCTCGGCCGGGGGTTGAGCCGGGTCGTGCTCGGCACCGCCGCGGTCAAGAACCCGGATCTGGTGCGCGAGGCAGCCGCCCTGTTCCCCGGCCAGGTCGCGGTCGGCATCGATGCCCGCGGCGGCTTCGTTGCCGTCGAGGGCTGGGCCGAGGTCTCTTCGCTGCCGGCTCGCGATCTCGCGCTCCGCTTCCGCGATGCCGGCGTCGCCGCCGTGATCTTCACCGACGTCGGCCGCGACGGCGTGCTCGCCGGGGTCAATGTCGAGGCCACCGCCGATCTGGCGCGTGGGCTCGATATCCCGGTGATCGCCTCAGGCGGGCTTGCCTCGGTCGACGACATCCATCGCCTGAAGACGCGCGAGGCCGACGGCATCAGCGGCGTGATCATCGGGCGTGCGCTCTACGACGGCCGCGTCGATCCGGCCGAGGCGCTGAAGGCGGCGGCATGAGCCTCAAGGTCCGCCTCATCCCCTGTCTCGACGTCAAGGGCGGGCGCGTGGTCAAGGGCGTGCAGTTCGTCGACCTCAAGGATGCCGGCGATCCGGTCGAGCATGCGCGCGCCTACGATGCGGCCGGCGCCGACGAGCTCTGCTTCCTCGACATCACCGCCAGCTCGGACAACCGCGCCATCCTGCTGGACGTGGTGCAGCGCACCGCCGAGCAATGCTTCATGCCGCTGACCGTCGGCGGCGGCGTGCGCGAGGTGAAGGACGTGCGCGCGCTGCTGCTGGCCGGTGCTGACAAGGTCTCGATCAATACCGCCGCGGTGAAGCGCCCGGAGTTCGTGCGCGAGGCGGCCGAGAAATTCGGCAGCCAGTGCATCGTCGTCGCGGTCGACGCCAAGCGCTCGGGCAGTCGCTGGTCGGTCTTCACCCATGGTGGACGCAACGACACCGGCCTCGATGCCGTCGATTGGGCGGTTCGGATGGCCGAATTCGGTGCGGGCGAGATCCTGCTGACCTCGATGGACCGCGACGGCACCCGCACCGGCTTCGATATCGACCTGACGCGCACCGTCGCCGATGCGGTGCCGATCCCGGTCATCGCCTCGGGCGGCGTCGGCGTCGTCGAGCATCTGGTCGACGGCGTCGTTCGGGGCCATGCCTCGGCCGTGCTCGCGGCCTCGATCTTCCACTTTGGCGAGATCGCTATCGGCGAGGCCAAGCGGCGGATGGCGGCGGCCGGCGTTCCCGTCCGGCTGGCCTGAGGCTCGCATAACGAAACTGTTACATGCCCCGGCGAATCATGGTATCGGATCGATATGTCCGATGCCCGCGCAGCGTTGGACGGCGCCCTTCTCGACCGCCTCTTCAAGGTCATCGAATCCCGGCGCGGCGCCGATCCCGAAACCTCCCACACCGCCAAGCTGTTCCAGCGCGGAACCAAGCGCATCGCCCAGAAGGTGGGTGAGGAGGCGGTCGAGGCGGTGATCGAGGCCATCCGCGGCAACCGCCAGAAGCTCACCGCCGAGTCCGCCGATCTCATGTATCACCTGTTGGTGCTGTGGGCCGACGCCGGCATCCACCCGAACGATGTCTGGGCCGAGCTGTCGCGCCGCGACGGCATGAGCGGCATCGCCGAGCGGCGCGCGCGCGACGAGAAGGACGATTCGTGAGCTACGATTCCGGCAATGTCTTCGCCCGCATCCTCCGGGGCGAGCTGCCGTCGAAGAAGGTCTATGAGGACGAGCATGTTCTCGCCTTCCAGGACATCCGCCCACAGGCGCCCGCGCACCTGATCGTCATTCCCAAAGGACCTTATGTCTCGGTCGACGACTTCACCGAGAAGGCGAGCGCGGCCGAGCAGGCAGCCCTGATGCGCGCCATCGGCAAGGTCGCGCGCGACGCCGGCCTTGCCAAGTCGGGCTACCGTGTGTTGAGCAATGTCGGTGAGCATGGGCACCAGGAGGTGCCCCACCTCCACTTCCATGTCGTCGGCGGCCGCCCGCTCGGCCGCATGCTGCAAAAGGCCGATTGACGCACCATATCCTTGCCATCGACACTGAGAGGTTCACCATGAAAGCCCGGATCGAATACTGCGTATCTTGAAACTATGAACCGAGAGCCCTCCGTGCGAGGGACAGGCTGACGAAGCTGGGCGCCGAGGTTCAGCTGGTGAAGGGCAAGGGCGGCATCTTCGACATCACCGTCGATGGCAAGCTCGCCTACTCGAAGCACCAGACGGGCCGTTTCCCGACCGACGAGGAAGTGGACGCGTCCGCCAAGGCGTGAGGTAGAGTGAAGGCGCCCTCTCTCCAAAGGGAGAGAGGGCGCCTTTCATTTTTGGGGGACGCTCATGCGCCTGGTCGTCGCCGCAATGCTGCACGAGACCAACACCTTCTCGCCGATCCCGACCGATGTCGCACGCTTCGGCCATCGCGCCATGCTCAAGGGCAAGGAGGCCCGCGACTACTTCAAGGGCACCAACACCGCGATCGCCGCCTTCATCGACCAGGCCGAGGCGATGAAGGCCGAGATGACGATCCCGATCACCGCCAGCGCGGTTCCTTCCGGCAAAGTTGCGGCCAAGGCCTACAAGGTCATCACCGATGCGATCTGCGAGGCGATCGACAAGGGGTGCGATGCGGCGCTGCTCGACCTCCACGGCGCCATGGTCACCGAGACCGAGGAGGATGGCGAGGGCGCGCTGCTCGCGCGCATCCGGAAGCTGCGTCCCGGTCTGCCAATCGCGGTCGCGCTCGACCCGCATTGCAACTGCACCCAGGCGATGGTCGACAACGCCACCGCCCTGGTCGGCTATTCGACCTATCCGCATATCGATATGTACGACACCGGCAAGCGTGCGGGCCGCATCGTGCTGGACGCGATGGCCGGCAAGACCAGGCCGGTGATGAGCTGGAAGCAGGTGCCGCTGCTCTCGCAGACCTTGCGCCAGGGCACCGATGACGAGCCGATGAAGAGCCTGAACGCACTCGCCCGAGCCAAGGAAATGCAGGGCCTCATCTCGGCCTCCATCCTTTTCGGCTTCCCGCTTGCCGATATCCGCGATGCCGGCTTCTCGGTGGTCGCGATCGCCGATGGCGACAAGGCGAAAGCCGAGGCGGCGGCCGAGGAGATCGCCCGTGCCGGCTGGAACGCGCGCGAGGACTTCGTCTACAAGGGCCGGGCGCTGGCCGAGACCGTCGCCGAGGCGAAGGACCTCACCGACGGCCCGATCGTGCTGCTCGACCATTCCGACAACGCTGCTTCCGGCGCCACTCAGGACGTGATGACGGTGATTGCCGAGGTCATGCGTCAGGGACTCGAGGACGTCGCCGTCGCCGCGGTGTGGGACCCGCAGGCCGTCCAGGAGATGACCAAGGCCGGCGTCGGCGCGACCGTCACGATCGGGCTCGGCGGCAAGACCGACATGCCCTCGATCAACCTCAGGGGCAAGCCGCTCTCCGTCACCGGCAAGGTCAAGACGCTGACCGATGGCGAGTTCGTCATTCGCGGGCCGATGGGCACCGGCACCAAGGCGCAGCTCGGCCCGGCGGCGGTGCTGGATACCGGCAAGATGCAGATCGTCGTGATCTCGCGCCACCACGAGCCCTTCGATGTCGGCATCTTCACCTCGCTCGGCATCCAGCCGACCGAGAAGCGCTATCTGCTGCTGAAGTCGCGCATCCACTACCGCGCCGGCTTCGCCAAGATGGCGAAGCACACCTTCCGCCTCGACGGCCAGGGCGTGACCACCTCCGACAATACGCTGCTCGACTTCAAGAAGATCCGCCGCCCGATCTACCCGCTCGACCGCATCAACGATTGGCGGTGAAGGCCCGATAGTGATCGACGGCGCGTGAGATGCGTCGATAGTCGGTCGGCACGAGATCGGTCGGAAGCGCCTCGGCGTCGAACAGGCCATCGCCCTGCGACTTCGCGTCGAGCTCGATCCAATGGATCAGCGCCAGCTCCTGCCCGCGCGCGATGCGCTCGAACCAAGGTTCGACGAATATCGGCCCCTTTGCGATCCGGACGCCCGGTAGTTCGGTGTCGAGCAATCGACGATAGGCGGTGGCCAGGTTCTCGTCGGTCGAGCGCAGGACGGTTCCCGCCGGATGGAGAAAAGAGGCGTAGTTGGGGTCTGAGGGGTCGCGCCGGTGAAGCAGGACCATGATCCGGCCGTCGCGAGGCAAAAGAGGAATGACGACGAAAGTCGGCAGCACCACCAGGCGGGCGACGGCATCGAATACCGGACGCGGCAGAAAGCCTGGCGCCAGACTTCCGAGCATCGCGGACAGGTCATCTTCGTCGGCCTTGCCGCCGGGATCGCGCGTCACATCTGCTCCCAGTACTCGCTGGGATCGATGAAGGCGTCGATGACGGCCGGCTGGCCGCTCCTAAGAGCGGCGTCGAAGGCCTGCTCGAAATCGGCGAGCGAGCCGACGCGACAGCCCTCGATGCCGAAGCCGCGAGCAAGCCGGTCGAAGCGGGCGCCGGCGAAGTCGACGGCGCGCGGCGCCATCTGCATCTTTGCCTGCTTGAGCTTGATCAGGGCCAGCGCCTGGTCGTCGAGCACGACGACGACGATCGGCAGGTTGCGCTCGGCCGCGACCGCGAGCTCGCCCAGGGACATCAGCAGCGATCCGTCGCCGATCAGGGCTACGACCGGCCGGCCGGGTTTCGCCAGCGCGGCGCCTATTGCGGCCGGCAGCGCATAGCCCATATGGCAGAGCCCGTTCGACTGGATCAGCTGACCCGGTGTGCGGCAGAGCACGGCATGGTTGGCGAGGATGCGGTGCGCGCCGACATCGACGGTCATCAGCCAGTCGGGCCGGACGCGGTCGCTGACCGCCTTGAAGAGGGCGGCGGGGCTGATGCCAGCGCTCGGCACCCGCGGCCGGACGATCCCGGCGATCTCGGCACGGTGAGCGTCGAGCCGGGCGCGGGGCCAGGCGCCGGCGCCGGAGCCGGTCAGGTCGGCCAAGATCGTCGGCAGGTCGCCGAAGACCTCGGTGCCCGTCGGGAACATCCGGTGCGGCAGCGGTCCCCAGTCGAGCGACAGCACGGCACGGTCGGCGGGCCAGGCATCGATCCAGGCATCGCGCAGCTCGATCGGATCGAAGCCGATCAGCACCAGCAGGTCGGCCTCGCCGATCAGATTCATGGTGACGGCATCGATGATCGGCGACAGGCCGAGGCTGCCTACTGCCAGCGCGTGGTGCTCGTCCAGCGTGCCCTTCGCCTTGTAGGTCGTTAGAACCGGCATCTGCCGGGCTTCGATGAAGGCCCTGAGCGGCGCGTCGACGCCGTCGCGAACGGCACCACGCCCGATCAGCGCGAGCGGGCGCTTGGCATGGCCAAGAAGAGTGCGGCCGGTCTCGACCGCGCTGGCATCGAGCGCTGCCGGCAACCGCCGCGGCGGCGCGCAGACGGGCTCCTCCGAGGGGGCTCGGCCGTAGTCGGCGGGGCAGTTGAGCAGCACGGAGCCGGCGGGATAGGCGAGGGCGGTGTCGAGCGCCTTTGCCGTCTGCTGCGCCGCCCGGCTCGGGTTCAGCGTCATTGCCAGCTTGGTCACGGGTGTCGCCAGCGCTACATGGTCGAAGACCTGGTGCGTGTAGATCCCCATCTGCCTTGTCGCCATCTCACCGCCGAGCACGATGAGGGCGGAGCGCTCCTGGGTCGCGCCGGCGATTCCCGAGATCGCATTGGCGAGGCCGGGGCCGAGCGCGGGGATCAGCACCGTGGGCTTGCCGGTCACTTGATAGACCGCATCCGCCATGAAGGCGGCCGATGGCTCGCTCTTCGCCAGCACGAAGCGGATGCCAGCCTCCTCGCACGCACGGATCAGCTCGAGCACGTCATTGCCGGGGATGCCGAAGGCCCATTCGGCGCCATAGGTCTTGAGCGTGCCGGCGATCGCGTCGGCAACCGTGCGTTTCGGAGTCATCGGGCGCGGAGTATGCAGAAATCGACGATCCCCCGCGAGTACGGCATACTCGCTCCTAGAAGAACATCGTCGGGGGAGACGCCTCAATGAAACGGATGATGGCGCTGGCAATAGGGCTGGCCTTTGCCGCGGGCGCCGCCCGGGCCGAGGGCGAGATCCGTATCGCCGAGCAGTTCGGCATCAGCTACCTGCCGCTGCAGATGATGCGGCACCAGAACCTGATCGAGGAGGCCGGCAGGCGCCAGGGCTTCGCGATCAAGGTGACCTGGTCTCAGCTCGCCTCTGGCGCACCGATGAACGACGCGCTTCTCTCCGGATCGCTCGATGTCGGCTCCGGCGGCGTCGGCCCGCTGCTCCTGATCTGGGATCGGACCAAGGGCAACCTCAACATCAAGGCGATCTCCGCGATCAACTCGATGCCGCTCTACCTGACGACGCGCAACCCTGCCGTGAAGACGATCAAGGACTTCACGGCCAAGGACAAGATCGCGCTGCCGGCCGTCAAGGTCTCGGTGCAGGCGCGCACGCTGCAGATGGCGGCCGAGAAGCTGCTCGGCAAGTTCGACGCGCTGGACGAGTTCACGGTTTCGATGGCGCATCCGGACGCAACCGCGGCGATCCTCTCCGGCGCGACCGAGGTCAGCGCGCACTTCTCTTCGCCGCCCTTCCAGTACCAGCAGCTTCAGGACCCGAGGGTCACGCGGGTTCTCAACTCCTACGAGGTGCTAGGCGGCCCCACGACCTTCAACCTGGTCTGGGCGCGCGAGGATTTCCGCGCCAAGAACCCGAAGACCTATGCCGCCTTCCGCGAGGCGCTAGCCGAGGCGGTCAAGCGCATCAACGCCGACAAGCCGGCGGCGGCCAAGATCTATATCGAGGCCAACAAGAGCAAGGACGACCCGGCCTTCATCCTGAAGATGCTGAACGACCCCGAGATCGTCTTCACGCTTGAGCCGCAGAACACCATGGCCTATGCCGAGTTCATGCATAAGGTCGGTGCGCTCAAGAACAAGGCAGCAAGCTGGAAGGACTACGTCTTCGAGGAAGCGGCGGCCGGCAAGGGAAGCTGAGATCGAGTCGCGTGGCGGAACCCCTTCTCAACGTCGCCGGTGTCACGCTTCAGTACAAAACGCCGGAGCATCTGGTCACGGCGACATACCGGGTCGACTTTCAGGTCTTCCCCTCCGACCGGTTCGTGCTGCTGGGACCGTCCGGCTGCGGCAAGTCGAGCCTGCTGAAGTCGGTCGGCGGCTTCCTCAAGCCGGTCGAGGGCGAGATCCGCCTGTCCGGAAGCGAGGTCGAGCGCCCCGGCCCCGATCGCATGATGGTGTTCCAGGAGTTCGACCAGCTTCCGCCCTGGAAGACGGTCAAGGAGAACGTCATGTTCCCGCTGACGGCGAGCGGCAAGTTGGGACGGCGCGAAGCGGAGGAACGAGCGCGCGCCTATATCGCCAAGGTCGGCCTCGAGCGCTTCGCCGATGTCCACCCGCATATGCTCTCCGGCGGGATGAAGCAGCGCGTCGCGATTGCGCGGGCGCTGGCGATGGAGCCGGCGATCCTGCTGATGGACGAGCCCTTTGCCGCGCTCGATGCGCTGACCCGGCGCAAGATGCAGGAGGAGCTGCTCTATCTCTGGGAGGAGGCGCGCTTCACCGTCCTTTTCGTCACCCACTCGATCGAGGAAGCAATCATCGTCGGCAGCCGCATCCTAGTGATGTCGCCGCATCCCGGGCGGGTCAAGGCCGAGCTCGACGCCGATGCTTTCGATCACCGCGCCGTCGGCGGCGAAGCCTTCCAGCGGCTGCAGACGCGCATTCACAACATGCTGTTCGCCGACCGGGTCGAGTCGCATGGCTGACGACACCGCGAAGCCCGCGCCGCCGAAGCGGCCGGAGTTCGAGCGGACGCTGCCGCCGCTCGGGGCCGTCGGCGACGTTGCCCGGCCGCTCTCGGGTTTCGAGCGCCTGATCAACCTCACCAGCACGCGCCGCATCCTGATTGTGCTGGTGCTGGCGGCGGCCTGGCAGGCCTATGGCGCCTGGCTTTCCAACCCGCTGATCTTCCCGCCCTTTGCCAGTGTCATCGACGCTCTCTGGGACTCTATCGCGAGGCGCGGGTTGCTCTGGCGGGCCTGGGCGTCGATTGCGGTGCTGGCCAAGGGCTACCTCATCGGCGTCGTGCTCGCGCTCGCGATCACCGCGCTCGCCGTTTCGACCCGGGTCGGAAGCGACTTGCTTTCGACGCTGACCGCCATGTTCAATCCGCTGCCGGCAATCGCGCTGCTGCCGATCGCTCTGCTCTGGTTTGGCCTCGGCGAGACCTCGCTCGTGTTCGTGCTCGTGCACTCCGTCTTGTGGCCGCTGGCCCTCAACACTCATGCCGGCTTCACTGCGGTGACCGACACGCTGCGCATGGCCGGACGCAACTACGGCCTCTCTGGTATCCGCTACGTGGCTCTTATCCTGATCCCCGCGGCCTTTCCGTCGATCCTGGCGGGGCTCAAGATCGCCTGGGCTTTCGCGTGGCGCACGCTGATTGCGGCCGAGCTGGTCTTCGGCGTCTCTTCGCGCTCGGGCGGGCTCGGCTGGTTCATCTTCGAGAACCGCAACGAGCTGAACATTCCGGAGGTCTTCGCCGGGCTGGTCATGGTCATCCTGATCGGCCTTGCCATGGAGGGTGTGGTGTTCCGCGCGATCGAGGCGCGGACCGTGCGCCGCTGGGGCATGCAGCGATGACGACGCTCGAGGTCGAGATCTGGCGCGGTGCCGAGGAGGGGCGCTACGAGACCTATGAGGTGCCGAGCCAGCCGAGCCAGACCGTGCTCGACCTCGTCACCTATGTGCAGCGGAAGCTCGACCCCAGCCTTGCCTATCGCTTTGCCTGCCGGGTCGGCGTCTGCGGCAGCTGCGCCATGACCGTGAACGGCACGCCGCGTTGGACCTGCCGCACCCACGTACAGAAGGTCGCGACCCAGGGCCGCGTTCGTATCGCGCCGCTACGCAACCTGACGGTGGTGAAAGATCTCGCGACGGACATGGCGCCCTTCTTCGACAAAGTGCAGGAGGCGAGGGGGCGCTTCATCCCCTCCGACGCGGCGGCGAAGAGCGTTGCCGAGGTCCCGCCCGAAGAACCAAAACGCAAGGAGGCCGATGCCGGCATCGAGTGCATCGGGTGCGGTGTTTGCCACGCCGCTTGCGACGTCGTCCGCTGGCTGCCGGAATACCTCGGCCCGGCCGCGCTCAACCGCGCCTGGACCCTGGTCAATGATGCGCGTGACGGCGATCGCATCGGCCATCTCCGGGCGATCGCCGAGGATGCCGGCTGCCACGCCTGTCACGCGCATCAGAGCTGTGCCGAGCATTGCCCGGTCGGCATCAACCCGACCCGCTCGATCTCCGGCCTCAAGCGGCTGGTGCTGATGGCCGCGATCCGGGGGCGTCTGTGAAGCGGCCGGAGCTCTGGCTCTATGTCGCGCAGCGCGGCTCGGCGCTGGTGCTGGCGCCTTTGGTGCTGCTGCATCTCGGCGTCATCCTCTATGCGGTGGCGGGTGGCCTTTCCGCCGCCGAGATCCTCGGGCGGACGCGCACAAGCTGGATCTGGCCGGCAACCTACGGCCTCTTCGTCGTTGCCGCGGCGATCCATGCGGCGATCGGGCTTCGTGTCGTCCTGCGCGAATGGACGTCGTGGCGCGACAGCTCGCTCGACATTGCGACCGTTGGCTTCGGGTTGACGCTGCTGCTTCTCGGCTTCCGTGCCGTGCAGGCGATCGCGTAATGCGTCGCCACGCCTCATACCGGGCCTTTCTGGTCCATCGCCTCTCGGGTGTCGCGCTTGCGCTGTTTCTGCCGGTGCACCTGGTCGTGCTGGGGCTCGCGCTCGAAGCCGCGGCCCTCGACGGCTTCCTCAATTGGTCGGCGCAGCCGCTGGTCAAGGCAGCCGAGACCATCCTTGTCGTCCTGCTGGCGCTCCACCTGTTCGGCGGCTTGCGACTGCTCGCAATCGAGCTGCTGCCCTGGAGCGACCGGCAGAAGGATTGGATCGGCTGGGCCGCGGCGGCCGCGCTCACGGTCGGCGCCGGCTTCGTCGTGAGGTCCTTCATATGAGCGGGATCGAGCGACACGAGACCGACCTTCTGATCCTCGGATCCGGTGGAGCCGGCTTGCTCGCCGCGCTGCACGCCGATGACAAGGACCCCAGCCTCAAGATCACCATCGCGGTCAAAGGCCTGCTCGGCAAGAGCGGCTGTACGCGCATGGTGCAGGGCGGCTACAACGTCGCCCTCGCGCCCGGTGACTCGCTTCAGCGCCACTTCATGGACACGATCGAGGGTGGCAAGTGGCTGAACCACCAGGAGCTCGCCTGGCGGCTGGTCGAGGGTGCGGTCGAGCGCATCATCCAGCTCGAAAACCGCTGGGGCTGCTTCTTCGACCGCAACCCCGACGGCAAGCTTCACTTCAAGGCCTTTGCCGGACAGACCGTCGACCGCACGGTGCACAAGGGCGATCTTACCGGCATTGAGATCATCAACCGCCTGGCCGAGCAGGTCTGGGCCCGCGGCATCAGGCGACTGGAGGAGCACCGCGCGCTGGCGCTGATCCCCGCGCGCGACGGCGAGCGTCTTTCCGGCGTGGTGCTGCTCGATGTGCGGACCGGCGAGTTCCGGTTCATCGCCGCCAAGGCGGTGCTGCTCGCTACCGGCGGCGGGCCGACCATGTATCTCTACCACACGCCATCGGGCGACAAATCCTGCGACGGGCTCGCCATGGCGCTTCGCGCCGGTCTCAAGCTTCGCGACATGGAGATGGTGCAGTTCCATCCGACTGGGCTCATCGCCGGCAAGGACACCCGCATCACCGGCACGATCATCGAGGAGGGCCTGCGCGGTGCCGGCGGCCATATCCTCGACGGGTCCGGCGAGCGCTTCATGCACAGATACGATCCGCGCAACGAGCGCGCGACCCGCGACATCGTCAGCCGCGGCATGTATGACCAGATGCGCGCCGGCAAGACCGGGCCGAACGGCGGGGTCTTCATCACGATGAAGCACCTCGATCCGGCAATGGTCCGCCGCCAGTTCAAAGGAATGGTCACGCGTTGCGCCGATGTCGGCTTCGACCTGGTCGGGGGCGATGTCGAGGTGGTGCCGACGGCTCACTATATGATGGGGGGCGTCGTTTTCGACCTCGGATGCCGGACCTCGCTGCCTGGCCTCTTCGCCGCGGGCGAGGATACCGGCGGCGTCCACGGCGCCAACCGGCTCGGCGGCAATGGCGTCGCCAACTCGACCGTCTATGGCGGCATTGCCGGCGAAACTATGGCCGCGTTCGTGAAGTCCGGGGGCGGCATCGTCGCGCCCGACGAAGCCGCGATCGAGGCCGCGGTCGCCGACGCGCTCCGGCCCTTCTCGCGCAAGCCCGGCGATCTCAACGATCTCCGCGAACGGCTCTACCGCCTCATGTGGGACGATGTCGGCATCGTCCGCGACGAAGCCGGCCTCACGCGCGGCCAGAAGGCTTTGGACGAACTTGCGACCGAGCTAGGCGAGGCCGGCTTGCCGGATACGACGCGGGCCTTCAACCTGACCTGGGCGGACTGGCTCAGCCTCGACAGCCTGATCCTGACCAGCCGTGCCATCGCCGCCGCCGCGCTCAAGCGCGACGACTCACGTGGCGCGCATTACCGTTCGGACTTCCCGGAGACGGGATCGCTCGAGCGGTCGGAGAACACCGTCGTCACGCTTAAGGAGAACCGGATCGCCGTGACCACCGAGCCCGTCGCCTTCACCCGCGTCCGCCCGGGACAAACTTTGTCGTGAGCGGGCCTCGCCTGATCGCCGCATCGGCCATCGAGGACGTCGCCTTCGAGCTGACGCGCCAGGCGGCGATCGTCATCCCGAAGGACTATTCCGACGGCATCAAGGCGATGCTGGAAACCGAGGAGAACGAGCTTTCCAAGTTCGTGCTCAAGGCCATGGTCGAGAATTGGGAGGCGGCCGAGACTGATCGCCGCGCCATGTGCGCCGATACCGGTCTGCCACGCTTCTATGTGAAGGCTGGCAACGAAGCTATGGTCGAGGGCGGCTTCGTCGCGCTCGAAAAGGCCCTCCGCCGTGCCGTCGCCCGCGCCACCAGCGAGGTGCCGCTCCGGCCCAACCGCGTGCATCCGCTTTCGCGCGCCGATCACAACAACAATGTCGGCATCAGGGCGCCCGAGATCGACTATTCCTTCGAGCCCGAGGCCGATTGGCTCGACCTCACCACCGTGCACAAGGGCGGCCTCTTCGGCACCGACTACCGGATGCTGTTTCCGGGCGACGGTCTGGACGGCATCAAGAAGTTCTTCCTCGACGTGCTGGTCCAGTTCGGCCGGCGCGGGCTCGCCTGCCAGCCGGCGATCATCGGCATCGGCCTCGGCGGGTCGAAGGACACGGCCATGACGATCGGCAAGCAGGCGGCATGCCTGCGCATCGTCGGCGACCGCAATCCGGACCCGAAGATCGCCGCGCTCGAGGCCGAGCTGAAGGCGCTCGGCAACTCGATCGGCATGGGGCCCATGGGCTTCGTCGGCACCTCGATGGTCGTCGATTGCCATATCGAGGTGGCGCACACGCATACCGGCGGCATGCCGATGAGCGTGCATGCGTTCTGCCTCTCCTCGCGCCGCGCGGTTGCGCGCCTCCGTGCCGGCGGCAAGGTCGAGTACCGGACCGACCCGGCCTGGTTCACCTCTTATCATCGCCGGGAGGGCGTGGAATGAAAGAGATCCGCCTCAAGGCGCCGGTCCAGCCCGAGGATCTGGCGAAGCTCGAAGCCGGCATGGTTGTCTATCTCGACGGCGTTCTCTACACGGGCCGCGAAGGCCTCTATCGGCGCGTCCTAGACGAAGGTCTAGGACCGCCGGTCGAACTCGCCGCCGTCTCCAACGTGAACTTTCACTGCTCGCCGGCGGCAGCTGTCCGTCCGGATGGCAGCTACCAGGTCGGCGCCGTCACCGCGACCGCAAGCTTCCGCTTCTCGAAGTGGATGAGCCGCTGGTTCGATGTCTCGGGTTGCCGCATGATCATCGGCAAGGGCGGCATGTCGGAGGAGGACTACCGCCAGCACTTCGTGCCGAACGGAGCGGTCTATCTGACCACGGTCGGGTACGGCACGGGCGCGCTGCTCGGCCGCGGCATCAAGCGGGTGCGCTCGGTGCATTGGCTCGAAGAGCTGGGTATCGCTCAGGCAATGTGGATATTTGAGGTCGAGGCCTTCGGTCCGTTCCTCGTCGATGGCGACCTCAAGGGCAACAGCCTCTTCGAGATCGAGAACCGTAAGGTCAACGCCAAGTTGACCGATGCCTATGCCGGCCTCAAGGAGCCGGCGCTTCGTCGCTACGGCGAAACGACCTCGCGCAGGGACGAGGTCATCTGAGACATCTTGCCGTGCGCGAGTTGACGAGGCAGGCTCTGTCTCTGGGGGGAGCGTAGAGGAACAACGCTGATGAATATCGGCGCCGCTGCTGAACGCTCGGGCATGCCGCCCAAGACTATTCGCTACTACGAATCCGTCGGCTTGATTCAGCCGGCGGAGCGCCGCGGCAATGGCTATCGCGACTACTCCGACAAGGATGTCGCAACCTTGCGCTTCGTCCATCGCGCGCGCGGCCTCGGCTTCACCATCGAAGAGTGCCGCGAGCTGCTGGCGCTCTATCGCGACCGCGAGCGGGCGTCGGGCGAGGTGAAGCGGATCGCGCTCGACCGTGTCGCCACCATTGACGGCAAGATCGCCGAGCTGCAGGGCATGCGCTCGGCGCTGATGATGCTGGCGCATCGCTGCCACGGCGATGACCGGCCGGATTGTCCGATCTTGGAGGATCTGGCGAATGCAAGCGGCGTCGGCCGCGAGCATAACGACTAGGAAAGGCCCTCCCCCGGCTGGGCCGGGAGAGGGGCCGTACAGCTACTTCTTCTCGACGTTCCAGAAGACGAATTCGCTGGCATTGACCACGCCGGCGATGTTGTCGCGCCAGGCCTTCGGTGCCAGGAACTGCCCGGTCACGACATAGGGCATGATCTGGTAGAAGCGCTCCTGCAGCGAGTCCATCGCAGCCTTGCGGTCGGCTGGCGTCGCCGCCGCGAAGAAGCGCGACTTCCGCGCCTCAAGCTCCTGGTCGCACGGTGCCGGAACGAAGGTGGTGGTGTTGCACGGTGCGCGGAGCTGGGTCGCGGTCAGCGGGCTGCCCACGACGCGGGCGGGCGCCCAGGTCGGATGCATGTGCCAGCCCGGCGAGCCCGGACCCGGCTTGTCGCCGCGCGCCGCGCGCGTGACGACGGCGCTCCAATCGTTAGCCTGCAGATCGACGTTGAAGCCGGCATCCCGCATCAGCTGGGCCATGACCACCGCCATCTGGTGAAGGATGTGCTGATCGGTCGGGTCCATGAGCACGATCGGCTCGCGATTGTAGCCGGCCTTGGCGAGCAGCTCCTTCGCCTTGGCGACGTCGGCCTTGGCGAAAGGCGCGGCGCCGGCAGCGCTTTCGTTCGGCGAGCCGCAGGCCATGATCGACTGGCACGGCCTCTCATAGGCGCGATCGCCGATGGTCGCAGTCAGAAACTGCGCCTGGTCGACGACATGGGCCAGCGCCTGGCGGATCTCCGGCTTGTCGAACGGGGCGGCATGGGTGTTCAGCATGAAGAAGCCCTGGCTTCCCAGCTGGTCCATGACTTGGACCTTCACGCCGGGTGCCCTCTTGAGCAGCGGCAGCAGATCGACCGCGGGGATCTCGACGACATCGACCTCGCCGCGGATCAGCGCCTGGACCTGGGTGTTCGGGTCCGGAATATAGATCCACTCGACGCGGTCGAGCTTAGCGGTCTTGCCGCCCCAGAATCCGTCGGGCGCCTCGGTCCGCGGCTTGTAATTCGCGTTCTTCCGGTAGACCGCCTTGCTGCCCGGAACCCATTCCTCAAAGACGAAGGCGAAGGGTCCGGAGCCGACGACGTTCTTGAACTGGATCTGGGTGAAGGGATCGGCCTCGGTGTCCCTTTGCGGCAATACGAAGGTCGGCTGGATCGCATCCGAGAGGGTTTCCAGCACGAGGCCGAAACGCTCCTTGAAGGTGATCTCGAAGACGCGGTCGTCCTTAGGTGTGATCGCGGCCATGCGGGCACGCATGGTGGTGCCGCTTGCCTTGCGCTTGGACCAGCGTTCGAGGGAGGCAGCGGCGTCCTTGGCCGTGATCGGCGTGCCGTCGGAGAAGGTCATCCCGGATCGCAGGGTGAAGGTCCAGGTCAGCCCGTCGGGGCTCGCCGTCCAGGACTCGACCGCCTGCGGCTTCGGCTCGTTCTTGGAATCGTAGGAGAAGAGCGGCTCGTAGACGAGGTAGCCGTGGTTGCGGGTGATCGCCGCCGTGGTCCAGGCGGTGTCGAGGATGCGGAGATCGGCCTGCGGTACGAATTTGAGCGTCGTCTGCGCATAGGCGGGCGCCGCCAACGCGAGGCCGAGCGCCGCGGTCGCGAGCAACATCTTCTTCATGCTGTCCTCCCTTGTTCTGCTAACTGATAGATCCGGTCGATGAGCTCGGCGGCGCGGGCGCAATCCTCGACATCCGCCGCCGGAGGCCGTCCTTGCTTCAGGCGCGTAAGCACGTCCTCGGTCAGCGCATGATAGCCCGGCACCGGGACTTCCGTCGCTTCGAGCGTACCGTCGGCGAACCGAACCTCGAGCTTGCCCCTGGTTTCCTTGAGATAGGCGCCGGTCGCGGCGATGCGCCACTCCATATCGCCGCCGCCGGCGGCATAGGAGTAACCCGCCTCAAGCGTGACGGTCGGGCCGCCCTCGGCGGCGACGACGGCCGCCGCGAACTCCTCGACCGGCAGCTTGTAGGCGAGGTTCGTGACCGAGGCGCCGCGGACGGTGACCGGCCTGCCGCCTGCAATAACGAGCGCGGCGTCGACGCCGTGGAAGCCGAGATTGCGCAACGAGCCGCCGCCGGAGATGGACGGCTCGAGCATCCAGCCGACAGCCCAGTCGCGATAGCGTCCCGGCGGGCCGTTCACGGTGCGGAAATGACCGTGAATGACCGTTCCCAGGCGCCCCGCTTGCTTCAACGCCTCGAACCGCTTCCAGATCGACATGCCGCGATTGGCGAGCGCCGCCGCGGCGAAGACCTTTGCCTTCTTGGCGGCTTCGGCGACGGCGCGTGCCTCTGTGCCGTTGCGTCCCATTGGCTTCTCGATGAGGAAGGGAATGCGCCGGTCGAGCACCGGCGCCAGTTCCGCCATCGCCCGATCGTGGCGGGGCAGGACGAAGACGAGCTCCGGCTTCGCGCGGTCGAGCAGCGCGCCGGCGTCGGCATCGAACGGGAGGTTCAGCTTTGCCGCCGCCGCTCTGCCGGCCTCGGCGTCGAGATCCGAGGTGACGAGGACCGGGGCGCCGAGCGCGGCGAGCGCCTCGGCATACATCTGCGCATGCCAGTGGCCGACGCCGACGATGACAGTGCGCATGCGATGATCCCCGACGACCTGCCTGGCGCTTGGCAGCGCCGGATTTGCGCCATACTATCGGCCTCATCGAATTTCGTAAAGGAAACCAAGGCGATGAAGCTCGTCCGTTACGGCGCCAAGGGTGCCGAGAAGCCCGGTCTCGTCGATGCGGACGGCAAGCTCCGCGACCTTTCGGCCCAGGTGCCCGACATCGCCGGCGAGGCGCTGACGCCGCAGGGTCTCGCCCGCATCAAGGGGATCGATCCCAAGAGCCTGCCGCTGGTTTCCGGCAACCCGCGTCTCGGTGCGCCGGTGGGGCGCGTCGGCAAGTTCATCTGCATCGGCGCCAACTACCGCGACCACATCGCCGAGAGCACGAACCCGATCCCGATCCCGAGCGAGCCGATCGTCTTCAACAAATGGGACACGTCAATCGGTGGCCCCAACGATCCGATCACGATCCCGAAGGGCTCGCAGAAGACCGACTGGGAGGCGGAGCTCGCGATCGTCATCGGCCGTACGGCGAGCCATGTCGACAAGGCGAATGCGCTCGACTATGTCGCCGGCTACACGATCTGCAACGACGTCTCCGAGCGCGAGTGGCAGCACAAGCGCATGGGACAATGGCAGAAGGGCAAGGCCTGCGACGGTTTCGGCCCTCTCGGCCCCTGGCTTGTCACCACGGACGAGATCAAAGACCCGCA
This sequence comes from Alphaproteobacteria bacterium, assembly GCA_016869285.1. Taxonomy (GTDB): domain Bacteria; phylum Pseudomonadota; class Alphaproteobacteria; order SHVZ01; family SHVZ01; genus SHVZ01. The sequence continues at coordinate 36,183 of VGEN01000006.1, forward strand.
GACGCTGCCGATCTGGCTGGAGGTCAACGGCAAGCGCTACCAGAACGGCAACACCAAGGACATGATCTTCGACTGCGCGTTCCTGATGAGCTATCTCAGCACCTTCTTCACGCTGACGCCCGGCGATGTGATCGCGACCGGCACGCCAGCCGGTGTCGGCGGCGGCGTCAAGCCGAACCCGGTGTTCCTCAAGCCGGGCGATGTCGTCACGCTCAGCATCGGCGGGCTCGGCAAGCAGGTGCAGGAGTTCGTGGCATTCAAGCCGTGACGCCGGCAGGCTGCCCGGCATGACCGACCTGCTTTCCGCCGTCGTCATCGGCCTCGGCAAGGCCGGCTCGCGCTTCGATGAGGAGCCGGGGCGCACTGCGCCCTGGAGCCATACCGGCGCCTATCTTGCGCTCGCGGACCGCTTCCGCATCATCGGCGCGGCCGATCCGGACCCCGCCAATGCCGACCGCTACCGTCAGCGATGCGCCGACGTCCCGATCTATCCGGATGCGACCGCGCTTCTCGCCGAGGCCAGGCCGGATGTCGTCAGCATCTGCACGCCGGCTGGCCGGCATCGCGCCGACCTCGAAGCGGCGCTGGCCTGTCCGTCCGTCAAGGCCGTCTGGTGCGAGAAGCCGCTCGCTACCTCGTTTGGCGACGCCGAAGCCATGGTCTCGGCGGCGAGCCGGCGCGGCGTGCCGATGGTCGTGACATATAACCGGCGTTGGCTGCCGATGTGGCGGCGCATGCGCGAGCTGATCCACAACGGCACCATCGGCGATCTGGTCTGCCTGAGGATTGCCGCTCCCAACCGGATCTACTCGAAGACCAGCCACGCGCTCGACCTTCTGCGGTTTCTCGCCGGCGATCCGCAGTCGATCACCTCGCTCGCTCTGCCGCAGCTCGAAGAGACCGGCGAGCCGGCGGTGGCGGCGATGTTCACCTTTTCCTCCGGCGCCTACGGGATACTCCAGATAACCGGCTTCCGCGCGCAGCTCGTCTTCGAGGCGGAAGCGATCGGCGGCCGCGGGCGGCTCACGGTCCGCGAGGATTCGAGCCGGCTCACCATCGAGCGTTTCGGCAAGCATCCGGAATATGAGGGCTACCAGCGCCTCGCCGCGGCGGGCGAGGGGCGCTACGCCTCCCTGGCTCAGGTCTCGGTCTTCACGGCCGCTGCCGCCGAACTCGCCGACCTGGCCCGGAACCCCGGTGCACCCTGCACCTCGGACGGAGCCAGTGCGCTCGCGACCCAGGGGCTGATCCAGGCTGTGGCGGCGACGGCAGGCTACGGCTGAGGGCACTTGCACGATGTACTACGATCCGCTATATATCCAGACGATATATGAACGTCAGATATATCGGATCGGAAAGATCATGGACGTGCGCACCTTTTGCCTCGGCGTGCTCAGTCTCGGCGATGCCACCGGCTACGAGATCAAGAAGCAGGCTGAGGACGGACCCTTCAGCCACTTCTATAAGGCCGGCTTCGGCTCGATCTACCCGGCGCTGGCGCGGCTTGCTGCGGACGGGCTGATCGTCGGCCGGGACGAGGCGCAGGCAGGCAAGCCCGACAAGCGCGTCTATGCGCTGACGCCGGCCGGGAGCGCCGCCCTGGCGGATGCGCTCACCGACCACGCGACCGGCGTCGCTGTCCGCGACGACATCCGCTCCGAGTTCTTGTTCCTCATGTTCTTCGCGCATCTGATGCCGGCGCATCGCGTGGCACGCCAGATCGACGCGCATATCGCGCTCTACCGTGAGTGCCTTGGCCATATCGAGGAACGTGCCAGGGATCCCGAGTGCGCGCACAAGCTTCCGGGCCATGTCTTCGTGCGCGGTGTCGGCCTTGCGGTCTACCGCGCCCTCCATGACTACCTCCGCGACAACCGCGACGCGCTCCTGGCCGAGCTTTCTGCTCGTCGACAGGACGCGGCCGAGTAAGGACGATTCCCATGCGCATGTCCTCCTGGTGGTTCTCTCTTGGCGTCGTTGCAGCCGTGGCGGCCTGGATGGCGAGCGGCATAATCGGTCATCGCGACGGCACCGCCGGTGCCGCGCCTGCGCCGGCCGCGGCCCCCCTGACCAAGGTCAGGGTCGTCGAGCTCGCCGCCGAGGTGAAGCCGATCGAGATCATCGTACAGGGCCGCACGGCGGCGGCGCGCAAGGTCGAGATCAAGGCCGAGACCATCGGCAAGGTGATCGAGATCGGCGCCGATCGAGGCGCCCGCGTGAAGAAGGGCCAGCTCATCGTCCGGCTCGCCACCGATGACCGGCAGGCACGCCTCGAGGAGGCGCAGGCGCTGGTGCGTCAACGTCAGCTCGACTTCGAGGGCGGCAAGCAGCTCGCCGAGAAGGGCTATCGTCCCGAAATCAAGCTCGCCGAGGCGCGCACCGCGCTCGAATCGGCGAAGGCGATGCTGGCCCGCATCGAGCTCGATATGCAGCGGACGCTGATCCGCGCGCCCTTCGAAGGCGTGCTCGAGCTCAGGCCGGTCGAGGTCGGAGACTATGTGCGCGAGGGCAACTCGATCGCGACCGTCGTCGACCTCACCGCTGCCGTGGTGATGGCGCAGATTTCCGAGCGAGAGGTCGGCCAGATCCGCGTCGGCCAGACCGGCTCGGCACGGCTGGTCACGGGCGGCACGGTCGAGGGCGTGATCCGCTACGTGAGCGCGGTCAGCGATCCGGCAACCCGCACCTTCAGGGTTGAGCTCGAAGTGCCGAACGCCGATGGACGAATCGTCGAAGGCGTGACCGCCGAGCTCAAGCTGCCGGTCGCGCAGACCTTCGCGCATGCGCTGCCGCCGTCGGTTCTGACGCTCGACGATCTCGGCCGTATCGGCGTCAAGCTCGTGGTCGAGGGCGACAAGGTCGCCTTCGTGCCGGCGCAGGTGATCGCCGGCGATGCCGAGCGGGTCTGGCTCGGCGGCCTGCCGAAGACGGCGCGCGTGATCGCGGTCGGCCAGGAGTTCGTCAGGGACGGCGAACGGGTCTCCCCGCAGCTCCTCCTTGTTGGTGGGCGCAAGTCGTGAACCGCCTAATCGAGCTGGCGCTGATCAACAAGCGGACGACGATCGCTGCACTCGTCCTGATCCTGATCGCCGGGCTCATCACCTTTCGGGACATCCCGAAGGAGAGCGATCCCGACGTGAAGATCCCGATTATCTACGTCGCGCTCACGCTTGACGGCATCTCGCCTGAGGATGCCGAGCGCCTGCTCGTGCGGCCGTTCGAGACGCAGCTCCGCTCGATCGAGGGCATCAAGGAGATGCGCTCGAACGCCTTCGAGGGCGGCGCCACCGTCGTCATGGAGTTCGAGGCCGGCTTCAACTCGGCCAAGGCGATGGCCGATGTCCGCCGCAAGACCGACCTGGCCAAGCCCGACCTGCCGGCAACGGCGAAGGAGCCGGTCATCAACGAGGTCGCGATCAGCGAGTTTCCGGTGCTGGTGGTGACACTGTCGGGCTCGGCGCCGGAGCGCACGCTGATCAAGCTGGCGCGCGACCTCAAGGAACGGATCGAAGCGAACCCGGCTGTGCTGCGTGCCCAGGTCGCCGGCAACCGCGACGAGACCGTCGAAGTCGTGATCGACCCGATGCGGATGGAGAGCTACGGCCTCGATGCCGTGCAGACCATTGCCGCATTAACCCGGTCGAATCGGCTCGTGCCGGCCGGCTCGCTCGACGTCGGCCACGGCCGCTTCGCGATCAAGGTTCCAGGCGTCTTCGAGACGATCCCCGACATCCTCAACATGCCGGTCAAGGTGAAGGGCGATGCGGTCGTCCGCATCGCGGACATCGCCGAGGTCCGCCGCGGCTTCAAGGACCGGGAATCGGTGGCGCGCATGAACGGCCAGCCGGCTGTGGCGATCGAGGTCTCCAAGCGCGTCGGCCAAAACATCATCCACACCATCGAGGGCGTGAAGGAGATCGTCGAGGCCGAGCGCAGGCACTGGCCGGAGGCGGTGACCGTCACCTACTCGAACGACCAGTCGACCAACATCAAGGTGATGCTGGCCGACCTCACCAACGTCGCCGTTTCCGGCGTCATCCTGGTGATGGTGGTGGTCGTCGGCGTGCTCGGCATTCGCTCGGGCCTGCTGGTCGGCGTCGCCATTCCCGGGTCCTTCCTGCTCGGCATCTTGGTGCTGGCGTTGATGGGGTACACGGTCAACATCGTCGTCCTTTTCGGTCTGATCCTCGCCGTCGGCATGCTGGTCGACGATGCGATCGTGCTGAACGAATACGCCGACAAGCTGATGGCCGAAGGATACGAGCGCGAGAAGGCCTATCTTGCTGCGGCCAAGCGCATGGCGCCGCCGATCATCGGTTCGACCCTGACCAAGATTGTCGTTTTCATGCCGCTGCTGTTCTGGCCCGGCGTCGTCGGCCAGTTCATGAAGTATCTGCCGGTGACGGTGATCGCGCTGCTCGCGGCCTCACTGGTGATGGCGCTCCTGTTCATCCCAGCACTTGCCTCGATCGTAGGTCGGCGCTCCGCCGCAGGCGGCGGCGGTCATCGCCACGACGTCGATACGGCTTTCAAGGTCGAGGACCTGAAGGGAACGACAGGCCTCTACGTCCGTATCCTGTCGAAAGCGCTCGACCATCCAGGCAAAGTGCTGCTGCTGGCCATCGCGCTGCTCGTCGGCGTGCAAATGCTTTATGCGGCGAAGGGCCGCGGCGTTGAGTTCTTCCCGAAGATCGAGGCGGAGCGATCACGCGTCCTTGTCCATGCGCGCGGCAACCTGTCTCTCCAGGAAAAACTGGCGCTCGCGATCGAGGTCGAGGAACGCATCCTGCCAATCGGCGAATTCAAGTCGGTCTATACCCAGGTCGGCGCCCGTGGCCAGGGCGGCCAGGAAATCGCCGAGGACGTCGTCGCCGTGATCACGCTCGAATACAAAGACTGGGGCCAGCGCCGCTCAGCCAAGGGAATCACGGCCGAGGTGCTGAAGCGCACCGCCGATCTGGCCGGCATCTGGGTCGAGCCCGCCGAGGAGCGCAAGGGACCGGCTGCGGGCAAGCCGATCCAGATCGAGTTCTCGTCGCGCGAGCCTGAGCTGCTGCCGTCCGAGGTCGCCAGGGTGAAGGCGCATCTTGAGACCATAGCCGGCCTGGCCAATGTCGAGGATTCGCGTCCGATTCCCGGCATCGAATGGCGGGTCGCGGTCGACCGCGCCCAGGCCTCGAAGTTTGGCGTCGATACGAGCTTGGTCGGCAGTTACATCCAGCTGGTCACGCGCGGGCTCAAGCTCACCGACTATCGGCCGAACGATGCCGACAAGCAGGTCGACATCGTCGTCCGCTACCCCGAGAGCGATCGGTCGGTCGGCCAGCTCGACGACATCCGCATCCAGACGGAAGCCGGCCTGGTTCCGATCGGGAACTTCGTCTCGCGCACGGCGGCACCGCTGACCACCAAGGTCAATCGGATCGACGGCCGACGTGTCATGCACGTCAAGTCCGACATCGCGCCGGGCGTGCTCGCCGACGACAAGGTACGCGAGATCCGCGCCTGGATGGAGACGGCCGGGATCAACCCGGCGGTCATCGTCCGCTTCAAGGGCGAGGACAAGGAGCAGAAGGCCGCGGCGTCGTTCCTGTCGCGGGCGTTCCTCGTAGCCCTCTTCCTGATCGCGGTGATCCTGCTGGCGCAGTTCAACAGCTTCTACTCGACGCTGCTGATCCTCTCGGCGGTCATCATGTCGACCATCGGCGTGTTTCTCGGCCTGCTCGCCACCGGCCAGGCCTTCGGTATTGTCATGGGCGGGATCGGCGTGATCGCGCTCGCCGGCATCATCGTCAACAACAACATCATCCTGATCGACACCTATGATCGGCTCAAGGGCAAGGTGCCGACGGTCAGGGAGGCTTTGATACGCACCGGCGCGCAGCGCCTCCGGCCGGTGGTGCTGACAGCGATGACCGCCGTGCTCGGCCTCCTGCCGCTGATGTTCCAGATCAATCTCGACATCCCGGCACGCCACATCTCGGTCGGCGCTCCCTCGACCCAATGGTGGACGCAGATCGCGACCGCGATCGTCTTCGGCCTTACCTTCGCGACCGTGCTGACCCTGATCGTCACGCCGGCGGCGCTTATGTGGAAGGCGAACCTCGGCGCCTGGGTCCGGCACAGGCGCGGCGAGGAGCCTCGGCTTGCGCCGGTCGCAGGACCGAAGCTGAAGGCGGCTGAGTAGCCTGCCCGACGACGGTCGGACAGATCAGCCGAAGGAGGATCGGGCGGCGAGCACTCGGCTCGCCGTCGTGATCCAGCACATCGCGCCGAAGATCCAGGCAAGCGTCGCGAAGGCGCCGGGGAAGAGGCACATCAGCACGAAGCAGAGGATCGTCTCGAAACCCTCGGTCAGGCCGCCGAGGTAGTAGAAGGCTTTGCGCCCACGGAGATCCATGGCGAAGCCGCGCTTGGCCGCGAGCACGGCATAGGCGAGGAACGAGGCGCCGGTGCCCATGAAGCTGACGAGAAGAAAGACCGCCGGCAGCGCATTGGCCGGGTCGGCCATGGCGAACCCGAGCGGCACCGAGGCGTAGAAGACGAAGTCGAAGACGATGTCGAGGAAGCCGCCGAAGTCGGTCGGCGTCGAGGCGCGCGCCACGGCGCCGTCGACCCCATCAAGGACGCGGCTCGCGAGGATGAGCAGAAGCGCGAGCCAGTAGGCGTTGGCGGCGAGCGCCGGTACGGCGCCGAGACCGATCGCAAAACCGAACAGCGTGACCTGGTTCGCGCCGATGTCGCGGGCCGCCAGTGGTCGCCCCAGCCGGTCGAGCAGCGGTTCGATGAACGGGCGCAGGCGGGCGTCGAGCATCTTATGCCGGGGGTGGGGGCGCTTCTTCCGGCGCGGCGCCGGCGATCCTCCGGGCTTCGGCCGTCAGGCAGCGGAACGAGCGATAGCTGAGCGGGAACAGCGCAAGGTAGACGACGCCAACCGCAATCAAGGTGAGCCAGGGCGCGCTGAACAGCGCCGCGGTGAAGAGCCCGGCACCAACCAAGGTCGGCAACACGTAAGCATGCGGCACCTTCACCTTCTTGAAGGCGAAGGTCGGAAATTTGCTGACCATCATGAGGCCGATCGCGACCATCCAAAGGCTTGTCAGCGGGGCTTCCCGAAAGAGGGCGCCGCCCCATTCGAAGGAGATCATCATCGGCAGCAGCGCGAGGATGCCGCCTGCCGGCGCGGGCACGCCGACGAAATAGTTGTAGGCGAAGGCTGGCTTGTCAGGGTCCTCGAGCGCGGTATTGAAGCGGGCGAGCCGGAGCGCCGTGCAGACGGCGAGGAAGAGCGAGCAGGCCCAGCCGAGACCGCCAAGCGCATGCGCCGACCAAGTGTAGACCACCACGGCCGGCGCCGCGCCGAAGGAGAGGAAGTCTGCGAGCGAGTCGAGCTCGGCGCCGAACTTGCTGCCGCCGCCGAGAAGGCGCGCGAGGCGGCCGTCGAGGCCGTCGAGCACGCCGGCGACGATGATCGCAGCGACGGCGAATTGCCACTGCTCGAGCAGCGCGAAGCGGATCGCGGTTAGGCCGCAGCAGAGCGCCAGCACCGTCAGCACGTTCGGCAGCAGGTGATTGAGCGACAGGCCCTTGAGGCGCGGCGGACGGCGGCGAAGGATCACCGGATCTCTCCCCGGCGCGGCCCCTCTGTCGACAGGAGGTCCGCCACCACGGTCTCGCCGCCCACCATGCGCTGTCCGACCACGACGAGCGGAGCGACGCCTTTAGGTAGGAACAGATCGGTTCGGCTGCCGAAGCGGATCAATCCGAAGCGCTCGCCGGTCTTCAAGGCCTGGCCCTCGCGCGCATGGCAGACGATCCGGCGCGCGACCAGGCCGGCGATCTGCGCCACGCCGATCTTGCGCCCGTCGGCGAGCCTGATCGTCAGCCCGTTTCGCTCGTTGTCGACGCTCGCCTTGTCGAGCGAAGCGTTGAGGAACTTCCCGGCGTTGTAGGCAATACGCTCGACCACGCCGGCGATCGGGCTTCGGTTGATGTGCACATCGAAGACGTTGAGGAAGACGCTGATCCGGGTAAGCGGCTCGGCGCCGATCTCGAGCTCGGGCGGCGGCACCGCTTCGGTGATGTGGCTGATGACGCCGTCGGCGGGGCTGACGAGGAGGCCCCCCCGGGTCGGCACCACGCGCGGCGGGTCGCGGAAGAAATAGGCGACCCACCCGGCGAGCGCGATGCCGATCGCGCCGGTCCACGGACCGAAATAGAGAAGCACGAGCGCGACCGCGATGCCGCCGGCGACGAATGGGCGGCCCTCGCGGGCGATCGGCACGAGCACGGAGCTAAGCAACCAAGTCCCCGATTGAATGCGTTGTTCGTCCCTACGACCCGAGACTTAGCGGCGCGGATGGGGATTTGGAACCGAAATCGGCTCCTAATTCGTCCGCGTCGGCACCTGGAAGACCTGGCCGGGATAGATCAGGTCGGGGTCGCGGATCTGGTCCGCATTGGCGGTGTAGATCAAGGTGTAGAGGACGCCGCCGCCATAGGCGCGGCGCGCGATCCGCCAGAGGCTGTTCCCCGGCTGCACCACGACCGAGCCGCCGGCCAGGATCTCGGGCGTGACCACGGCGCGCTGGAACGGCAGCTCGACGCGTGCGACTACCCTGCCGCCCTGCCCCAGAAGATCGGCGCGCAGCGTGTAGTTTCCGGCCGCAACTTCGTCTTCAGGGCTCAGCCGCCAATCGCCGGCTGCGCTCTTGGACTCGCCGATCAGGCGGTTGTCGAGATAGACGCGTATGTCGCCTTCGGGCTGGACCTTGCCCGAGAAGATAACGCGGCCGGTCTTGTCGTAGTCGATCACGTCGACGGTGATCTGGCCTTGCGGTTGCACCGGCGCCGGCGTCGATCGCTGCGTCGGGGGGGCTTGCATCACGCTGGAAGGGCCGCTTGTGCCGGCGCTCGGCACCGAGAGGGCGAGGCTCTGGCTCGGTTGTGCCGTGGGCCGCCCGGCAAGGTCCTTCTGCCGCTCCGGCACGACCAGAACGACGTCGCGCTCGGAGGCGACCGACGGACCATTGCCGACCTTGGCATCCAGCGTCAGCGTGCGGCCGCCAGGGGCAAGCGGCGATGTCGGCAGCAGCACCCATTCTCCGCGACCATCGGCGGTCACAGTGCCAAGTTCCTTGTCGCCGTCCTTGACCGTGACGTTGGCGCCTGGCGCGGCGCGACCGGCAATCACCGCACTGCCGTCGGGCGCGACGCGGACGACGTCGAACGCCGGCGGGGTTGGCCGCGGTGCCGGCGCTGGTGCGGGAGGTGTGGCGGCGACGGCTGGCGGCGGCGTGGTCGGCGCAGCCAGGGCGGGCTGCGGTGGTGCGGGAGCCGGAGCCGTCGGCGTCGCCGGGGTCACGACCGGGGGAGATGGAACGGCCGGCGGAGGGGGCGGGGCAGTGGGCGGTGCCGGCCGCGCGCTCGCCGCTTGCGGCGTCGTCGTCGGTGCGGCGGGCGCCGGCTGGGCGGCTGTCTGCGGAGCGGGTGCACCGGCGGGCGGATTCAGAGGTGCGGCCGGAGCCGTCGCCGTCCGCGCAGCCGATGGCGGCGATGACGCTTCGCCGCCCAGGCCGAGCCAATAAAGGCCGCCAGCGACGACCGCGGCGAGCACGAGGACGGTGCCCACAGCCACGACCAACAGACGCCGCATAGACGTCTCCACCCTGGTCGATCAAAGTCTTGTGAAGTCTAGCCCGGAGCGCCTGCGTTGCCTAGGACAGGACGCTCGGGGCATGATCCGGGCGTCATGGCTCGCGCGGGGGCACGGACCATGGCGGCCGACATACAACTCCACCGGAGGAAGACAATGAAGATTCGGACGCTAACCCTGGCCCTGGTTGCCGCCGCCGGGCTCGGGATCGTGCCCCTGGCGCTCGCCCAGTCGCCCGTAAAGGTACATGAAGACCGCGTTGCCAAAATGAAAGAGATTGGCGGCGCCATGGGGCGGATCAATCAGAACCAGAAGGAAGTCTCCGCTCATCCGCAGATCGTCGCCGCGGCAACCCTGATCAACAACCACGCCAAGGCGATACCCGGCTGGTTCCCGGCGGGCACCGACTTGGTAGCCGTGCCGAATGGCGGCAAGAACCACTCGAAGGTGGAGATCTGGCAGGCCAAGGCCGAGTTCGATGCGGCCGCGAAGAATCTCGAAGCCGTCAGCGCCGACATGATCCGGATCGCCGGCGGCACCGACAACAACGCGGTGCAGGAGCAATTCAAGAAGATGGGCCCGGCCTGCGGCGCCTGCCACTCGAAGTTCCGCTCGCCGTTGCAGTGACCTGATCGCCCCGGGGCTGCGCGCAGCCCTCGGTCGCAGTTGCCATGCGCCCCCGCTTTCGACGATGGTCGAGGGCGGGGGCGCAGTCTTTAGGAGGGGTGGCCATGCCGAGTCGTAAGCCGATGCTTGCCATGATCCTGGTAGGCGTCGCGATCGCCGGCGGAGGTGCTGCAGCCCAGGACCTCGCCAAGAAGGGCGAGTACCTCTTCCATGCTGCCGGTTGCGCCGGCTGCCACACCGATGTCGCGACCAAGGGTCCACTGCTCGCCGGCGGCCGGGCGCTGAAGACGCCGTTCGGCACCTTCTACAGCCCGAACATCACGTCCGACCGCACGCACGGCATCGGCACCTGGACGGACGCAGATTTCGTCAAGGCTATGAAAGGCGGCATCGACAAGGGCGGCCGCCATCTTTTCCCGGCCTTTCCCTTTCCCTCCTATGCCGGGATGGCCGACGACGACGCCAAGGCGATCAAGGCCTACATCTTCACCCTGCCGGCGGTCGCCAAGCCGAACCGGACGCATGACGTCTCGCCGCCCTTCGGTTGGCGCATCGCCGCTTGGGGCTGGCAGCTTCTGTTCTTCGGTGGGCCTGCCTTCCCGCCGGCGCCGGTCGGCGCGTCCGACGAGGTGAAACGCGGTCACTACCTCGCCAACGCGCTTGGCCATTGCGGGGAGTGCCATACGCCGCGGAACTGGTTCGGCGCTCTCGATCCCTCGAAGCATCTCGGCGGCAACCCGACCGGGCCGGGCGGGCGCATCCCCAACATCACGCCGGACAAGACCGGCATCGCCGACGCCTCCGCGGACGATCTGATCACACTGCTCGACAGCGGCATGAAGCCGGATGGCGACGTCGTCGGCGGCGAGATGTACGAGGTGATCCAGGAGACGACGAGCAAGCTGACGCCGGAAGACCGGAAGGCGCTCGCGGCCTACCTCAAGGCGATTCCGCCGGTCCACATGGAACCGCGGAAGAAGTAGAGGTCTCGACTTGCCGATGGCGAAGATCCGCTCGCTCTGCGTCTATTGCGGCGCCTCTGCACGGGTCGCTCAGGTCCACCGCGATGCCGCCACCAAGCTCGGCCGCCTGCTGGCCGAGGCGAAGATCCGCCTCGTCTTCGGCGGCGGTCGCGTCGGCCTGATGGGTATTCTGGCCGATGCCGCGCTTCAGGCAGGCGGCGAGGTCGTCGGCATCATCCCCGATCACCTGATGCGGCTCGAGGTCGGGCATGGCGGCGCGACGGAGCTGATCCAGGTGCGCACCATGCATGAGCGAAAGCAGAAGATGGCCGATCTTTCTGACGGCTTCGCCGTGCTGCCGGGCGGGCTCGGGACGCTGGACGAGACCTTCAAGATCGTCACCTGGAAGCAGCTACGCCTTCACGACAAGCCGATCGTGCTGGTCGACGTCGACGGGTACTGGAAGCCGCTCTCCGGCCTGATCGAGCACATGATCAAGGAGGGCTTCGTGCAGCCGGCGCATCGTCGCCTGCTCGGAGTCGTCTCAAGAGTCGAGGAGGTGATCCCGACGCTGGAGGCGATGCCGGCGCCGGCCTTCAGCCCGGATGTGAAGTGGGCGTGACGCATCAGCCGACGGCGACGCCGGCGCCCGTCGCCTCGGCCAGAAGGAAGTCGCGGAGCGCCATCGTCTCGGCGTCGTTCGCCGCGGCCTCGGGCCAGCGCACGACATAGGCCCGGCTTGCGCCGATCGAGAGATCGCCGAGCGGGCGAACCAGCCGGCCATCGGCAAGTTCGCGATCGACGAGCGGCGACCGACCGAAAGCTACCCCGTGGCCATCGATCGCGGCCTGGATGCTCATGGCGAAGTGGCTGACCCGGAAGAGCCTCGGCGGAGAGGCATCGACGCCGAGCCGCTTCAACCACACGGCCCAGTCGATGTCGGGCGAGGTCAGCTGGTCCTCCTGGATGAGGACATGCGCGGCAAGATGGTACGGCTCCGACAGTGGTCGCTCATTGGTCGGAAGCGATGGGCTGCATACGGGGAAGACGGCATCGCGCATCAACAGCGCCTCGTTCCTCTGCAGGCCGAAGCGATCGAGGTGCCGCTTGAGGATCGCCAGGTCGAGCTGATCGCGGGCGAAAGACGGCTCGCCGGTATCGAAGGAAACGACATGCGGCTCCAGATGCGGGAAGCGCTCGGCGAAGACCGGCATGCGCGGCAGCAGCCAGAACGAGGCGACCGGCGTCGGGGCGCAAACGGTGAGGATGCGTCGGGAAGATCGCGTCTTCACCTGGTCGGTCGCTTCGACCAGCCTGAGGAACCCGGCCTCAACGCCCTTGAGCAGCAGCCTTCCGTCCTGGGTCAGCGTCATCCCGGGATTGAGGCGCACGAACAGTTTCGCGCCCAGGCTCTCCTCGAGCGTGCGGATCTGATGGCTGACCGCGCTCGGCGTGATGCCGAGTTCCTCCGCCGCGGCGGAGAAGCTCGCATGGCGGGCGGCGGCCTCGAAGGATCTGAGCGCGGCGAGCGATGGAAGCCGCGTGTAGCGTCCGGGCATGGGCAGCTCATGAATCCAATTCAAAGAGCCGACAAGATTTCATCGTTTGCCCAAGGTATCGCCCTCTCTTACAGTATATACATGAGCGCGATAGTCGAAATCAAGAGGCTATTTGTTGAGATATGGGCCAGATCAAGAAATAATAAGAGTAATCGTGAAGTTTTTGTTGGTTTTTTCCTCCGATCTAGATCAGGGCCGGCAGAAGGCGAAAAGTATTCGCCCGCGTCCGATGCCTTGAATCTCGGCGCCCGGCTCCGGCGCGACATGGGTGTTCGGGAGGTCATCGAACCAGGGGACCGGATGGCGCTTTTGCGCGCGCGGTGTCGTCCGCCGATCTGATATCGCGGACAGGCGCCCATGCTTGCCTTCCAAGGCGCCGCTGATATGGTGCAGCCCTTCTGAAAACTGTTCCCGGCGCGGAGCCCATGGCCAAGATCAAGGTCAAGAACCCCGTCGTCGAGCTCGACGGCGACGAGATGACGCGGATCATCTGGAAGTTCATCAAGGACAAGCTGATCCTGCCCTATCTCGACGTGGATCTTAAGTACTACGACCTCGGTGTCGAGTACCGGGACAAGACCGAGGATCAGGTCACGGTCGACGCTGCAAAGGCGATCCAGAAATACGGCGTCGGCGTGAAGTGCGCGACCATCACGCCGGACGAGGGGCGGGTCAAGGAGTTCAATCTCAAGAAGATGTGGAAGTCCCCGAACGGGACCATCCGCAATATCATCGGCGGCACCATCTTCCGTCAGCCGATCGTCTGCAAGAACGTGCCGCGCCTGGTGCCGGGATGGACGCAGCCGATCGTCATCGGCCGCCACGCCTTCGGCGATCAGTATCGCGCCACCGACTTCGTCGTGCCGGGCCCGGGCAAGCTGACCATGACCTTCACGCCGACGGGCGGCCAGCCCGTCGAATACCAAGTCTTCGACTTTCCCTCGGGCGGCGTCGCGCTCGGCATGTACAACCTCGACGACCAGATCATCGGCTTTGCACGCGCCTGCTTCAACTATGGGCTGACGCTGGGCTGGCCGGTCTATCTCTCGACCAAGAACACGATCCTCAAGGCCTATGACGGGCGCTTCATGATCCTGTTCCAGAAGATCTTCGACGAGGAGTTCGCCGCCAAGTTCAAGGCGAAGAAGATCGTCTACGAGCACCGGCTCATCGACGACATGGTGGCCTCGGCGCTCAAATGGTCGGGCGGGTTCGTCTGGGCCTGCAAGAACTACGACGGCGATGTGCAGTCGGATACGGTGGCGCAGGGCTTCGGTTCGCTCGGCCTCATGACGTCGGTGCTGCTGACCCCGGACGGCAAGACCGTCGAGGCCGAAGCCGCGCACGGCACCGTGACGCGCCACTACCGCGATCACCAGGCGGGCAAGCCGACCTCGACCAACCCGATCGCGTCGATCTATGCCTGGACCCGCGGCCTCTACTACCGCGGCGATTTCGACGGCACGCCGGAGGTGAAGCGCTTTGCCGAGGCGCTGGAGCGCGTCTGCGTCGAAACCGTCGAGAGCGGATCGATGACCAAGGACTTGGCGATCCTGATCGGGCCGAACCAACCCTGGCTCAACACCCAGCAGTTCCTCGACAAGATCGATGCGAACCTGAAGAAGGCGCTGGCCTGAGCCCAACGCCTCGGGACGAGGAGTCCAAGGCCCTCCCGCATTGCGGGAGGGTCTCTTGCTTATTGGAGGGCCACGCCCTTCGGCATGTCGAGCGCCTGCGTCGTCGGCGCCATCATGTATTGCTGAATGCCCATGCCGCGGCGGCCGGTGCTGATAGAGCCGGCGTTGGACGAGACGGAGACCTTGGGCGTGCCGACCGACCGGGCATCGCGGTTGATCCAGGCCGGCGAGGTGAAGCCGGACGCCGCTTGGCCGAAACCCATCGGCATCTGCCGGCCAGCATCGGCGGCGGCTGCGGCGAGCTGGGTTGACTCCGGCTTCCGCTGCACATCGGCCCAGAGCTTCAGGACCTTGGCGCGGTAGCGCTGGTTATGCTCCGGCGTGGCGGAATGGTAGTAGCCCACCGCCTCTGTCCAGGTCTTCCGCTCGTTCTTGAGGTCGAACAGGTGGCTGGCGGCATAGGCGACGTTCTTCTCCGGCTCGAAAGCCTCCTCGAGCGAAGAGAAGGCGCCCGGATGCCACATCAGGTTCACCTGCATGCAGCCGACGTCCATCGATTTGACGCCCTTGGCCCGTAGCTTGTGCACGAAGGCAATCGCTGCCTGCTTGGAGGGGAAGAAATGGCCTACCCCCGCGGCGTTGATGGTCCAGGGCCAGGCGACGGTGCGGCTGGAGGATTCGTCCCAGCGTCCGGACTCGGCGAGCGCGATGGACCGCAGCAGATGGGCCGGGATGCCCTTGTCGCGTTCGGCGGCATAGATCGGCCCGAGGCAGAGGTCGTAGCCGACATCGAGGCTCTTCGAACCCGGTTGATGCGCGCCAAGGGCTTGATTTATCGGCGGCTTTACAAAGGGTTGCGCCAGGCCGGCAGAGGGGAGCTGCGAGGGGCCGACGCCCGGGGTGACGGCCGCCGGGAGGGCTGATACGGCATTCGAGGGAGGGTTCTGCATCCCCTGGAGCGCATTGCTCCACCACGCCTTGCTGTTGAGAGAACCGGCCGCGGCGGGGGACGCCGCGGCCAAGGTAGCCCCCAGGAGGAGGGCGGGGAGGAGGAATACACGAACCATCGTGCCTTCCTCCAAAGCAATGCCGGTGCCAACTACGACGCGGGCCTGCCGGCGCCCCCCCGGCCCCTTGTCTTGCCTCGTTCAGGGCGAGGTCGGATACTTCGCCTCCCCAAGGGAGGCCCCTCAAATGACAATCGCACGTACCGCACGCGCGGCGGCGTTCATGTCCTGCGTTTCGGCCGCGGCGCTGACCTCGGCCGCCGAGGCGCAGCAGACCCCGCGCGACACCTTCGTCATGGCGATGGCGATCGATGCCGTCAACACGCTCGATCCCGGCCGCATCGGCGATGCCGTCGGCGACGAGATCATCAACAATGTCTGCGACCCGATCGTGGCCCTGGACACCTCGACCGACGCCAAGGTCGTGCCCGGCCTCGCCGAAAGCTGGACGGTCTCCGAAGACGGCATGACCATCACCTTCAGGCTGCGCGACGTGAAGCACCCGTCGGGCAACCAGGTGACGGCGTCGGACGCGGTGTGGACCTTCAACCGGACGCTGGCGATCAACACGATCAACGCCGGCACGCTGCGCGAATACGGTCTCGGCCAGGACCGCGCGGCCGAGGCCTTCACCGCGCCGGACGAGCGCACGCTGGTGGTCAAGCTCAACAAGCCCTATCCGACCAACTTCATCCTCGCCAACATCTTCGCCACCCGTGCCGCCTTCATCCTCGACAAGAAGGAGATGGCGAAGCACTACAAGGTGGCGGAAGACCCCTTCATGAAAGGCGACGATAAGTCGCCGGGCTGGCTCAATACGAATTCGGCCTGTGTCGGCCCCTACAGGCTGCGCTCCTGGACCTTCAACGATTCGATCGTTTACGAGCGCAACGACAATTACTGGCGCGGCAACCCGCATATGCGGCGGGTCATCATCAAGCAGCTCAACGAGCCCGGCGCTCAGTTCCTGCAGCTCAAGGCCGGTGACATCGACGCGGCACGCAACCTCAATCCCGAAGGTCTCGAGGGCGTGCTCGCCGACAGAAACCTGAAGCTGCAATCGGCGGTCCGCCAGACCATGCAGTACATGACATTCAACACGCTTGAAAAGGCCTTCGCCGAGCCGAAGGTGCGCCTCGCCTTCCGTTACCTTGTCGATTACGACGCGCTGCAGAAGACCGTGATGCGCCACGAGGGTATCGCGCGCGCGAGCCTGGTGCCGCTCGAAGCCTTCGGCGCGCTCGACGAGAAGGAGGGTCAGCCCTTCAAGCTCGACCTCGCCAAGGCCAAGCAGCTGATCACCGAAGCAGGCTTCCCGAACGGTTTCGAGAAGGAGTTCCTGTTCACGCCGAACTTCCCCAACCCCGAGGTCGGTCAGCACATCCAGGCGAACGCGGCCAAGATCGGCATCAAGCTGAACCTCCAGACCATGGCGGGTGCGCAGCTCTTCCCGAAGATGCGCCAGCGCGGTTTTGAGATGGCGATGCTGAACTGGAACGTGGTGCCGGCCGACGGGCATGCCTTCGTCTCGCGCCTGGCGATGAACCCGGACAACAGCCCGAACCTGCCGCCGAGCAACATGGCGAGCTGGTGGTCCGCCTATTTCGACCCGAAGGTCAACGAGATGGGCGAGAAGGCGCTGTTCGAGCGGAATGAGGCCAGGCGGATCGCGCTCTATCACGAGATCCAGAAGCACCAGATGGAGAACGGCCCGCACGCCTTTATGTTCCAGATCAAGCGCAATGTCGGCATGCGCGCCTCGATCAAGGAATTTAAGTTCACCGGCAACCGCGCCTACTACCGGACAGTAGAGAAGTAGGCCCGCCCTCGGCGTCCCCGGCCTCGCGCCGGGGGCGCCTTTGTCATCCTTGAAGGAGCCATCGATGGCCGCCAAAAGCCGGCGCGTCTTTACCCATGCGGATTTCGCGCGTGTGGAACGGCATCTGCCGTGGGCGATGGCGAAGAAGGTCCGGAACGCCCAGGTCCTGACCTACTGGATCGGCGGCGAGGACCGCTTCTGGTATCGCCGGGAAACCAGGGGAGGGGCGGTCTTCGTGTTCGTCGATGCGGCGACGGGGCGAAAGACGCCGGCCTTCGACCACGAGCGGCTGGCCCAAGGCCTATCGCAGGCGACCAAGCAGAAGGTCTCGGCGAAGGCGCTGCCCTTCTCATGGTTCATCTTCACGCTCGACCTTCGGGCGATAGACTTCATTGCGCTCGGCAAGTCCTGGCGCTTCGATCTCTCCGCCGGCAAGCTGGAAGCCGGACAATGGAAGCCGAGCGATGCCGAGTTGCCCTCGCCCGATGGGCGCTGGGTCGCGTTCCTTAAAGGCCCCGACATCTGGGTCCGCGAGCTCGCCACGGGCAGGGAGCGGGCGCTGACGACTGACGGCGAGGAGCGCTTCGCCTATGGCAAGTCGCCGGACACCAATCTGACCACGATCACCTGGAAGCGCGCTGGCGTCGCGCCGCCGCCGGCACTGCTCTGGTCGCCGGACTCCAGGCGCGTGCTGACGCATCGCCTCGACGAGCGCCGCGTCAAGCCGCTGCACCTGCATCAGTCTGTGCCCGACGACGGCAGCGTGCGGCCTGTGGTGCACGAGATCCGCGTGTCTTTCCCCGGCGACCGTGACGACGAGCTCGCCTGCTGCCATCACCTCTCGATCGAGGTCGAGACCGGCAAGAAGACCCTTGCCGAGGTCGCCCCGCAGCTCGCCGGCAACGGCTCGCCGATCGAGCGCGGCCGCCTGTGGTGGGATGCGGATGCGCGTGTCGTCTGGATCATCGATGTCGGCCGCGCCGAGAAGTGGTTTCGCCTGCTGCGCTTCGACACGCACACCGGCAAGGTGAAGGTCGTCCGCGAGGAGCGCGCCTCGACCTTCGTCGAGGCCAATCTCACCCCGCAGGATCGGCCGAACCTCCGCGTGCTGCCCGGCGGCAAGGAGGTCGTCTGGTTCTCGCAGGAGGATGGCTGGGCCCAGCTCTATCTGGTCGATGCCGAGAGCGGCGCCGTCAGGAACCGCATCACGACCGGCAAATGGGTCGTACGCGATGTCCTGCATGTCGACCCCGTGCATCGCACCGTGCTGTTCGTCGCCAGCGGCGTTACGCCGCGCGCCAATCCCTACTACCGGCAGGTCTGTCTGGCGTCGCTCGACGGCGGCCCGACCAAGGTGCTGACGCCGGAGCCGGCCGACCATCATGTGGCGACGATCCAGCCGCGCGCGCTGATCGTGCTGCCGCTCGAGGTGCACCGCCCGCGCCCGCAAGGCGTCTCGCCCTCCGGCCGCTACCTCGTCGAGACCCAGAGCACCCTGACAACCGTGCCCGCCTCCTATCTGCTCGACGCGAAGGACGGGCGCGTGATTGCGACGCTCGAGGAGGCGGATGTCGGCGAGGTCGTCAAAGGCGGCTGGCGCTGGCCGGAGGCGGTCAAGCTCAAGGCCGCCGACGGCAAGACCGACATCTACGGCGCGGTCTTCCTTCCGAACGACTTCGACCGGCGAAAGAAGTACCCGGTGCTCGATCTGATCTATCCGGGCCCGCAACGCATCCAGACGCCGCATCACTCGTTCACCTCCGATGCCAATGGCATGCGTCAGTTCCTGTTCCCGAAGTCGTATGCCGAACTCGGCATGGTCGTCGTGACGATCGACGGACGCGGCACGCCGCTGCGCTCGAAGGCCTTCCACGATCACTGGTACGGGAAGATGGAGACGGCCGGCGGGCTCGCGGACCACATCGCTGCGCTGAGGCAGCTTGCCAAGAGCAGGCCCTATATGGATCTGGAGCGCGTCGGCATCACCGGCCACTCCGGCGGCGGCTTCGCCTCGACGCGCGCGATGTTTCAGTACCCGAAGTTCTTCAAGGTCGCCGTCGCCTCGTCCGGCAACCACGACCAACGCGGCTACATGCAGCAATGGGGCGAGAAGTATCAGGGGCTGATGTCGGAGGGTGTCTCCTACGCGGCTCAGGTCAATGCCAGCATCGCGCATCGGCTCGAAGGCAAGCTGATGCTTGCCTATGCCGACATGGACGACAACGTGCCGCCGGCGCTGACGCTTCAGGTGGTTGATGCGCTGATCAAGGCCAACAAGAACTTCGACCTTCTGGTGATGCCGAACCACAATCACCTGTCGATCTACCGCGACGGCTACTTCATCCGACGGAGCTTCGAGTATTTCCTCCGCCATCTCGTCGAGGTCGAGGTCGAGCCCGGATTTGTGCTGCCGGGGCAGTAGCCTCTAGCCGCGCCGGAAGGCACGCATGTGGAAACTGGCTTGGTCGCTCGCATAGCGATGCTGGGCGCCAACCGGGCAGGCGAGGCGGGCAAGGCAGCCGCCGGACATGCAGGCGGCGCCGGCCTCGCTCGCGATGTGTGCACGGCACCGGGCGACGTCGTAGCCGACCGTCGAGAATGCCGAGACCGGGCAGGCCGTCAGGCAGGGCTTTGCCGCGCATGTCGCGCACGGGCTGCTGGGCTTCGTCCGCGGCGCCAGCTTCAGCCGTTCGGCGAAGGCCAGCGCACCGCGATAGCTGTGCCAGAGGCCGTACTCGGGATGGATCAGGATGCCGAGCGGCGAGATGAAGACATCGCCGGTACGTTGCGCCCAGCGCTGGAAGGGGAGCCAAGGCGGACCCGCGAAAGGATAGAGTGCCGAACCGCCGAGAGCGGCGGCGAGGCCGTCGATGATCCGGCGCGACCAGCGATCCAGCGGGCTCGGCTGCTCGTCGGCCGCTTCCGCCGAGGCGGAAAAACGCGGCCAGCCTTCGCTGCCGACGAAGCCGAGCAGGACAATCGTCCCGGCCGGCACGTCGTCGGCGATGGTCGAATGGAATCCGCCGCGAAGACGAAGCCCGGTGGGCCGGACAGCCGCCTCGATCGCGGCAAGTGTCAGTCCGGCCAGCGGAGAAGGCGCTCGAAGCGCCGTAGTTTGCGCTCGGCGTGGCTGTATTGCTGCGGGCGGTTGCGCTTGCGCGCCTCGCTTAGCTCATGGACGACGCGGTCGGCCACGGTCTCGGCCTCCCCCGGATGCAGGTTGCAGGGATCAAGCTGGAAGAAGCCCTGCTCGGCCTCGTGATCGCGGACGATGACCGGAGGGTCGCCGGATGCCAGCGCGTCGGCGAGCTCCCAGGCGGTGATGCGCGCCGTCTCTGCCTCGACCTGCAGCATCAGCCGGTCGAGCGGGTTGTCGGTGGGATCGGGGATGATCGTCGCGGTGACGCCCGGGAGACCGGTGAAGCGCTTGACCCAGAGGTCGAGGTAGCTCCTCTCGAGCTTGCGCACAGCATCATGGTCGCGCTGCTCCCAGGCCTCGAGCGCGGCGATGGTCCCGGTGATGCTCTCCTTGCCGACCTTCATGCCGCGACCGATGCCCGCATTCTGCAAGAAGGTCGCGCGCACCAGCGGCTTCCTGCCGGCGACGATCCCGGCCGTCGGCCCGCCGAGGAACTTATGCGCACTGTAGATCACGAGATCGGCACCGGCGGCGTGAAAACCCTTGAGGTCGTACTCGGATGCCAGGTCGGCAACGACCGGCACTCCCTTCTCATGCGCGACGCGGGCAAACTCGGCGAGCGGAATCTGTCCGTATTGCACGGTGTGGTGCGAGACGACGTAGAGCGCCGCGGCGGTCTTCTCGGTGATCTTGTGCGCGAGCTGATAGGCGCGTGCATCGGTGACGTTGCCGACCGGGACGCAGGTAGCACCTGCGAGCCTGACCGCCTGCTCGATCGGGGCGCCGTAGCCGGTCATGTGACCCATCTGGATCACGACTTCGTTCTTCATGCCGGCGGAGTCGGGTAGCTGCTCGATCTTCGCCAGATCCGCGCCAGTCATGCAGCCGGCCAGCGCGAGCGTGATGCCGGCTGAAGCCGACGCGGTGACGAATCCCGCCTCCGTGCCAGTCGCCCTGGCAATCGCGCGGCTCGCCTTGCGATGCAGGTCGTTGATCTCGACCCATTCCGGCAGAATTTCGCTCGCAACGCGTTGTACCTCCGGAACCGCGATCGAGGCGCCGAGATGCGTCATGGTGCCGGAGACATTGATGATCGGCCGGAGGCCGAGGCGTGCGCGGATGTCGCTGCCGGATTTGGGCTTCGCGGTCATGGCGTCAGTGCTTCATCTCGATGCGGGCGAGGAACGACTTGAGGCGCTCATTCTGCGATGCATTGGCGAGGACGTCACGCGACGGGCCGTCGATCACCACGCGGCCCTCGTCCATGAAGATGATGCGAGAGCCGACGTCGCGGGCGAAGGTCATCTCGTGCGTGACCACGATCATGGTCATGCCGTCCCTGGCGAGGCCCTGCACGACGGAAAGCACTTCGCCGACTAGCTCGGGGTCGAGCGCCGATGTGATCTCGTCAAGCAGCAGCACTTTCGGGCCCATGGCGACGGCGCGCGCGATGCCGACGCGTTGCTGCTGGCCGCCGGAGAGCTGGCTCGGCAGGCTCTGGAGCTTGTCCGATAGGCCGACGCGGTTGAGCCAGTGGCCGGCACGGTCCTTGGCCTCAGCCTTGGAGATGCCGCGCACCTTGGTCAGTCCCAGCATGACGTTCTCGAGCGCGGTCAGGTGCGGGAACAGATTGAAGAGCTGGAAGACCATGCCGATATCGGCGCGGATCGGTGCCAGGGCGCGCTCCGAGCGGCGTTTGCGGGTGCTGCCGCCTTCCTCGTAGCCGATCTCAGTGCCATCGACCTTGATCGAGCCCTGGTCATAGGGTTCCAGCAGGTTGATGCATCGGAGCAGCGTGGTCTTGCCGCTGCCCGAGGGACCGATGACGCAGACGGCCTCGCCCTTGGCGACGTCGAGATCTATGCCGTCGAGGACGCGCAGGCTGCCGAAGGACTTCTTGAGGCCGCGGATCTGGACGAGCGACTGGGGCACCGGCTACTCCCGAATGTAGGCGAAGCGTGCCTCGAGCCGGCGGCTGGTCAGGCTCAGGCTGTAGTTGATGATGAAGTACATCGCCGCACCCAGCAGGTACATCGGCAGCGGATCGTAGGTGCGACCGATCACCTGCTGGACGGCTAGCGTCAAGTCGACGATGCCGGCGAGCGAAACCAGGGCAGAACCCTTGACCGCATCGGCGACGGCGTTGATCCAGGGCGGCAGGAAGCGACGGACCGCCTGCGGCAGGATCACGTATTGCAGGCGTTGGCGGAAGGTGAGCCCGATGGCCTTGCCGGCGTCGGTCTGTCCGAAATGGATGGACTGGATGGCGCCGCGCGCGATCTCCGCGACATGCGCGGTCTTGAAGGCGGTGAGCGCGATCACTGCCGAGCCGTAGTTGCCGAAGTCGACGCCGAGTAGGGGCAGGCCGTAAATGATCAGGAAGATCAGCACGATCAGCGGCGTGCCGCGCAGGATGTCGGAGTAGATTCGAATCGGCCAGGCGATCCACCAGCGACCGTAGACGAGGCCGATGCCGCAGAGGATGCCTGTGACCAGCGAGGAGGCGACAACGAGCGCCGATACGGTGAGGGTGACCAGGAGGCCCTGCCACAGGAAGGGCAGAACGCCCATGACATAGGCGATCATCGGCGCACCAGCGAGAAGCGGCGCTCGAGCAGGCGGAGCGCGTAGATGAGCGCATAGCAGGTGGCCAGATACATCGGCCAGACGACGATCCAGACCTCGATCACGCGGAAGGTGTTGGTCTTGATCCAGTTGGCGCCGTAGGTCAGCTCCGGCACGGCGATGACGTAGGCGAGTGACGTGTCCTTGAACAGCGAGACGTAGACGTTGGAAAGCGAGGGCAGCACGATGCGGAACATGGTCGGCATGCGCACATGGATGAAGCGCTGCCACGGCGTGAGCCCGACGGCCTTGCCGGCATCAATCAGGCCTTTGGGGATCGCATCGAGACCGGCGCGAAAGACCTCGACCAGATAGGCGCCGGAGTAGAGCGCCAACGTCGCGATGAAGCTGGTCAACGCGTCATAGGCGAAGCCGCCCGCCGAGGGGATTCCATAGAAGACGAGATAGACCAGAAGCAGCAGCGGGACGTTGCGGATGAACTCGACATAGGCCGCGATTGCGGAGCGGATCCATCGGTTGCCGCCCGTATAGGCAAGCGCCAGGCTGAGTCCGATCACCATGCCGATCAGGATGGAGATCAGCGCGATCTCCAGCGACAGCACGAGACCCCAATAGAGCTTATCGGCGTAACGCCAGACGAAGTTGAAGTTGAAGTGATAGGTCACGAGGTGGGTCTGCTACCTGCCCCCACCTGGCCCCCTCCCGGTCGAGCCGGGAAGGGGGTGGCGGCCCGAAGAGTCGGACTCAAATCGTCGGGAAGCCTGGCACACGACGGGGCGGCTTGGCGGCGAAGAACTCCTCGAAGGCCGCGTCGTAGATTTGCGTCTGATGCCCGTGCATGGCGACGTTGAAGCAGGTGTTGACCCATTGCAGCCAGTCTGGATCGCCCTGGCGCATCGCTGCGGAGTAGAGCTGCGTGTCGTAGTGGAAACCCGAGTCGAGATACTTGTCCGGGTTCCGCTTGACCAGCCAGCCGACGGTCGAGAGATCGATCACCGCCGCATCCGAGCGGCCGGAATCGAGCGCCTGGATCGCGTTCGCCTGGGTGTCGAGCTGCATGACCTGGGCCTGCGGCAGGCCGCGCGCGACAAGCTGGTCGGCGTCGACGTTCTGCAGCACGGAGGCCTTCACATTGCGGCCGGCGTCGATCAGCTCCTTGTGCGTCTTGAACTTGCCCTTGGCCGAGGTGAGAAGCGCCACGCCCTCGACATAGTAGGGGCGAGAGAAGGCGACGAGCTGGGCGCGCGCCGGCGAGACGGTCATGAACTGAATGACGATGTCGACCTTGCCGGTGGTGATGTTGGGAATGCGAGACGCCGGGTCCTGCTTCACGAACTCGATCTTGCTCAGGTCTTCCTTGGCATCGCGCCCAGCGCCGAACAGGCCGGCGGCGAGAACCCGCGCCATGGCGATGTCCATGCCGGTGAGTTCGCCCTTATCGTTTTCGAAGTGCCAAGGCGCATTGGTCGAGCCGGTGCCGACGACGAGCTTGCCGCGTGAGAGAACGGTGCGGAGCGCGCTCTGCGGTGCCGCCTGGGCCGCGGGGGGATGTCCCGCCCTTTGTTGAACTTGGCGGGACGAGCGTTGCCTGTTGATGACGCTATGCGGCTTGCCGGTGTTCCTCAAGCCTGTTTCGGATCGTTTGCTTGGCCTGATGGGCAGCCAGGGCGGCTCTGAGCGTCGGCAGCTGCTTGTGCGCCTTGAGGCGTCGGAATCCCTTGGCGGCTTCCATCATGCCGGCGGCGGTCCAGCGCAGCGCCATATCGGTATTTCGCCACCGCTTCACGTTGCGACAGACGCGGCGCACCGTGCCCATCATGTTCTCGATTGAGTTGGTGCAGG
>VGEN01000007.1 GCA_016869285.1 Alphaproteobacteria bacterium
GTGCGCGAAGCCATCGAGGCGGCAGGCGCGACGCGCTTGTTCTTGCCTCCCTATAGCCCGGACTTCAACCCAATCGAGCAAGCCTTTGCCAAGCTGAAGGCCTATCTGCGAAAGGTGGCCGCACGAACCAAGGACGCCCTATGGCAGGCCATCGCTGACGCTCTCGACGCCTTCACACCACACGAATGCGCCAACTACTTTCGAAACTCAGGCTATGAACCAGAATGATCGGAAAATGCTCTAACTACCAGTGTCAGCCACTACAGCGCGGACGCCTCCCATGGCCCTCACCCTGATCGTCGGCAACAAGAACTATTCGTCATGGTCGATGCGCCCGTGGCTAGCCTTGAAGAGGACCGGAGCCGCCTTCGAGGAGATCGTGATCCCGCTGGATCGACCGGAGACGCGCGCCGAGATCTTCAAGCACTCGCCGAGCGGCTTCGTGCCAACCTTGAAGGACGACGAGCTGACGGTCTGGGACTCGCTGGCGATCTGCGAATACTTGGCCGAGAAGTTCCCCGGTGCCGCGCTCTGGCCGCAGGACCCCTCCGCCCGCGCCGTCGCGCGCTCGGTTTCGGCCGAGATGCATTCCAGCTTCTCGGCGCTTCGCACAAACATGCCGATGAATATGCGCGCCAACCTGCCGGGCAAAGGCCGCGCTCCCGGCGTGCAGGAGGATGTGAACCGGATTTCGGCGATCTGGCGCGACTGCCGGGCGCGCTTCGGTTCCGGCGGCCCCTACCTCTTCGGTAGCTTCTCGATCGCGGATGCGATGTACGGCCCGGTCGTCTCGCGCTTCGTGACCTATCAGGTCGAGCTCGATGCCGACGCCAAAGCCTATGTGAACACGATGTGGGCCGACCCGGCGCTCGCCGCCTGGGCCGAGTCCGCGCGCCGCGAGCCCTGGGTGATCGAGAAGTCGGAGCTATAGCTCAGGCGCGCTCGGCGCGTCGGCTCTCAGGGCTCCGCACCCCATTGTACTCGGGCACGAGCCGGCCGAGCTGGCTCAGCGTATCGGCCGTCCGCCGATGCCGTGCCGCATCCTCGACCTCGTCGAGCGCGCGCGCGAGGATGGCAAGGTCGACCGTTCGCGGCCGCGCCAGCATGATGCCCGGACGCTCGGTCGGGATCAGGTCTTCCTGGTCGTGGAACAGCTCCTCATGCAGCTTCTCGCCGGGCCTGAGGCCCTTGAAGGCAATCTTGATGTCCTCGTTCGGCCGAAGCCCGGCGAGCCGGATCATCTGATGCGCGAGATCGAGGATCTTCACCGGCTGACCCATCTCCAGCACATGGATGGCGCCCGGCTGATCCTTCGATCGTGACAGCGCCAGCTCGCAGGATTGCAGGACCAGCTCGACCGCCTCGCGCACCGTCATGAAGTAGCGCGTCACCTCGGGATGGCTGACGGTCACCGGGCCGCCGGCGGCGATCTGGCGCTGGAACAGCGGCACGACCGATCCGGTCGAGCCCAGCACGTTGCCGAAACGCACGGTGACGAAGCGCGTACCGCCGCGCCCGAGCGTGGCGACGTCGAGCGCCTGGCAATAGCTCTCGGCGAGACGCTTGCTCGCCCCCATGACGCTGGTCGGGTTAACCGCCTTGTCGGTCGAGATCAGCACCATCGCAGAGACGCCGGCAGCCAGGGCGGCATCCGCGACGACGCGCGTGCCGACGGCATTGGTCAGCACGCCCTCGTTGGGATTCGCCTCGACCAGCGGCAGATGCTTGAACGCTGCAGCGTGGAAGACGAGGTCCGGCCGCTCGCGCGCCAGGACCTGGTCGATGCGGGTACGGTCGCGGACATCGCCCAGGATCGCCGAGCGCGCGAGTGCGGGCCAGCGCTCCGAGGCTTCGAGGTCGATCAGGTAGAGCTGGTATTCGGCATTGTCGAGCAGGGTCAGACGGGCCGGCGCGAGCTCCGCGATCTGGCGGACAATCTCGCCGCCGATGGAGCCGCCTGCGCCGGTGATCAGCACACGCTTTCCGGCGATCATGCGCTCCAGGCCCGAGCGGTCGAGCACGCGCTGCGGTCGGCCGAGCAGGTCTTCCGCCTCGATCGGGCGGACCTCCGATTTGGCCGCGTCTGCCTTCTCGAGGCGACGCGGATCGGGGAGGCGGCTCAAGGGCAGCGCAAGGCGGCCCGCGCGCTCGACCAGCTCGCGCACATGCGCCCCGTCCTCCTCGGCGCGGCCGAGCACCAGCCGTTCCGGACGCTCGTCCCGCGCAGCCAGCGCCTCGACGACCTGTTCCAGCACCGCCTCGCGGCCGAGCACGTCGACGCCGAGGACCTGGCGGCCCTGCCAGTCGGCGCGATCGTCGACGACGCCGACGATACGGTAGGGGGCGCGGTCGCCGCGCGCGAGGTTACGCACGAATACCTCTGCCGCGTCGCCCCAACCAACTAGCAGCACCGGCACACGCCGGCTGTCGCGCTCCAGCACGCCGCCGAAGCGTCGCTCACGCAAGACCCGGGTCAGAAGCCGCGGCGCGGCGAGGAACGCCGCCATGACGAAGAGGTTGATGACCACGACCGAGCGCGGAAAGTCCTGAAGGCGCGTAAGCAGGAACAACGCCGGCAGGAAGACGAGATGAACCGTCGCCACCACCTTGCCGATCGTGGCGACGTCGTCGAGCCCGGCATAGCGCCAGACGCGGCGCGCGAGCCCGAAGACCTGGCCCACGCCGATGGCGATGGCGACGAAGAGGACCAGCCCGCCCCACAGGGCCTGAGCCGGCCAGGTGAAGATGTCGTCGCCGACGCGCAGGTAGAAGGAGACGAGATAGGCGAATCCGGCCAGCGCCGCGTCGAGCAGCGCGACCACGAGAGCGCGTCGGACCGGCCAGCGGCGGTTCATGGAAGGCGCCTATACCACATCGCCGGCCTGGCTTTCATGCCCGCCCGAATCTCGCCATCGTCGCGCCGACGAGGAACGCCGCACCGGCCAGCGCCGACCAGGGATGATCGACGGACAGCAGAGCGAGGACGACGAGCCCGATATTGACGATGCCGACAGTTGCCGCCACCCGCGCATGGCTCCAGCCACGCTGCACCGCCTGTTGATAGAAGTGCTCGCGATGCGCTTCCCAGACGCGCTTGCGCTGCAGCAGGCGCCGCGCCAGCGTCCAGCTTGCGTCGGCAAGATAGTAGGCAGGCAGGATCAGTGCCGCCGCCCACTGCCCGTCACTCGCCAGCATCAGCAGCAGCGCGCCGATGAGGTAGCCCAACGGCACGCTGCCGACATCGCCCATGAAGAGGCGGGCCGGATGCCAGTTCCAGCGGAGGAAGCCGAGCGAGGCGGCGGCGAGGATCAGCGCGGGCGCCGTTGGCGCACCGACAAGCGCGATCCCGATGCCGATCGATGCCGCTTCTACCCCGGTAATGCCGTCGATCCCATCCATGAAGTTGGTGAGGTTGACGAACCAGATCCAGGCGAGCCCAGCCACGATCGGGTCGAGCCAAGCCGGCAGCAGGCCCTGGAAGACGCGGCCGTCGATGACCGCGAGACCTGCCGCGACCGCCGCGGCTTGCGCCAGCAGCCGCCAGCGCGCCGGCACATGGCCGCGGTCGTCGTGCCAGGAGATCAGCGCCAGAAGCGCCGCCGCGAGGATCAGCGGAAGCCACGGCATCGGCGTCGTCGCCAGCGCAAAAACCAGGAGCGCCGGCAGCGCCGCGGCAAGCAGCCCGATGCCGCCGCCGCGAGGCGTCGGCCGCACATGCGAGGAACGGTGATTGGGAACGTCGACGATCTGCCGGCGATCGAGCCAGCGCAGCACCTGCCCCGTCGCGATCCAGCTCGTCGCCAACGTCGCGACGGCGAGCGCTGCGACCTGCCAGAACTCGCTCACGGCTCGCCCCGGTTGGCGCGCTCGTGGCGCGCTAGCGCTTCTTCAGGCCAGCGGTTCTTGAGATAGGCGACGATGCCCCAGACCTGCGCGTCGGTCAGGTTGAACTCGAAGGCCGGCATCTGGCTGCGCATGCTGGCCGGCAGGAAGGGTTGTCCGCCGAACTTGATCCACTCGAAGATCTGCCGGTCGGTGCGATCGACGGCCGGCGAGCGCTCATCCAGAGACGGCGCGAGCCCCGCCGCGACCGGCGTATCCGGCCGCCACTCCTCATGCCCTTCGCGGTCGACGCCGTGGCAATAGGAACAGTGCTGACGATAGAGCGTGCGCCCGAGCGCTACCTGCGCCGGCCGGTCCGGGCTCGCATCGGTCGCCGTGGAGGCGAGGCGGCGTTCGATCAGCATGACGCCGGCGGTGAGTCCGATGGCGACGAGCGCGGCGATCAGGATGAACTGGCTCTTGCGATCCGAAAGGAAACCCTGGTGAGGAGGCCGAGCCTCATCGTCGTCATCCTCGTCGGTCACCAGCACGCGCCGGCGACGCGGCGCGTATTTCGGCTTCGTCGGCGGCGGCGATTCCTTTTTCAGCCAGCGATCGAGGAACGGCAGGCGCATGCGGACACTATAGACGGGTGCCGTGATACGGTCGCGCCATGCGTGAAGGATGGGACCGCGGATCGCCGATTCTCGAGATCACGGCCGAGGCGGCGGCGGCGCTCATCGCGCTGGCTATCGCCGGAGCGCGTGTCGAAGAGGTCGAGCCGGTCTCAGGCGGCCTCGCCAATACCAATCTCAGGGTGCGACTCGCTGGCCGCGACGAGCCCCTGCTGCTCCGTCTTTACCAGCGCGCGCCGGCCGAGGCGCGCAAGGAATGGTCGTTGCATCGACGGCTCTCCGGCCGCGTGCCGGTGCCGGCGATCCTCCATGCCGACGAATCGAACCCCGCCACCGGCGGGCCCTACGCGATCGTCGAGTGGATCGAAGGTGCGCATCTCGGCAAGACCGTTCCGACGCTCGAGCGCGATCGTCGCGACGTTCTCGCGCGCGACATCGGCCGCGTGCTGGCCTCGATTCACGCTGTCACCTTTCCGACCGCCGGCTTCCTCGATGCCGAGCTCCGCGTCGTCCAGCCGCTCGACGCCGGCGGCGACGGGCTCAAAGGGTTCCTGCAGCTCTGCCTGGTCGACGGCGTCGGCGGCGCGCGCCTGGGGCCGGATCTCACCGCCGCCGCGCTTGCTTTCGCCGAGCGCGAAGGCCCGCGGCTGGAGGCCTGGACGCATCCGGCACGCCTGACCCATTCCGATTTCAACGGCTCCAACGTGCTGGTGCGGTCGACGAGTGCCGGCTGGCGCGTCGCCGCTGTCCTCGACTGGGAGTTCGCCTTCGCCGGAGCGCCGTTCTTCGACTTCGGCAACCTCCTGCGACCGCCAATGGGCGAGATCGACGGCTTCGCCGAGTCGGTCGCCGAAGGCTACCGCGAAGCGGGCGGCGAGATACCGGCGGATTGGCGCTTGCTTTCGCTTATCGCCGACCTCACCGCCTGGGCCGATTTCCTCAACCGCCCCGATGCAACGGCGAGACTGATCGCCGATGCTGCGCGGATGATCGAGCGGATCGTGCGGCCCTGAAATGCGAAAGGCCCCATGCGGGGCCTTTCAAGCTCGTCGGTACGGCCGACTCTCACGCGCGAAGGCGACGCGGCAGCTCCTTGATCGAGTCGTCGACCAAGCCGGCGGCGACGTTGCCGTCGACCTTCTCCGACAGCACGCGTCGCGTTGCCGTCATCGCGAGGTCGACCGCGGCATCGCGGACCTCGGCCAGCGCCTGAGCCTCTGCCTGAGCGATCTTCTCGACCGCCTGGGTCTCGCGGCGCTTGAGCCGCTGCTCGATCTGCGCCTTCTGCTCGGCCTCGAGCGCCTGGGCCTCGCTTCGCGCGAGCGCCAGGATGGCTTCCGCCTCCTTGAGTGCGTCCGCCTGCTTCTTCCTGTACTCGGCCAGCGCCGCCTCGGCATCACGCTTCAGCTTCTCGGCCTCGTCGAGCTGCCGGCGGATCGCCGCCGAGCGTTCGTCGAGGGCGCCGCCGATCATGTCGACCAGCTTCTTGCCGAGCAGCGCGAAGAAGACGACGAAGGCCGCCAGCACCCAGAACTCGGGCGTCTTGAACATCAGGCGCGCTCCTTCGCCGCAGCGGCCACCGCCGCCTGAGCGACAGCGTCGTTGACGGGCTGGCCGATCAGCTTCTCGGCTGCCGCCCTCGTGATCTCGGCCGCGACCTGGCTCAGGCTCGCCATCGCCTGATCGCGCGCCGCCTTGATCCGGCCTTCGGCTGCCTCGGTATCGGCGACGAGCTTCTTAGCAAGCGCGCCCTCGCGGGCCTCGGCGTCCTTCTGCATCCGCTCGGAGACGGCCTTGATCGTCGCCTGAGCCTGGGCCCGCGCATCGGCGAGCGCCTTCTCATAGGCGGCGAGCACGCCGGCGGCCTCGTCCTTCAGCTTGGTCGCGCGGTCGAGATCGTCGGCGATCCTGACCGCCCGCGCATCGAGGACCTGGCCGATCTTCGGCAGGGCGACCTTCGACATCAGCAGGTAGAGGACGACGAAGGTGATCGCCAGCCATACCAGCTGCGGCGGGAAGTCCTGGAAGTGGAGCTGGGGCATGGTGCGCCCGGCCTTCCGTCTAGACGCCGATCAGGTGAACAGGATGAGGAACGAGATCAGCAGCGCGAACAGCGCCACCGCTTCGGTGAGCGCGAAGCCCAGCATGCCGAGCGGGAAGACCTCGCCGCGCGAGGCCGGGTTGCGGCTGATCGAGGCGACCAGCGAAGCGAAGATGTTGCCGATGCCGGCACCGACGCCGGCGAGCGCGATGACGGCAAGACCGGCGCCGATCATCTTGGCGGAAGCGAGATCCATGGAGCTTAGCCCTTTCTAGAGTTTGAAGATCAGTGAAGGTGGATCGCGTCGTTGAGGTAGATGCAGGTCAAGACCGTGAAGACATAGGCCTGCAGGAACGCGACCAGGAACTCGAAGCCGGTCAGCGCCACGTTGATGGCGAGCGGCGCGACGCCGAAGATGCCGAGCATGACGGTGAAGGCCGCGAATACCTTCAGCATGGTGTGACCGGCCATCATGTTGGCGAAGAGGCGGATGGAGAGGCTGACGGGGCGCGTCAGATAGCTCAGCACCTCGATCGGCACCATCAGCAGCAGCATGATCTTCGGCACGCCCTTCGGCACGAAGAACGACAGGAAATGCGCGCCGTGCATGACGAAGCCCACGATCGTCACGCCGATGAAGACCACGAAGGCCATGGCGAAGGTGACGATGATGTGGCTGGTGAAGGTGAAGCTGTACGGCACCATGCCCATCATGTTGCCGAACAGGATGAACATGAAGAGCGTGAATATGAACGGGAAGAACTTCTTGCCCGAGGACCCGACATTGTCCTGGATCATCCCGGCGATGAATTCGTAGGAGAGCTCGGCCATCGACTGCCAGCGCCCGGGCACCAGCGCGCGTTGGCGCATGCCGCCGATGAGGAACACCGTCACGGCGGCGATCGCGATGACCATCCAGAGCGAGGCGTTGGTGAAGGAGACGTCGAGGTTCCCGATCTTCGCCGGGATCAGCCTGACGATCTCGAACTGGTGGAGCGGATCGATCGCCTTCTCAGCCACGTTCGCCTCGGTCCTCTTCCTTCGTGGCCGCCGGTCCCTTGGACCAGCGCCCGAAACCCAACCCTTCCACGACCCGGTACACATTCAGCATTCCGGCGGCGGCGCCGAAGAAGAACATGACCACCATCCCCCAGGGTCCGGTGCCGAGCCCGTAGTCGATCAGCCAACCGAGGCCTACACCGACCGCAAGCGCGGAGACCAGCTCGACCGAGACGCGAAAGGCCATCCCCATCGCGCGCGGCCGATCGGCAGCATCCGCCCCGGCCCCGACCTGCTCCGGACGCGCCTGCTTCAGGCGCCGCTCCAGCTCGTCGAGACTCGGAGGGGGCGGCTCAGTCGCCATTGCCGATCGCGGAAACCCCCGTCGTTCCGGCGGAAATCCGCCGAAAACCGCGCGGACCATATCGGCCGACCCCACTCCTGTCAAGCCTGGGGCAGATCAACAAACGCCAATGTTTTCAATGATTTCAATGAAGTGCGATCAGCGGCCGCGGCGCCGGATCGGGCCCTCGGAAGTCAGGTGGATGCCAGTCAGGGTGCGCTCGGCATGGACCAGGCGGTGGGAGAGCAGCGCCTGGATGGCCTCCAGCATCGTTCCCTGGTGCGCCGGGCTTCCGGCCAGGTTCCGAAGCTCGTTCGGATCGTCGTTGAGGTCGAAGAGCAGCGGCGGCAGCGCGGCGAAATGCACATACTTGAACCGCTCGCCACGCCAGACGGCGAGGCAGCACTCGTCCAGCCGGAGCCCGAGCGCGCGCTCCGGCGCTCCGTCGACTACTTCGCGGAAGTCGTACTCGAAATGCGCGGCGCGGCGCCAGGTAGCCGGCAGCTTTCCCTCAAGGAAGGGCCTGAGCGACACGCCGTCGACCTGATCGGGCACCTCGAGGCCGACGAGATCGCAGAGCGTCGGCATCACGTCGACGTGCTCGGTGAACTCTTCTACGACCGCGCCTTTGGCGCCGCCTCCGGCCGGCTTGACGATCATCGGCACGCGGAAGGCCGGATCGTAGAAGCCGTCCTTCCCCGCGTACCAGTGGTCGCCCAGCATCTCGCCATGATCGGAGGTGAAGACGATCAGCGTGCGCTCGTACTGGCCGGTCTTCTTCAAATGCCCGACCAGCCGGCCGAGGTGATGATCCATCTCGGCGATGAGGCCAAAATAGGTCGCCTTGGCCTGGCGCTGATGATGCTCGGGCATCGCGCCCACGCTCATCTTTCCGGCGAGATGGTGCGCGATCCAGGGATGGGTTTTCGCCTCCTCTTCCGCGCTCCTCTGCCGCTGCGAGCCGGGCATCTTCTCCGGCTTGTAGAGATCGTGCCAGGGCGCCGGCGCCACGAACGGCGGGTGCGGACGGAGATGCGAGAGGTGCAGGCACCACGCGCCACGCTGCTGCGCGATGAATTCGAGCGCCGTGTCGGTGACGAAGGCCGTGTCGCTGTGCTCGGCCTTGAAGACGGCCGGCGGAAAGCTCGGCCCGCGCTTCTCAGCCATCGCCATGTCCTCGGTCTGCGGCGTGTAGAGCTCCGTCGCCACCGCCGGCACGTCGTAGCCGTGGCGCCGGAGATAGGCGAGCCAGGCCTTGCGGTCGCTTGCCATCAGCAGATGCGGCGTAAGCCCGGGCAGCACGCCTTCGTAGGATTTGAGCGCAGGGTCGCCTTGCGGGTGTACGCGCGGGTCGGGTGAGATGTCGGTGTAGCCGATCAACGTCGGGTCATAACCCGCCTTGCGCAGCTCCTTCGCCCAGTTGGTGAAGCGCGCATCGAGCGGCGTACCGTTTCGCCCCGAGCGATGCGTCATCAGGTAGAGGCCGGTATGCAGCGACGAACGGCTCGGCCCGCAGGGACTCGCATTTGTGAAGTGGCGCTTGAACAGCACACCGTCGCGGGCGAGCGCATCGAAGTGGGGTGTGGCGACGACCGGATGGCCGAGGCAGGAGAGCGCGTCGTAGCGCCACTGGTCGCCGGTGATGAAGAGGACGTTGATGTCGGGCATCAGGCGGATGGTGTCTCCGGCGGCTTGACGTTGAAGACCGCCTGGATCTTGCGCATGAGCTGGTCCGGCGAGAACGGCTTCGCCACGTAGCCGTTGACGCCGTTCTCTTTCGCCGCCAGCACGAAGTCCTCGGTCGCGCGGCCCGTGAGCATGATGAAGGGCATGTGCTGCCAGGTTGTCCGCACATGGCGCAGCAGGTCGAGGCCGCTCACATTCGGCATGTTCCAGTCGGAGACGATGAGGTCGGCTTTCGTCGCCTTCGAATCCAGGATCCTGATCGCCTCGGCCCCGTCGCGCGCGAGGATGATGTGCCCGACGCCGAGATTGCGAAGCACGCTCTGTGCGAGCTTGAGCGCAAAGCCGTCATCCTCGACGAGAAGGACGGTGAGCTTGGCGAAGCGTGGGTCGAGCTTCTGGCCGGTCATGACTCTTCCTTATCACGCCCCGGCGACGGCGGAATAGCGTGCATCCAGCGCGGCGAGACCTTCGCTCACCAATGCCGAAAGCCCGGCCGCCGCCTCGACCGATTCGCTCCGGCTCTGACGCGCCGACTCTTCGACTTTGTAGGCGAGCCGATAGAGCCGCTTCAGGCCCAGGCTGCCCGAGGAGCTCTTCAGCGTATGCGCCGCATCCCCGAGCGCCGTGAGGTCGCCGCTCCGCCTCGCCTCGTCGATGCGCTGCACGAGCTCGGCCGCGCTCGAACGGTATTCCTCGACCAGCTCGCGCACCATGTCGCGCCCGAGCTGGTCCTCGAGGCCCGCGATCACGCTCTCATCGAAGGCCTCATCGCCCTCGGCCAGACGCGCGCCGACATCGAAGGACGTGGCCTCGCCCTGCATCGCATCCGACTCGCGCGCGGCCGCCTCCGGCCCCAGCGTACGCAGGATCGCCTGGGTCAGCTGCTCCGGGTTGATCGGCTTGCCGACATAGTCGTTCATGCCGGCATCAAGGCAGCGCTGCACCTCTCCGGCCATCGCACCGGCGGTGACGGCGATGATCGGCACCGCGTTCTTCGGCGCCGACAGGGCCCGGATGCGACGCGTCGCCTCGATCCCGTCCATCACCGGCATGTGCATGTCCATCAAGACCAGGTCGTAGATCTTGCCCCAGTCGATGGCCGTGACGGCATCCGCCCCTGTCTCGACCACATCGATCTGATGGCCGGCGGGTCTCAGGAGTCCGAGGGCAACCATCTGGTTCACCTTGTTGTCCTCGGCCAGCAGGATCGAGAGCGGCCGGAGCCGCCCGGCGAGCGCGGTCGCCTGGCCTTCCTCCTTTGGCTTTTCTCCCGGCGCGAACGCGATCTCGACCCAGAAGGTCGAGCCCTTGCCGACCTCGCTGTCCACGCCGATCTCACCCCCCATCAACGCTACCAGCTGCTTCGAGATGGCGAGGCCGAGGCCAGTGCCGCCGAAGCGCCTGCTGATCGAGGAGTCAGCCTGAGTGAAACTGCCGAAGAGCTTCGCCTTGGCCTCGGCGGTGAGACCGATGCCGGTGTCGACGATCTCGAAACGGACGCCGATCCGACCCTCGGGCGCGTCGATCCGGCGGAGTCGGAGCGCCACCTTGCCCCTCTCGGTGAACTTGATGGCATTGCCCATCAAGTTCAGCAGCACCTGGCGGAGTCTCCCCGGATCGCCCTGGAGGTAGGGTGGCAACGAAAGATCGACGGTCGTCTCGAAGCCGATGCCCTTCTCGGTCGCGCGCGATTCGAGAAGCGCCGTCACGCCGTCGGCAACCCGCTTGAGGTCGAAATCGACGGTCTCGATGTCGAGCTTGCCAGCCTCCAGCTTCGAGTAGTCGAGGATGTCGTTGAGGATTGTGAGCAGCGCCTGGCCGGAATCGAGCACGATCTGCGCCTGGCCGCGCTGATCGCGGGCGAGCTCCGAAGCGAGCAGCAGCCGCGTCATGCCGAGGATGCCGTTCATCGGCGTGCGGATCTCGTGGCTCATCATCGCCAGGAACTCGGACTTGGCGCGCGTCGCCGCCTCGGCCCGGTCCTTGGCCTCGCTCACCTCGAGCACGGCGCTTTTGAAGACCTCGAGCGCCGAGGCCATGCCCCCGATCTCGTCGCGCCGCCCGAGATGCGGCACCGGTTCCTCGCGGTTGCCGAAGGCGAGCCTGACCATCGCGCCCGCCATGTCGTTGACCGGAGCGACGATGTTGCGGGCGAGCAGGAGGGCGACGACGATGCAGAGCGCGAATGCGACGGCGATCACGATCAGGGTCTGGCGCTTGGCCTGCTCGATCAGGACCACCGCCTCCTCGCGGAACTGATAGCCGTCGTCGGCGGCGAGCTGCGTCAGGGTCTCGAGCTTCACGCGGATCTGGAGAGCGAGCGCGTCGCGGGCGGCGCCGGTCGGCTGCGCCATGCCGCCCATCGGAATGCTGGTCTGGCCGGCGCCGGCGACGCGCGCGTCGATCGCGGCCCGCCGCCACACCTGGATCAGCTCGCGCGTCTCGTTGACCAGCGGGTGGATCGCTTCCGAGATGCCGCGCTGGTCGACGACCCGGAGATCGTCGTCGAGATCTTTGGCGCGCGAGACCAGCGCCTGCATCTCGGACTCGCTCATGTCCTCTCCGGCATCGCGGTCGGCAAGCTCAAGCAGCGCGAAGTTGGTCTGCGCCGAGCGCGCGTAGTTGATTGCCTGCAGCGGGCGGTCATAGAGGGTGACCGCGAGGTCGCCCATCGACGAGGTGGTGAGCAGCGCGGAGAAACCGAGCAACGCCGCAGCAAGGGCTGCGAGGAGGAGGGCGCCGACGAGCTTGAGCTTGATCGACACCGGGCTCCCGACCTCCTCTTACCTGACGACGACCTCGAGCCGCATCTTCGGGTGGATGCGGCAGAGCACCTCGAAGGTGCCGGCGCGGCGGAAGACATGCGGCACGCGCGTTCCCGGCGCCTGGCGCCCGAGGTCGAAGGCGCCGCCGGCCGTCGTCGAGTACATATTGTGGCCGTAATTGTCTTCGTTGGTGAAGATGATCGTATCGCCGACGCTGAGCTCGACCTTGTTGGGCCGGAAGCCGAGATCCTTTTGCTCGACAACGACTTCTTTGGCGGCGAAAGCGCTCGCCGCCGCCAGCGCGGTCCACGCGGTGCATATCAGCCAGAATCCGGGCTTAACCATCGGCCCTCCCTGTCACGCTTACGGCGCGACGCGCATTTGAGATCAGTCTAACGCAAGCGCCGCGGAAATCATTCCGTCGCGGGCCTAAAAATCGGTGCAGCGCCCGCCCCGCTCCCAGTCGCCGTACCGCGTCGGCTCGAGCCCGGTCGGCCCGCCGATCTCGTCCGGCTGCGCCCGCTTGGCGCCGGTCGGAGGCGGCGGCGGGGCCGTGCTCTCCTGCCTCGGGCGGGGCGCCGGCGGCGGCGGTCGCAATTCCCGGAAGGTCTTGGCCGGACTGGTCATATCCGCCCTTATAGGACTCCGGAGATGGCCCGCCAAGCCTTGAAGGTACGGCTCCGACGGGCCACCTTTCCCGGTGTCGGGCCCTTAAGATCCGGCCCTTGAGGAAAGATGAACGCACGTACCTTCCTTCTGATGGCGGCCATCACCGCCCTCTTTCTTGCCATCGGGTTCGTGATCGGCGGCGCGGGCGGCATGCTGGTTGCGCTCGGCATCGCCGGCGCGATGAACCTGTTCGCCTACTGGAACGCTGACAGGATGGTGCTCTCCATGCACGGCGCGCAGGAGATCGACCGCAGCACGCTGCCGTGGTTCTACGACATGGTCGCGCGGCTGGCGGCGCGCGCGAACCTGCCGATGCCGAAGGTCTACATCATCGAATCCGAGCAGCCGAACGCGTTTGCGACCGGCCGCAATCCCGAGAACGCCGCGGTTGCGGCCTCGACCGGTCTGCTGCGCCACCTCACGACCGAGGAGGTCGCAGGCGTGATGGCGCATGAGCTCGCGCATGTGAAGAGCCGCGACACGCTGACCATGACGATCACCGCGACCATCGCCGGCGCCATCGGCATGCTCGCCAACATGGCGATGTTCGCCGGCCACTCGAGCTCGGACAACCGTTCGAGCCCGCTCGGCGCCATCGGCGGCATCCTGCTGATGATCCTGGCGCCGATCGCCGCGATGCTCGTGCAGATGGCGATCAGCCGGACGCGCGAATACGAGGCCGACCGCATGGGCGCCGAGATCGCCGGCCAGCCGATGTGGCTCGCTTCCGCGCTCGCCAAGATCGATCAGGCGGCGCACGCGATCCCGAACGACACGGCCGAGCGCAACCCAGCAACGGCGCATCTCTTCATCATCAACCCGCTGCATGGCGGCGCGGTGGACAACCTGTTCTCGACCCACCCCTCGACCGAGAACCGCATCGCCGCGCTGCGCGAGATGGCAGGCCAGATGAGCGGCCGCGGCGGCAGCGTGCCGTCCTCGCCCTACGCCGCCTCCCGTCGCGGGCCCTGGGGCTGAGCCGAGCCGCCTTAAGGTGAGCGGCGCCCGCGATGTCGCCCATTCGCTTCTCGACGACGTCCTGCGACGGCGACGGCCTCTCGACGAGGCCCTGGCCGAAGGCGGCGTCGACGGCCTCGAGTCCCGCGACCGTGCCTTCGCCCGCCTGCTGGTGGCAACCGTGCTGCGCCGGCTCGGCCAGCTCGACGCGCTGATCGCCGCCTTTGTCGAGAAGCCGCTGCCCGACAAAGCCGGGCCGGTCGTCGACGCGCTCCGCTTGGGCCTGGCCCAGCTCCTGATCCTCGGGACCGCCGATCATGCCGCGGTGGACTCCAGCGTCCGCCTGCTTCAGGGGCGCTTCGACGGCTTCAAGGGCCTGGTCAACGCCGTGCTTCGCCGCGCTGCCCGCGAAGGAGCCGAGATGATCAAGGCGCAGGATGCCGCCCGGCTGTCGACGCCGGACTGGCTGTGGGACTCCTGGAGCCGCGCCTACGGAACCGAAACGGCGCATGCCATCGCCGAGGCCCATCTCACCGAGCCGCCGCTCGATCTCTCCGTCCGCAAGGATGCGTGGCTATGGGCGCCCCGGCTCGAGGCCGAGCTGCTTCCGACCGGGACGCTCAGGCGCCAGACCGCCGTCGTCGGCGAGTTGCCCGGCTTCGCCGACGGCACTTGGTGGGTCCAGGATGCGGCGGCCGCGCTCCCCGTCCGGCTTCTCGGCGAGGTCGCCGGGCGCCGGGTCATCGATCTCTGCGCCGCTCCGGGCGGCAAGACG
This sequence comes from Alphaproteobacteria bacterium, assembly GCA_016869285.1. GTDB lineage: Bacteria > Pseudomonadota > Alphaproteobacteria > SHVZ01 > SHVZ01 > SHVZ01. The sequence goes on from VGEN01000007.1 coordinate 14,693, forward strand.
CTTCAGCTCGCCGCGGCCGGCGCACGCGTCACCGCCGTCGACCGCTCGGCCAGGCGGCTCGAACGCGTGCGCGAAAACCTGCAGCGCCTGAAGGTCGGGGCCGAGCTGATCGCTGCCGACGCCACCGCGTGGCGACCGGCCGAGCCGCCCGACGCCATCCTGGTCGATGCGCCCTGCTCGGCGACGGGCACGCTCCGCCGGCATCCCGATGTCGCGCATCTCAAATCGCCGAGCGATGTGACGCGCCTGGCCGCAGTCCAGGACCGGCTGCTCGACCACGCCGTCTCGCTGCTGCCGCCCGGCGGGATGCTGGTCTACTGCGTCTGCTCGCTCGAGCCCGAGGAAGGACCGCAGCGAATCGCGCGCCTCCTCGACACGGGAGCGCCGGTCGAGCTGGTGCCGGTGACGCCGACCGACGTTCCGAGCGAGCTTGCCAGCGACGGCTTCCTGCGGACCCTTCCCTGCCATTGGCAGGAACGCGGCGGCATGGACGGGTTCTTCGCGGCGCGCCTGCGGAAGGTTTGACGGCGGGCGGCGGCCGGGTGTTGATGCGTGTCGCAATCCGGCGGGGGAGCCGACACGGCATGGAACTCTGGCAATACGACGCGACCGATCTCGCACGGCTGATCCGTCTCGGCCAGGCCTCCGCCCGCGAGGCCGTGACGTCCTGCCTCAAGCGCGTCGATGCGGTGAACCCCAAGCTCAACGCCATCGTCCGGCGCATGGATGACGAGGCGCTGGCCCAAGCCGATGCCGCCGACGACGCCCGCAAGCGCGGCGACGACCTCGGTCCGCTGCACGGGGTTCCGGTCACGACCAAGATCAATACCGACCAGAAAGGCCACCCGACCGACAACGGCGCCGTGGAATACAAGAACCTGATCGCCGCCGAGGACGCGCCCGTCGTCGCCAATCTGCGCCGGGCCGGTGCCATCTTCATCGGCCGCACCAACGCGCCCGCCTTCTCGATGCGGGCCTTCTCCGACAACGCGCTTCACGGCCGCACCTACAACCCGCGCGACCGCAGCATCGGCCCCGGCGGTTCCTCCGGCGGCGCGGGTGCCGCGGCCGCGACCGGCATGGGCGCGATCGCTCAAGGCAACGATATCGGCGGCTCGGTGCGTATCCCGGCCTATTGCAACGGCGTCGTCGGCCTTCGCGTCGGCCTCGGACGCATACCTGCCTTCAATCCGTCGGCAACGGCGCCGCGGCCGATCGGCGCTCTCCTGATGGCGACCCAGGGTCCGCATGCGCGGACGGTGCGCGATGCCCGCCTCGCGCTCACGGTCATGGCCAAGGGCGATCAGCGCGACACGCGCTGGGTCGATGCGCCGATCACCGGCCCGGCGCCGCCCCGTCCCTTGAAGATCGCCATCGCGCCGATCATTCCCGGCGGCTTCACCCATCCGGCACAGTCTGAGGCGGTCCGCCGCGCCGGCCGCCACCTCGCGAACGCCGGCTACGTCGTCGAGGAGGTGCTGCCTCCCGACGTCGAGGACGTGGTCCGCGTCTGGCATGTGATCGGCGCCGGCGACGTGTTCCGACCGCTCGCACCGACCATCGAGAAGTACGGCGATGCCGCCGCGGTCAAGTCCCTGCATCTGTGGCGCGAGCTCTCGCCGCCGCCCAACGACGCGAATGCAGTGCTGGAGGCCTTTGCCCAGCGCGACTTGCACCTCTTCCGTTGGCAGGCCTTCTTCCAGAACTACGTGGCGGTGGTCATGCCGACGCTCTGCGATCTGCCGCCGCCGGTCGATCAGGATCTGACCCTGGACGGCCAACGCAAGATCCTGGATTCGCTGCGCGTGAGCTTCCTTGCGCCGGCGCTCGGCCTTCCCGGCCTGGCGGTGCCGGTCGGCTCGCATGGGACGCTTCGCACCGGGGTGCAGATCGTCCCCGGCCGCTTCCGCGAGGATCTTGCGCTCGATGCAGGCGAGGTCATCGAGGCGGCTGAAGGCATCGTCCGCCCGATCGATCCGGCTTGGTAGCGCACGCGCCCGATTCGCGTTCGCGAGACGAGGCTGGCGCTTGCGGAGGCTTCGAGGGCGCTGATAAACACCCCTCATGGCTCTCCGCCTTGCGCCGTCGATTCTGTCCGCCGACTTCTCGCGCCTCGGCGAGGAAGTGCGCGCCATCGACGCGGCCGGCGCCGACTACATCCATATCGACGTGATGGACGGGCATTTCGTGCCGAATCTTACCATCGGCCCATCGGTCGTGAAGGCGCTCCGGCCGCATTCGAGGAAGATCTTCGACGTGCATCTGATGGTGACGCCGGTCGACCCCTACATCGCGGCCTTCGCCGAGGCCGGCGCCGATATCATGACCGTGCATCCGGAATCGGGACCGCATCTGCACCGCACGCTCCAGGCGATCAAGGCGCTCGGCAAGAAGGCGGGCGTCTCGCTCAATCCGGGAACGCCGCCCGAGGCGATCGACTATGTGCTCGGCGACGTCGATCTCGTTCTGGTGATGACGGTCAACCCGGGCTTCGGCGGCCAGAGCTTCATTTCAAGCCAGCTCGACAAGATCCACACCCTGCGCGAGCGCATCGACAGGAGCGGCCGCAGGATCGATCTCGAGGTCGATGGCGGCATCAACGCCGAGACCGCACGCCAGGCAGTGTCCGCCGGCGCCGATGTGCTGGTGGCGGGCACCGCCGCCTTCGCCGGCGGCGCTTCCCGATACGCTGACAATCTGGCGAAGCTTCGCGGCTGATGGCGGAAGCGAGCGGGTTCCGGCGGCTCCTCTTTCGTACGCCGATCTATCGCTGGATGATCCGGCCGCGGCGGCCGGTCGACATCGCGACGCCATTGACGAGCCTCTGGCCCGGCGACGCCGCACGAGGGCGAGCGCTGGTCGATGACGAGCTGGCGCTCGGCGGCCGCGCCTTCACCCTCCCCGGCTCCGGCTGGACGCCGATCGACGCGCCGTCCGATTGGCGCGCGGCGCTCGACAGCTTCGACTGGCTCGCCGACCTTCGCGATCTCGGCGGCGATCTCGGCCGAAGGCGTGCGCGCGAGCTGGTCGGTCGTTGGCTCGACCGATATCGTCGCTGGGACCCGCTGTCCTGGCGACCCGATGTCACCGGCCGGCGAATCGCCGCCTGGCTCGGCCATCATGGCTTCTTCTGCGCCTCGGCCGATGACGAGTTCCGTGAACGCGTCCTCTTCAGCCTCGCCGCCCAGGCCCGTCATCTCGCACGGACGATCGACGATGCTCCGGCAGGTGCCGATCGGATCGCGGCGATCAAGGGGGTCGTGCTCGCCGCCGTCGGGTTGACGGGACTCGCAGTCCTGTTGATGCCGGCCCTGATGCGACTCGAAGCGGCGCTTGCCGAGCAGGTCCTCGCCGATGGCGGGCACAGCTCGCGCAGCCCGTCGGTGCACCTCGCGGCCCTTCGTGACCTGATCGAGATCCGCCACGCGCTCCGGCTCGCGCGCATAACGCCTCCGCCCGCGTTGGTGCAGGCGATCGAGGCGATGGTGGCGATGCTCCGCTATCTCCGTCACGGCGATGGCGGGCTTGCGCTCTTCAACGGTTCGAACGAGGAGCCGGGCCCGCTGATCGACGCCGTCATTCAGCAGTCGGAGAGCCGGCCCCGGCTCGCGGTCGGTGCGCCGGACTTCGGCATCGAGCGCCTGCATGCCGGGCGGACCACCGTGTTTATCGACTGCGGCGATTCCGTCGCCACCGACGGCCGGGTCTATGCGGGCCCGCTGTCCTTCGAGCTGTCGATCGGGCGCGAACGCCTGATTGTCAACCTGGGCGGGTCCGCCCTGCTGCCGGAGGCTTGGGCGACCGCGCAGCGTGCGACCGCGGCGCACTCGACGCTGACCATCGACGATACCAACGCGATTCACCTGGAGCCCGGAGCGCCGGCGTCCTCGATCGTGAAGGGGCGAGAGGATTCGGACGGCCAGATCTGGTTCGAGGCCACGCATGACGGCTACGCCGACCGTCTCGGCGCCAGCCACCAACGCCGGCTTTACCTCTCGGCCGACGGCGAAGACCTGCGTGGCGAGGAGGTGGTCACCGGGGCCGCCGGCAAGCCCTATCAGCTCCGCTTCCACCTGCATCCGCGTGTGCAGGTCTCGCTCGCGCAGAACGCCGCGGCGGCGCTCCTCAAGCTGCCCTCGGGCAGCGGCTTCAGGCTTCGGGTTTCGGGCGGCCGCCTCGATCTTGGCGAAGCCGTCTATCTCGGACGGCCGGACGAGATGAAGCGGACGCAACACCTCCTGGTGACCGGTGTGCTTGACGGCCAGACCTCGATCAAATGGGCGCTACGCAGAGAGGGAAAAAGATAAGCCGTTTGTAAACCTCGGCGCGATGTGGTGGGCTTGCGACCGAGGCAAGGGAGGGCGCGATGAGCGAGACGAAGCGCCAAGGCGCCGATCGGCGCCTCGACCCGCGGGTCCGGCCCAAGGAGGGCTGGCTCCTGATCGACGGCCGCCGCTTCGAGGTGTGGGACGTCAGCGCCTCAGGCCTGCTGATCCGGCCCTATGCCGGCGAGCACAAGATCGGCGCCTCTTTCGACTTCCGCCTGCATCTTCTCGATCTGCCGAACCCCGAGATCGTCATCGACGGCGGCGCGGTCGTCGTCCGGATCAACGACAAAGAGATGGCGGCCCAGTTCTTCCACCTCGACTCCGGCCAGTACCCGGCCTTCGACGCCTTCCTCGAGCGTCAGTTCCAGGCTCTGATCAGCGAGCGTGCCTCAACGCGTTAGCAGCGATCTTCCGATATCGCCTCTCCACCGTTCCTAAGTCGTTGAACTTCTCGTCCTCGCCGGCCCGCGCCATACCGTGGCGGGCAAGATGGTCGTCGAGGCCGAGCCAAGCGACGCCGGTAAACATCCCCAGCCCCTCGCCGAAACGGACCGGCTCGATCGAAAGACGAAGCTCGTCCACGCGGCCGATCCCGAGCATGTAGTCATGCACCCGCGTGCCGCCGAGGACGGCGACGAGCCCCTCAGGGCGAGCGATCTCCAACGCCTCGTCGAAGGTTGCGCCGGCTGGGTTGAAGGCGAGATGGTTGGGCGTGAGCCAGGCGATGCTTTTGACCGCGCCGGTGAAAACGATGCGCTTGCGCTCCGGGCGCGGGGCTGTCTCATGGGTGATGCGGCCGAGCACTGACCAAGTGACCAGATCCATCGTGGCGCGGAAGCGCGCCTGCTCTTCCGGGCTCGCCCACTCCCAGGGCGGGTGCCCCGGGTAGCGGGCGATGAAGCCGTCGGAGGAGACGACAGCGAGGAGGACAAAGCGTGCCGTCACCGCCCGGCCCCAACGACGCCGCCGAAGGACACTGCCGCCCCGAGAGAGAAGCTGCCGATCAGCGGGAAGAGCACGCCGCTTCGCTTCACGCCGCTTCGCCCTTGATCCGATCGACGACCGATGGCCATTGTAGCCGCCCTGCCCTTAGATCCGAATGGCGCTCGCCCAAATGCCCGCTGCCTCGCCCCGCGTCGGCCTGTTCGTGACCTGCCTCGTCGACCTGATGCGCCCCTCGGTCGGCTTTGCCGCGATCAGGCTCCTGGAAAACGCCGGCTGTCGCGTCGAGGTTCCTGAGACCCAGACCTGCTGCGGGCAGCCAGCCTACAACTCAGGCGACCGCCGCGACACGCGCGACATCGCGCGCAGCGTCGTCGCGGCCTTCGCCGGATACGACTACGTCGTCGTGCCGTCAGGAAGCTGCGCCGGCATGATCCATGAGCACTACCCGGCGCTGTTCGCCGACGAGCCGGAGACCCTGGCCAAGGCGCAGGATCTGGCGCGGCGGACGCATGAGCTGACCTCATTCCTGGTCGATGTGATGAAGGTCGAGCGGGTGGGGGCGGCCTATTCCGGTACCGTCACTTATCACGATTCCTGCTCGGGCCTGCGCGAGCTCAAGGTGAAGCGCCAGCCGCGCCGGCTGCTGGCATCGGTCTCGGGCCTGACGCTCAAGGAGCTGCCGGGCGCGGAGATCTGCTGCGGCTTCGGTGGCACTTTCTGCGTCAAGTATCCCGACATCTCCGAGCGCATGGCGACGGAAAAGGCCGACGACATCAAGGCGACCGGCGCCGACACGCTGCTCGCCGGCGATATGGGTTGCCTGATGAACATGGCCGGCAAGCTGCAGCGCCAGGGATCCGGCGTGCGCGTGCGTCACGTCGCCGAGGTGCTGGCCGGCGTCACCGACACGCCGCCGATCGGCGAGCCGAAGGCCTAGCTCGATGCAGTCGACCACGCGCGCCTTCAAGGCCAACGTCCGGAAAGCCATCGTCGAGCCCGGGCTGCAGAAGGCGCTCGGCATGATGAAGACCGGCTTCCAGGTTCGCCGGCTCGCCGCGGTCGAGAAGCTGCCGGAGTTCGAGCAGCTTCGCGATCAGGCCCGCGACATCAAGAACCATGTGCTCGAGAACCTCGACTTCTATCTCGAGCGCTTCGAGCGCAAGGTAACCGAAGCCGGCGGCAAGGTGCATTGGTGCCGGAGCGCCGAGGAGGCGCGCGAAGCCATCCTCGGCATCTGCCGCGGCGTCGGGGCCAAGACCGTGACCAAGGGCAAGTCGATGATCGCGGAAGAGATCGCGCTCAACGACTTCCTCGAAGAGGAAGGCATCGAGCCGATCGAGACCGATCTCGGCGAGTACATCATCCAGCTTCGCGGCGAGCCGCCGAGCCACATCATCGCGCCCGCGATCCACCTCAACAAGACGGACGTGATCGACGCCTTCCAGAAGGCGCACACGCATCTCGACCCGAACCGGCCGATGGAGGAGCCGACCGCGCTTCTCGAGGAGGCGCGCGGCGTATTGCGGCCGAAATTCCTTGCGGCCGATGTCGGCATCACCGGCGCCAACTTCATGATCGCCGAGACCGGCTCGACCATCATCGTCACCAACGAGGGCAATGGCGACCTCACGCAGATCCTGCCCAAGGCGCATGTCGTGCTGGCGAGCCTGGAGAAGCTGGTCCCGACCTTCGAGGACGCCGCGACCATCCTGCGCCTGCTCGCGCGCTCGGCCACAGGGCAGGAATTCTCGGTCTACACCACGGTCTCGACCGGCCCGCGTCGGCCCGACGACCTCGACGGGCCGGCGGAGTTCCATGTCGTCCTCCTCGACAACGGCCGCAGCGACATTCTCGGCACCGAGTTCCAGGACATGCTGCGCTGCATCCGCTGCTCGGCCTGCCTCAACCATTGCCCGGTCTATGCCACGGTCGGCGGACACGCCTATGGCTGGGTCTACCCGGGACCGATGGGCGCGGTGCTGACGCCGACGCTGATCGGCATCGAGGAGTCGGGCCACCTGCCCAACGCTTCGACCTTCTGCGGACGATGCGAGAGCGTGTGCCCGATGCGCATCCCGCTGCCGAAGATGATGCGGCACTGGCGCGAGCGCGAATTCGAGCGCCACCTCTCTCCTCCTTCGGTCCGTGCCGGCCTCGCCTTCTGGGCGTGGTTCGCCAAACGCCCGCGCCTCTACCGCCTGGCGACGGGCCTGGCTGCACGCCTGCTTGGTTTGTTCGGGCGTGCCCATGGTCGTTACGGCTGGCTGCCGCTGGCCTCGGGCTGGACCAGAGGCCGCGAGTTCCCCGCGCCGGAAGGGCAGACCTTCATGAGCCAGTGGCGGAAGCGGAGCCGGGCATGAACGAGGCTCGCTCGCAGATTCTCGGATCGATCCGCCGTGCGCTGAAGCGCGGCCCGCTGCCGCCGGAGAAGGCCGCGGCGATCGAAGCGCGCCTGCGAGATCCCAAGCCCAACCTGATCCCGGCCCGCGCGGGCGGCGAGGCCAAGGCCGTCATCGAGCTCTTCTCCACGATGGCGGAGGGCGCGGCGGCGACCCTGACCCGCGTGAAGAGCGCGCGCGAGGTGCCGGGCGCCGTCGCCGAGTATCTCGCGAGCCAGAATCTGCCTGCTGCCTTCGTCATGGCGCCGGACCCTGAGCTCGATGCCATCCCGTGGAGCGAGCGGCCGACGCTCTCGATCCGTCGCGGCAAGACCGAGGGCGCGGACCAGGTCAGCGTCACCGGCGCCTTCGCCGCCATCGCCGAGACCGGCACGCTGATGATGACCTCGGGACCGGACCACCCCTCGACGCTCAACTTCCTGCCGGAGACGCATGTCGTCGTGCTGCCGGCGAGCAAGGTCGTCGGCCCCTACGAAGAGGCGTGGACGCGCCTTCGCGCCAAGCACGGCGGGTCGCTGCCGCGCACGGTCAATTTCGTCACCGGGCCGTCGCGCAGCGGCGACATCGAGCAGCGCCTGCTGATGGGCGCGCACGGGCCGCGGCGCCTGCATGTGGTGCTGATCGAGGGCTGATGGTTCGCAAGCCGACGCCCGAGGAGCGCGCCCTCTGGGCCAAGGCGATGGTCGACGCCAAGCCGCTGAGGCGTCGCGGCCGGAAGCCGGACCCATCGGTGCCCGAAGAATCCGAGCCGCCGAAGACGCCGACGAAGGCGAGGAAGGCCGGATGCGTGCCGGCGCCACCGCCGCCCGCGCCTCCCCCGGCACCGCCGGCAAAGACACCCGTCGAGGTCGGCGCGCGCCTGGCGCCCGGCATCGACAAGCGGACCGCCGAACGTTTCCGCAAGGGCCAGCGCGAGATCGAGGGGCGCCTCGATCTCCACGGCATGACCCAGGATGCCGCCTGGCGCCGGCTGGTCTCGACGATCGAGCGCGCGCACCGCGACGGCAAGCGCGCGCTGCTGGTGATCACCGGGAAAGGCAGCACCGGCGGCGGGGTGCTGCGCGCGACCGTGCCGCGCTGGCTGACCGAAACGCCGCTGAAACCGCTGGTGCTCGCCCATGCGCCGGCGCAGCCGAAGGATGGCGGTTCCGGCGCCCTCTACGTGCTGCTGCGGCGCAGACGCTGAGACTCAAATCCCGAAGATCGAGGCCAGCCCGGTCCGCGCGCTCAAGGCGGCCATGGTTTCATCCGAGGGCTTCACCACCAGCTCCGCCGCTGCGGCCAGGATCGACGGCAGGAGCGCGACATCGCCGGCCGACAGCAGGAACACCCCCGGCCGGCTCAGGACCCAGTGCACCGCAGGGCGGATGTCGTCCATCGCCTCCAGGGGCTGATACCAGGTGGTGCGGTCGCGTTTGGCGCCGGCCGCCCAGGGCCCCCTCGCCACACCCTTGATCGTCTGCACCGCGAGGCTTCGTTCGGAGGCGAGCTTTGTCACACGCTCGAAATCCGGGGCATAGGTCTTGTGCTGAGCAGCGAACCAGTTCCACGGCAGCAGGATCGAGTCGAAATCGAATCGTTCCAGGCTGCGGCGATGCATGGCAGCGACGTTCCAGCCATGGCCGGTGACGCCGATGGACTTGACCAGCCCCTGCTCGCGCGCCTCGATGCAGGCCTTCAGCGCACCGTCGGCCGACAGCGCGCGCTCCCACTCGTCAGGGTGGATGAGCGCGTGAAGCTGGATCAGATCGACATGATCCGTTCTCAGCCTGTCGAGCGAGCGAAGGATGCTGTCCCGTGCCGCGGCGTAGTCCCGCTCTCCGGTCTTGGTCGCCAGGAAGAAGCGCTTGCGGTGGCGGTCCATCCAAGGCCCGATCCGAAGCTCGGCATCGCCGTAGCTGGCTGCGGTATCGATATGGTTGACGTCGTGCTCGATCAGCAGGTCGAGCACGCGGTCGGCTACGCCCTGGTCGACCCGCGCCAGCGCCGCGGCGCCGAACACCACCGCCGAGCTCATATGGCCGGTTCGGCCGAAGACCCGTTTCTCGATCGGCATCGTCGCCTCCAGGAATGCTTAGGCAAGTTCCCGCCGCCGGGTATGATGCACATTGCCATCGAAGACGGAAACCGGCCCCGAGCCGACGCGCATGAGCCTGCATATCCACCTGGACCCGATCGGCGGCATCGCCGGCGACATGTTCGCGGCCGCGATGCTGAACGCTTTTCCCGATCTGGCCGGGCCGCTGCTCCGGGCGATCGGCGTGTTGGAGCTGCCCGAGGAGGTGAGGGCGACGCTGATCGACCATGACGACGGCATCCTGACCGGCGCCCGCTTCGATGTCTCCCTGCCGCAGCCGGAGGGCGAGCACGACCACGATCATCGCTCCCTTCGCGAGATTCGCCGCTACTTGCATGGCTCGGCCCTGGACGCCGCGGTCCGCGATCGAGCGCTCGCGATCTTCGAGATCCTGGCCGAGGCGGAAGCCAAGGTGCACGGCACCGAGGTCGACGACGTTACCTTTCACGAGATCGGCGCCTGGGACTCGATCGTCGACATCGTCGCCGCGGCGTTCCTGATCGAGCGCGCTGGGGCAGTTTCCTGGTCCGTAGCGCCCTTGCCGCAGGGTTCCGGCCGGGTGAGGACGCAGCATGGCGATCTGCCGGTGCCGCCGCCGGCGGTGGTCCTGCTGCTGAAAGGCTTCGTCGTCTTCGACGACGGCAGGCCAGGCGAGCGGGTGACGCCGACCGGCGCCGCCATCATCCGCCACCTGGCACCGACGCCGCGCCTGCCGCGCGGCCGTTTTCGTCACGACAGTGTCGGCTACGGCTTCGGCACCAAGCGCTTCGAGGGCATCAGCAACGTGCTGCGCGTTCTCGCGCTGCAGTCGGTCGAGCCCGAGCCATCGGAGGACGAGATCGGTGTCATCAGCTTCGAGGTCGACGACCAGACGCCCGAGGATCTTGCGATCGGCCTCGATCGGCTGCGGGCGTTCCCCGGCGTGATAGATGTGGTGCAGTCCGCCGCCTTCGGCAAGAAGGGCCGTATGGTGACCAGCATCCGGGTGCTGGCCTCGGCTGCGTCAGCCGATGCGGTAGCGGATCGCTGCTTTGCCGAGACGACGACGCTCGGAGTCAGGATGGAGCGCGTGCGCCGCCGGACCCTGCCGCGGAAGATCACATCGATGGACGACGGCGGCGGGACGGTTCGCGTCAAGAGCGCGGTGCGGCCTGACGGCAGCGTCACCGCCAAGGCGGATGTCGACGACCTCGCGGCCGCCGGCGATCATCGCGAGCGGTCGCGGCGGCGCCAGAGGATCGAGCAGGCGGCGCTTGCCGGCGAAGCGAAAGATGCCTGACGCCGCACAGCTCGCCGATGCCCTGATTGCCGTGCTCGACGGCATCGGCCCGGTCGCCGTCGCCGTCAGCGGCGGGGTCGACAGCACCACGCTTGCGACGCTTGCCCATCGGCGGCTGGGCGCGCGGGCGATGATGATGCATGCGGTGTCCCCGGCCGTACCGCCGGAGGCGACGGATCGCGTACGTGGGCTGGCGGCGAGCGAGGGCTGGCGCCTGGAAATTCTGGATGCGGGCGAGTTCGAGGACCCGCGCTATCGCGCCAACCCATCGGACCGCTGCTTCTACTGCAAGACCAACCTCTACGCGCGGATCGCGCCGATCGCGGCGGCGGCCGGTGCGGTGACGGTCTCCGGCACCAACCGCGACGATCTCTCCGACTGGCGCCCCGGCCTCAAGGCCGCCGAGGACCACGGCGTCCGCCATCCCTATGTCGAGGCCGGCATCGACAAGGCCGGCGTGCGCGCCATTGCCCGCCATCTCGATCTGGGGGAGATCGCCGAGCTTCCGGCATCGCCTTGCCTCTCGAGCCGCATCGAGACGGGGATCGCCATCGATCCGGACGAGCTGGCTCTGGTGCATAAAGTCGAGAAGCTCGTCGGAAACCATCTCGGCGCATCGACGGTGCGCTGCCGGCTCCGTCGTACGGGCCTCGTCATCGAGCTCGACGAAGCGAGCCTGGACCGGCTGGCTTCGACGGAGCGGGACACGCTTGCGGCTGCGGTTGCGGCAATCGCACGTAAGCGCGGCGGCGATCGCCTCATCACCTTCCAGGCCTATCGCATGGGCGGCGCGTTTCTGAGGCCGCCTTCGCCATGAACGAGGCCGGCATCAACCTCGACTTCGACCGCGCACGGCGCCTCGGCTTCGACGAGTCGGTGTTCTGCGCCGGTAAGACCGCCGGTCAGATCGCGGCAATCCTCGCACGCATGGAGCAGCGCGGGAGCACCATGCTGCTGACCCGGCTCTCCCCCGGCACGCTTGCCGCGCTTCCGGAGGAGGCGCGGCGGAAGCTCGACTATGAAGCGCTCTCAGCCACGGCCTATTTCGGCAGCGTCGCCGAACCCGGCCAAAGCGGCCGCGTCGCCGTGGTCGGTGCCGGTACTTCCGATATGAGCGTCTGCCGCGAGGCAGTGCGCACGCTCGGATATCACGGGATCAAGGCGAGCGAGATCTACGATGTCGGCGTCGCCGGAATCTGGCGGCTCATGGAGCGCGCGCCGGAGATCGTGCGGCATCCGGTCGTTATCGCTGTCGCCGGCATGGACGCGGCGCTGATCAGCGTGCTCGGCGGGCTGGTGCCCGGCCTCGTCATCGGCGTTCCGACCTCGGTCGGCTATGGCGTCGCCAATCGTGGAGAGGCTGCGCTCCACGCAGCTCTCGTCAGCTGCGCCCCGGGCGTCCCGGTGGTCAATATCGACAATGGCTACGGTGCGGCTTGCGCGGCGATCCGCGCGCTCCGTGCCGCCGACAAGATGGGGAGGTCGGCGTGACCGGCTCGAAAGTCGAGATCGCCTTCGGGCGAAAGCATCTGGCCGTGGCTTTGCCGGCGGAGGCGGAGGCTCACGTCATCCGCAAGCGGCCGCTGCCGAGGATCGCAGACCCCAAGGCCGCGATCCGCGCTGCCCTCGACCGGCCGATCGGCGCTGCGCCCCTCAAGGCGCTCGCTGCCGGCAAGAAGAGCGCCTGTATCCTCATCTGCGACATCACGCGGCCAGTTCCCAACCACCTGTTCCTGCGGCCGACGATCGAGGACCTGATGTCTGCCGGGATGCCGGCTGCCGGCATCACCGTCCTCGTGGCGACGGGATTGCATCGGCCGAATCTCGGCGCCGAGCTGGAAGAGCTGGTCGGCGATCCCTGGGTCATGAAGACCGTCAGGGTCGTGAACCACGACGCCCGCGACGACGGCGCGCATGTCGATTTCGGCTTGACCGCCAAGCGCAGGACGCCGGTCAAGCTCGACCGCGCCTTTGTCGAGGCGGAGCTGCGCATCGCCACGGGCCTGGTCGAGCCGCACTTCATGGCGGGATGGTCCGGCGGCCGCAAGGTGGTCGCCCCGGGCGTCGCTCACCACACCACGATCCGCACCTTCCATTCCGCCCGCTTCATGGAAGATCCGCTGGCGATCCAGTGCAATCTCGTCGGCAACCCCTTGCATGAGGAGCAGCTCGAGATCGTCCGCATGCTGGGCGATGTCTACGCGCTCAACACCGTGATCGACGAGGAGCGCGACCTCGCCTTCGTCTCCTTCGGCGAGATCATCGAGAGCCACCTCGCCGCGGTCGCCTTCGTCGAGGCCTCGACGCGAATCCCGATCGATCGCCGCTTTTCGACCATCGTGACCTCGGCTGCCGGCTATCCGTTGGACAAGACCTACTACCAGACGGTCAAGGGCATGGTGACGCCGCTCGACATCCTGGCCCCCGGCGGCACGCTCATCATCGCCTCGGCATGCTCGGAAGGGTTCGGCTCGCCGGAATTCCGCGAGGCGCAGAAGCGCCTGGTCGAGCTCGGTCCCGACCGCTTCCTCGCCACCTTGACCGCGAAGTCGCTTGCCGACATCGACGAGTGGCAGACCGAGATGCAGCTCAAGCCGATGCGTCGCGGCCGCATCCAGCTCTACACGACCGGGCTCGGGCCCGAGGAGCTGTCGATCACCGGCGTCGAGGCGGTCCGTTCGGTCGAGACGGCGATCGGAGAGAGCATCGGGCGCAGCCGCGACCGCAGCGTCGCGGTCATTCCCGAAGGACCCTATGTCGTGCCCGTGTACGCTGCCGCCGACGCGGACTAAAGCGTGGGCAGTCGAGGCCGACGGGTCATTTAGTCGCCCTCCAGGGTGACCTCACCCGGCGGGGCTCGTGGCATCGAGAAAGGAAAGAAAAGGGGCGCCCCGGCAGACGGGCGCTGAGGGGTTAGGCGACCGTCGCCGGGGCTAGTACGCCCTTTTGGGCGCGGCCCGTTCGCGCAATTTCAGCCATCTGCAAGGAGCGCGTTCCAAGCGCCATGCCGACCATATGGGCAGCCCCTATTCCGATTTCAATCGAGCTCGGTTACGCCTTCGACAAGCGCCCGAATCGCCTCGCGCGCCAGCCGGTCGACGCGTTCGTTCTCCGGGTGGCCCGAATGGCCGCGAACCCAGATCCAATGGACCTCATGGGGCGCGGTGGCCGCGTCCAGCCGCTGCCAGAGGTCGATGTTCTTCACCGGCTTCCTGTCTGCGGTCTTCCAGCCGCGCGCCTTCCAGCGCGGCAGCCAGGAGGCGATTCCTTCGCGCACATACTGGCTGTCGGTGTGAAGACGCGCCTTGACCGGTCGGGTCAACGCCTCCAGCGCGCGAATCGCCGCCATCAGCTCCATGCGGTTGTTGGTCGTCTGGGTCTCGCCGCCGGAGAGCTCGCGCTCGGTGTCGCCGTAGCGCAACAGCGCCGCCCAGCCGCCGGGACCCGGGTTTCCCGAGCAGGCGCCATCGGTGAAGATCTCGACGGTTCGCGCGGTTTCCTTCATGCCGGATCGAGACCGTAACCCTCGGGTCCGCCGATGCGCTGATGGAACTGCAGCTTGGCCCAATACTCGAGCGGGTCCTTCGGCCGGACCAGCGCGCCCTCGGGATGGTTGAGCCAGTCATAGAGACGCGTCAGAAGGAAGCGCAGCGCCGACCCGCGGCAAAGCACCGGCAGCGCCCTCGTCTCCACCGCCGAGAGCGGTCGGCGTTTCTGGTAGGCGGTTGCAAGCAGCCGCGCCTTGGTGACGTTGAAGGCATGTCCGGGCTCGAAACACCAGGCGTTCAGGCAGATTGCGAGGTCATAGGCGAGAAAGTCGTTGCAGGCGAAGTAGAAGTCGATCAAGCCCGAGAGCTTGTCGCCGAGGAAGAAGACGTTGTCGGGAAAAAGATCGGCATGGATCACGCCCTCGGGCAGGTCCTTCGGCCAAGTGTCTTCAAGATACGCCAGCTCCGCCTTGATGCCGGCGCCCAGGCCAGGCCGAACCTCATCGGCGCGCACTTCGCAGGCCGCGACCAACGAGCGCCAGCCGGTCAGCGACAGCGCGTTGAGACGGCGCATGGCGAATCCCTGCTGCGCCTGGTGCAGACGCGCTAGGGCGTCGCCGACGCCGGTGCAGTGCGCGGCGGTGATCCGCCGCGGCCACAGACCTTCGAGGAACGAGACGATCGCTGCCGGCCGCCCGTTGAGACGACGAAGGGCCTCGCCGTCGCGCGCACGGATCGGCGTCGGGCAGCGTAGCCCGTTGGCCGCCAGATGCTCCATCAGTCCCACGAAGAAGGGCAGGTCCTGCGGCGCGACGCGTTTCTCGTAGATCGTCAGGATGTAGGAGGACTTCGTCGTGCGGACGAGGAAGTTCGAGTTCTCGACACCCTCGGCGATGCCGGCGAAGCTGACGACCTCGCCGATGTCGTACTCGGCGACGAAGCGCGCGAGATCCTCGTCGCCGACCTGGGTGTAGACCGCCATACGCCCGGCTTAGGCCACGAGCTGACGCGGCAGACGGAAGGAGACATTCTCCTCGGCCACGGTGACTTCCTCGATCGAGACACGGCGACGGCGGCGCAGGGCCTCGATCAGCTCCTCGACCAGAAGCTCGGGCGCCGAGGCGCCGGCGCTGATGCCGAGGCGATCGACGCCCTCGAGCCAGGACCAGTCGAGCTCGGATGCGCGCTGAAGCAGTCGCGCCTTGCGGCAGCCCGCGGTCTCGGCGACCTCGACAAGGCGGCGAGAGTTCGAGGAGTTGGGGGCGCCGATCACGAGCACAGCGTCGGCCTGCGGTGCGATCGCCTTGATCGCCGCCTGGCGGTTGGTGGTGGCGTAGCAGATATCCTCGCGGCGAGGACCGACGATCGCCGGGAAGCGTCGCCTGAGCGTCTCGATAACCGCCGCCGTCTCGTCAACCGAGAGCGTGGTCTGCGTAGTGTAGGCCAGCCGCTCCGGCGTCGGCACGACGACACGCTCGGCATCGGCGACCGTCTGCACCAGGGTCATCGCGCCCTCGGGCAACTGGCCGAGCGTGCCGATCACCTCCGGGTGGCCGGCATGGCCGATCAGGATCACATGCCGGCCGCCGCGATGCTGGCGCTCGGCCTCGTTGTGCACCTTCGTCACCAGCGGGCAGGTCGCATCGACGGAGACGAGCTTGCGGCGGTCGGCCTCCGCCGGCACCGCCTTGGGCACGCCATGCGCGGAGAACACGACCGGGGCGCCGTCCGGCACCTGGTCGAGCTCGTCGACGAAGACGGCGCCCTTGGCTTCCAGCGACTCGACGACGAAGCGGTTGTGGACTATCTCGTGGCGCACGAAGACCGGTCGCCCATACTTAGCAAGACAGGCCTCGACAATCTGGATGGCGCGATCGACCCCGGCGCAAAAGCCTCGCGGGCTAGCGAGGAGCACGGTCAACGAGGCTGAATCGGAAGTCGGGCTCACGGCGATTTCCCGAAGGGCCTCACAGCCTTGTGTCGGCCGAGCCCCTTAACTAAAGTCGCGGCGACCCTAGTACACGCCGAGAGCGGAAGGAAGCACGTTCATGGCCGATCCGATTCCTGCGCAACGGGCACCCTACCCGGTCGCCGTCGAGGCAGGAAAAACCTACTTCTGGTGCGCTTGCGGACGGTCGAAGACGCAACCCTTCTGCGACGGCAGCCACAACGCCGTCGGCCTCTCACCCGTGCAGTACCGCGCCGAGAAGATCGGGCAGGACTATTTCTGCGGCTGCAAGGCGACGAAGAACAAGCCGCTCTGCGACGGCTCGCACAACCGTCTGTGACTCTCTTCTTCCGCACTTTCGGCGCCGCGCTGCTGCTTGCAGCCTCCGGCTGCTCATCGTCCCAGGTGGCGGCGCCCGACGCCTGTCCGCGCGTGGTCGTGCTGAACGAGCTTTCCGAGCTCGTGCGCTTCCGTCCCGGGCGGGGGCGCGACCTCACCGACGTCGAGATACAGGCGCGCTTCAGCGGGTTGTCATTCGGCTGCCGCTACGACAAGGAGGCCGCCCAGGTCCAGGTCGACGTCGAGATCGAGGCGCAGCGCGGACCGGCCATGCCCGCGAGCAAGGCAGGCTTCCAGTATTTTGCCGCGGTCACCAACCCGGCCGGTCAGATCGTCGCCAAGGAGATCTTCGACGCCGAGGTCGAGTTCAAGGGCAACTCGACGCGCTTGATTCTGGCCGATGAGCTGGTCCAGCGCATTCCGATGCTCGACCGCGGCACCGGGCCCAACTGGCGCGTGCTCCTCGGTCTTCAGCTCACCGATGAGCAGCGCGACTGGGTGAGGCAACGCCAGGCACGCTGATCGCATCGACGGAGGTGGCCATGCGCATCCTGGTCGTAAACCCCAATACCACCGCCTCGATGACGGCGACCATCGACCATGCCGCCCGTACCGTCGCGAGCGCGGGCACCGAGGTCGTCACGCTGAATCCGGACAAAGGTCCGGTCTCGATCGAGAGCCAGTACGACTCCGCCTATTGCGTGCCCGGCATGCTCGAGCTGATCTGCGCCGGCGAGCCCCAGGGCTTCGATGCCTATGTGATCGCCTGCTTCCGCGATCCCGGGCTCGAAGCGGCGCGCGAGATCGTCTCCGGCCCCGTGCTCGGCATCGCCGAGGCGGCGATGCATGCCGCCAGCCTGGTCGCGACCGGCTTCACCATCATCTCGACGCTGCCGCGATCGGTCCCGGTGCAATATGCGCTCGCGCGCAAATACGGCTTCGCCCATCACCTGAAAAAGGTGCGCGCCGCCGGCGTTCCGGTGCTGGAGCTCGAAGATCCGCGTTCGGGCGCCGCCGACAAGGTCAAGCGCGAGGTCGAGAAGGCGATCGCAGAAGATGGCGCCGAGGCGATCCTGCTGGGCTGCGCCGGCATGGTCGAGCTCGCGCATCGGCTTACCGACGAGACCGGCGTGCCCGTGCTGGACGGCGTCACCGCCGCGGTCAGGATGGCCGAGGCCCTGGTCGGGCTCGGCGTCAGGACGAGCAAGGCCGGCGCCTATGCCGAACCGAGGGCGAAGCCCTACACCGGCGCCTTCGCCGCGGCGGCGCCGGGGAAGAAGCCGGCGCAGGCGGCCGAGTAAGCCGGCACCTCGCGCCATGAGACGCCTCGCGCTTCTCATTGCCGCACTCCTCATCGCCGCGCCGGGAGAGATGTTGACCGGCACGGTCGTCGATGCCTCGGGCCAGCCGGTCGAGGGCGCGCGCGTCAGGCTGCGCACCTCGCCCTCCTTCGTGCTCACCGACGCCCAGGGGCGCTTTACGCTTGCCGATCCGTCGACAACGCCCGATGCCGAGATCACCGCCGCTCTCCCGGGCCACATCATCGGCGGCGCCATCGTCAAGCACGGGATCAGGGCCTATCGCATCCAGCTCCCGCCGATTCCCGCCGGCGACGATCCGACCTATCCCTGGGTCACCGCCTTTCCCGAGGATGATCAAGCCCCACGCACCGATTTCGGCCGCGAGCCCTGCGGGGCGTGCCATCGCCGTGCGCTTACCGAGTGGCAGGAATCGGCGCATGCGCGGTCGGCGACCAATCCGCGTTTCCTCGCCTTCCTCGACGGCAGCCGGCGACTTGCCGCCGGCAAGGTGAACTCGGAGGGCTGCGGCACCTGCCACGTGCCGATGGCGCCGGACGACGATCCGAGGCGCCTTGCCGACGTCGCCAAGGAGGGCATCGGCTGCGACTTCTGCCACAAGATCGTCGAGGCAAGGCCTGGCACCGGAAATGTGACGGGCGTCCGCGCGGTCGAGCTGCGTCGTCCGCCCTTCGGCCGTCAGACCGTCTTCGGGCCCTTCGACGACGTGCCGCGCGGACGCGACGCCTTCGCTCCTGTCTTCACCGAGAGCCGCTACTGCGCCGCCTGCCACCAGGCGCGGAGCGGCGCCGGCGCCATCTATTCCGAGTTCGAGGAATGGCAGGAGAGCCGCTATGTCGCCGCCGGCATCACCTGCCAGTCCTGCCACATGCGCGGCGACGGCAAGGCGACGACGATGACCGAGCTCGGCCCCGGCCGAGTCGCGCGCAACCCGGCGACGCTCTCCAGCCATCGCTTTCATGACAGCCGCACACCCGACCTGCTTGGCCAGGCAGTCGAGACAGCGATGACCGCGCATCGCGACGGCGAGGCGCTCGTCGTCACCGTCGAGATCACCAATCGCGGCGCCGGCCACCGCCTGCCGGCCGGCTCGCCGCTGCGCCACATGCTGCTGAGCCTGAATGCGGAGACAGACGGGCGGCCGCTCGCGATGATCGATGGACCGACCCTGCCCTCTTGGGCGGGCGCCGGCCTCCGCGGCAAGCCGGGCCGCGCCTACGCCAAACTCTTCCTCGACCCCGCCTCACCCGGCCACCCGTCGCTACCTTGGGCGGACGCGAACGCCGTCACCGATACGCGCATCCGGGCTGGCGAACGCGACCGTTCGACCTGGCGGTTCCGCCTCGGCGTCCCGGGCGAGACGCGCGTGGAAGCCCGGCTTCTCGTTCGCCGCGGCTTTCCGGAATGGGCCGCCTTGCTGAGCATCGGCACGGAGGACATCGCCGTCGCGACGCAGCGAGCGACGCTGAGGCATTGACGCGTCGGGCTGCTCTCACTCGCCGCGGCTTCCGAACAGCATCGTGATGTTGATCCGACGGTTCTCGTAGCCCGGCTTGAAGCGCAGCGGTGCGGTCGCGTGCAAGAGATCGGAGTTGAAGATCACCGCGCGATTCTGGCGATAGGGAACGTTGACGGGCTTCAAACCCTTTTCGTCGACGAAGCGCCACAACAGCGCCTGATCGGTATTGATCTCGGAGAAGCTCCATTCTTTCGGCGCCTCGGCCGGATAGACGAGCAGCCCTCCGCCTTCAGGATCGAGATTGGCCTCGTCGGGTGTGATCCAGAAATTCACATTCACGGCCGCATCGTCGCCATGGATGTCGATACCCTGCAGCTCGCCTTCATACTTGTAGGCCCACATATGGATCAGCCGTCGACCTCGGAGGATCGACGGCATCGCCTCGACCAGCTCCCGCTGCACCTGGAACAGGATCGGCGCGACGAAGCCGTCATGGAGGTAGGAGCCGAGATAGGCGCGCGCGACCTTGCGGTCCTGGTAGTTGTGGGCGATGTCGTTCCAGATCGTCGATTCCAGGCAGAAGCGCCGGATCGCCGTCAGCGCCTCGGCGCTGAGGAAGTCGTCGACCCAGCAGATACCCGGATCGACCGCGTATCGCCGCTCGGCTGCGGCGCGATCGAAGGAGCCCAATGCGGACCCCGCGACGCGCGCCGGCGGATCCCAGAGCAGCACACGATTGAAGGCGTCGCCGACCGCCTCCCACTGGCTCGCACTCAGCACCGCATTCGGATCGCGGCCGTGCTGAGCGGTGAACTCCGCCAGCGTCCGCTCGTAGGCGGGGATCAGCGACCAGGCATCCGGTGGCAAGCGGCCCCTCCCGACCAGGTAGCGAAGCTGCTCGATGTCGTGCCGCAGCTTGACCGTATTGGCAAAGCTCGGCTGCGGCGGCCGCGGAACCGGAGCGCCGGGGACCGGCCACCAGCGGGTCGATCGCTGCAGCGCAAGCGCTTGCCGGAAGGCATCCATCGCTTCCGCGTCGGACCCCGCCGCCATATAGAGACGCCCAAGCCCGTTCCACGGATCGGCCCAGCCTGGCGCCATGCGGATCACATGACGATAGACGGCCTCGGCCTCGGCCGCCGTGCCGGCTCGCACCAAGGCATCGGCGAGGTTGCGCCAGCCCTCGATGAGGCCCGGAACGAGGCGTACCGCCTCCCGGGCCGAGGCTACAGCCGAGGCGGCATCGCCATGCGCCAACAGGGCCGCAGCGAGGACGGCGTGAAAGATGCCGTTCTCCGGCTCGAGCCGGACGGCCTCGCGCGCTGCCGCGACCGCCTCGCGCGTACGATGCAGGCTTCGCAGGGCCTGCGACAGATTGGCGTGGAAATGCGCGATCGACGGCGCGCGCCTCGCGGCTTCCGCAAGCTTCTCGGCCGCCGCCTCAAGCTCGCCGAGGGCGCCGAGCACCAGGCCGAAGGCGTTGAGAGCAGCCGGCGAGTCCGGCTTGCGCGCCAGCGCCGCCTCAACCAGACGGCGTGCGCCGAGAACGTCTCCGGCGCCATGACGCTGGGCCGCCTGCGCAATCAGGCTCTCGACCTCGGAATCGACCCGCGTCATCCGCCGCGACCGCCGAACAGCATGGTGACGTTGATCCGACGGTTCTCGTAGCCGGGCCGGAAGCGCAACGGCGCCGTCGCGTGGAACAGATCCGAGTTGAAGATCACCGCACGGTTCTGGCGATGAGGAACGTTGACGGGCTCCGCACCGCTCTCTCGGACGAAGCGCCACATCCGATCGGCGTCGAGGTTGATCTCGTCGAAGCTCCAATCGGCCGGCGCTTCCGCCGGATAGACGATAAGCCCGCCGCCGCCGGGATCGAGATTGGCCTCGTCGGGGGTGATCCAGAAATTGACATTCACAGCGGCGTCGTCGCCATGGATGCCGATGCCTTGCAGCTCGGCCTCGTACTTGTAGGCCCACATATGCCCGAGCCGGCGGTTCGCAAAGACCGCTGGCATTGCCTCCCTCAGCTCGCGTTGCACCTGAAGCAGGATCGGCGCGACGAAGCCGTCGTGAAGGTAGGAGCCGAGATAGGCGCGCGCGACCGCCGCGCCCTGGAAGTTATGCGCAATGTCGCTCCAGATCGTCGACTCCAGGCAGAAGCGCCGGATCGCCGCCAGGGCCTCGGCACTGAGAAAATCGTCGACCCAGCAAATGCCGGGACCGACGCCGTACTGACGTTCTGCCGCCGCGCGGTCGAACGATCCCAGGGCAGATCCTTGAACGGGTGACGGCGGCTCCCAAACCAGCACGCGATTGAAGGCGTCGCCGATCGCCTCCCACTGATCCCAGGTCAGCGCCGCATTAGGATCGCGACCATGCCTTGCAATGAACTGCGCCAGCGTCTGCTCGTAGCGCGGGATCAACGTCTCCGCGCCGGCCGGAAGACGGCCACGCTCCGCCAACCAGCGAAACTGCTCGATGTCATGCCGAAGCTTGACCGTGTTGGCGAGGGCCGGCTGCGGCGGCCTTGGCACCGCTGCACCTGGAATCGGCCACCATCGGGTCGGCCGCCGCAGCTCGAGGGCGCGGCGGTACGCCGCCATCGTTTCCTCCTCCCGATCGGCCGAGAGGTAGAGCCGTCCGAGTCCCATCCAGGGATCGAACCAATGCGGCGCCATCTCGATCACGCGGCGGTAGGTCGCCTCGGCTTCCGTCGGCGGCCCCCCTCGCGCTAGCGCATTCGCGAGGTTGCGCCAGCCCTCGACGAGGCCGGGGTCGAGGCGGACGGCTTCGCGCGCTGGCGCGATCGCTGCTTCCGCCTGACCCGATTCCAGCAGCGCCGCCGCGAGGGAGTTCTGATAGTCGCTGCTCGCCGGTTCGAGGCGAACCGCCTCGCGCGCCGCCGCCACCGCCTCGCGCGCCCGGAGCAGGCTGCGCAAGACCCGCGACCGATTGACATGGAAGGCCGCAACCGACGGCGCCAGCGCGGTCGCCTCGGTCAGCTTCTCGACCGCTGCCGAATGCTCGCCGAGAGCGCCGAGAGCGAGCCCGAGCGCGTTGAGCGCCGCCGGATAATCCGGCCGCCGTGCGAGGGCCGCCTCAACCAAGCGCCGTGCCTCCGAAGAGGCGCCGGTCGCATGCCGCTGCATCGCCTGCGCCACCAGCCGGTCGACCTCCGGGTCGGCGCGGGCTGCCTTGCGGCGCTTGAGGCGAAGGTCGCGATCCTTCCCGAGCTTCATGACGGCGACTCTAGCGCACGCGCCGGCGTCGCGTTCCTGCGCGTATCGTCGCGCGGGCTATTTCGGTCCGTGGCCGGGAAAGCCGGCAGCACCGTAGTTTGCCTCGTCGGTCGTCAGCATCGCCGAGCCTTCCGGCGGCCTCGCGCCGAACCAGGCCTGATAGATGCCGGCGAGCGAGCCGTCCTTCTTCATCTCCTCGACGATCAGCTCGACTCGGTTGCGAAACGCGGCATCGTCCAGGCGGAATGCGAAAGCGACGACGCGGCCGGTCAGGATGGTCAGGCCGTTCTTGACCTCGCGCGCCTGCTTGACCGCCTGCAACGCGGCGTGAAGGTCCATGAGCCCGGCTTGAGCCTTCTTCTCGGCGACGGCGATCGGCACATCGGCGGCGCGGTCGAGACGCTGCACTTCGAAGCCGAGACGGCCGGCATTCTCCGTCGCCCAGGCATCGGCCGCTCCGCCGCGCAGCAGCGCCACGGTCTTGCCCTTGAGCTCTTCCGGTGCCTTGAGGCCCGGATCGTCGGCCAGGACCAGGACGCCGAGACCCATCGACATATAGGGCTCGGTGAACAGCATCTGCGGCGCGCGCTCGGCGGTGACGACGATCGGCGCGGCGATGAACTCGTAGCGCTTGGCGTTGAGGCCAGGGAACAGGCTTGCGACCGGCGTCTCGATCACGTCGACGCCGGGGCGTCCGAGGCGCTTGGCGATCTCCCACGCGACGTCGACCGAGAATCCTGCGATCTTGCCGTCGGGCTGGCGAAAGGCGAAGGGCGGGAAGGTCAGGTCGGAGCCGACCGTCAGCGGCCGGAAGGCGCCCGGATCGGAGATCGGCGCCTGCGCTCGCGCACCGGCCGCCCCGACCGTCACGGTCAGCGCCAGCAGCAGCGCGGAACAGGCGGTCCTCACGATTCCGACTCCTTCGTCCCGCTCCCCAGATAGCCTGGAACGGTGACGGTTCGATGGCCTTACTCCGGCGGCGCGATGGCGCCGGTCTGGGCGGTGATCACGCCATAGTGCTCGATCCGCCGGTGGCGGGCGAAGTTGAAGATCGTCTCCTTGCCCATGCGCGCCAGATCGAGGTCGCAGTCGAAGGCGACGAACTCGTCATCCACGGTCGAGACGCGCGCCACCACCTCGCCCGAGGGTTGGATGATGCAGCTTCCGCCGATCATGCCGACACCTTCCTCGAGGCCCGCCTTGGCGACGGCGACGACCCAGGTCGAGTTCTGGTAGGCACCGGCCTGAAGCACGAGGTCGTTGTGGAACATGCGGAGGTGATTGGGCTCGAAGGCGGAAGCGTTGCGATCGGGCGTATTGTAGCCAAGCATCACGAGCTCGACGCCCTGAAGCCCCATGACGCGGAACGTCTCGGGCCAGCGCCGGTCGTTGCAGATACTCATGCCCATGGCGCCGCCCATGGTCCGCCACACCGGGAAGCCCAGATCGCCGACCTCGAAGTAGCGCTTCTCCAGATGCTGCCAGGCGCGCTGCGGCTCGTGCTCGGCATGGCCCGGCAGGTGCACCTTCCGGTACTTGCCGACGATCCTTCCGCGATCGTCGACGAGGATCGACGTGTTGTAGTGCCGGCCCTCGGGTGTCAGCTCGGCATAGCCCAGGTAGAAGCCGATGCCGCGGCCCGCAGCCGCTTCGAAGAGCGGCCGGGTTTCCGCCGAGGGCATCTCGCGCTCGAAGAAGGCATCCACCTCGGCCTGATCGGTCATGAACCAGCGCGGGAAGAAGGTGGTGAGCGCCAGCTCCGGGAAGACGACAAGCCTGCAGCCGCGCGCCTTGGCACGATCGAGCAGCGCGATCATGCGCTTGACCACATGGGCGCGCGAATCCGATCGGGCGACCGGCCCGAGCTGAGCAGCACCGATGGTCAACATCCGGCTCATGAGAGGCGCTCCGCCTGGAACTTGCCGGAGGACGGCTCGAAGCCATGCACGCGCCGGCCGAGCGGCACTGCGGCCGACGGCTTCTCGCAAGGCAGGAAGCGGCCGCGGCCAGCCTTCTCGCTCACCTTACCGTCCTCGGCGACGATCTCGCCGCGCGAGAGCACGAGCACCGGCCAGCCCTTCACCGCGCGGCCCTCGTAGGGCGTGTAGTCCATGGCGTCGTGAAGCAGGTCGACGGTGATCGTCACCTCCTTCTTCGGGTCCCAGAGCGCGAGGTCGGCGTCCGAGCCGACGGCAATTGTGCCCTTCTTCGGATAGAGCCCGTAGAGCTTCGCATGGTTGGTCGAGGCGAGCGCCACGAACTGATTCAGCGAGAGCCGGCCCTCGCCGACGCCGGCGGAGAAGAGCAGCGGCAGCCGCGCGCCGACGCCGGGTACGCCATTGGCAACCATCTTAAAGGGCGGATTGGGGCCGTGCTTCTTCTTGCCGTCGGGCCCGTCGAAGCGATAGGGCGCGTGGTCGGAAGAGACGACCTGGAAGACGCCGCTCTTCAGCCCTTCCCAGACATAGCGCTGGTTGTCGCGGTCCCGCGGCGGCGGCGAGCACATGCACTTCGCGCCCTCGAAGCCGGGCCGGTCGAGATCCTCGGCCGAGAGAAAGAGATATTGCGGGCAGGTCTCGGCATAGATCTTGAGACCCCGCCCCTGCGCCCAGCGGATCTGCTCGATTGCCTCGCGCGCCGAGACATGGACGAGCAGCATCGGTACGTCGACGATCTCGGCAAGCGTGATGACGCGATGCGTCGCCTCGCGCTCGGCGATCGACGCATGCGCGACCGCGTGAAACTTGGGCGCAGTGTGACCGCCCGCCAGCAGCCGGTCGGAGAGCCATGAGATCACGTCGTGGTTCTCGGCATGGACCATGGTCATGGCGCCATGCGCGCGCGCCAGCGCCAGCACATCCAACATCTGACGGTCGTCGAGCTTGAGCGCGTCATAGGTCATGTAGACCTTGAAGGAGGTGTATCCCCGCTCGATCAGCGCCGGCAGTTCCTGGCCCATCACCTGCGACGTCGGATCGGAGACGATCATGTGGAAGGCGTAGTCGACCACCGCCTTCGGCGTCGCCGCCTTGTGATAGTCCTCAACGACCTCGCGCACGCTCATGCCGCGCTGCTGCGCGGCGAAAGGAATGACCGTGGTCGTGCCGCCGGCCGCGGCCGAGCGCGTGCCGGTATAGAAATCATCGGCGGTCATCACACCGGAAGACGACCGCTGCTCGATATGGACGTGGCTGTCGATGCCGCCCGGCAGCACCAGGAGACCGCGCGCGTCGATCTCGCGCGCGCCCTTCAGATCCTTGCCAAGAGCGACGATGCGCCCGTCGGAAATCGCGATATCGGCCGCGAAGGTGTCGGCGGCGGTGGCGACCGTGCCGCCTCGGATCACCAGCTCGGCGCTCATGCCGGCGTGCTCGCCTGGCGCTTGTAGACGGCCTTGAGCCGACCTAGATAGGCGTTGGCAGAGGCCGTGGCGCGCGCCGCCGGCGGCGTCACCGGCGGGATCTCGCGGTGGAAGTGGCAGGCGACATGGCTGCCATCCTCGAGCGTCTCGTAGGTTGGCTCCTCGGCCTTGCAGCGCTCGCGCGCATGCGGGCAGCGCGTGTGGAAGCGGCAGCCGGTGGGCGGATTGATCGGGCTCGGCACGTCGCCTTCGAGCAGAAGGCGCTCGCGCGGCGCCGTCGGATCCGGCACCGGGATCGCCGAGAGCAGTGCCTGGGTATAGGGGTGGCGCGGCGCGGCGAACAGGGTCCGCGTCGGTGCCAGCTCGACGATCTTGCCGAGATACATGACGGCGATGCGGTCGCTGACATGCTTCACGACCGAGAGATCATGCGCGATGAAGAGATAGGAAAGCCGGAGACGCTTCTGCAGATCCTCGAGCAGGTTGACCACCTGCGCCTGCACGGAGACGTCGAGGGCCGAGACCGGCTCGTCGCAGACGATCAACTTGGGCTCGACCGCGAGCGCGCGCGCGATGCCGATGCGCTGGCGCTGGCCGCCGGAGAATTCGTGCGGATAGCGGCGCTCGTGCCAAGCCGAGAGGCCAACTTGCTCGAGCAGCTCCTTCACCCGTGCGCGCTTCGCCTCGCCCTCGGCAAGCCCGTGAATCTTCAAGGGCTCGCCGATGATCTCGCCGACCGTCATGCGCGGGTTCAACGAGGCATAGGGGTCCTGGAAGATGATCTGCATCTCGCGACGGAGGCGGCGGAGCTCGGACTTCGGCAGATTGAAGACGTCCTCGCCATTGAAGCGGACCGCGCCGGCAGTCGGCTCGATCAGCCGCAGCAGCACACGCCCCGTGGTCGACTTGCCGCAGCCGGACTCGCCGACCAGCGACAGGGTCTCGCCGGCATTGACCTCGAATGAGACGCCGTCGACGGCGCGCACGGAGCCCAGATTCTGTCCGAGAAACAGCCCGCGTGTGACCGGAAAGTGCTTGACCAGGTCCTTGACCTCGAGGAGCGCCATCTCACGCGTCTCCGGAAGGCAGCGGCGCCCGCCAGCAGGCGGTCAGATGACCGGGGGAGATCTCGGTCAAGGGCGGCACCTCGGCCTTGCATTTGTCGATTGCGATTGGGCAGCGCGGATTGAAGAGGCAGCCGCTCGGCATCGCCTGCGGATTCGGAACCGTGCCAGGAATGGTGGCAAGCCGGTCTTCTTCGACCGCGAGCTTCGGGATCGAGCCGAGCAGGCCGAGCGTGTAGGGATGCTGCGGATCGGAGAAGATGGTCTTGACGTCCGCCTTCTCGACGATGCGGCCCGCATACATGACGACGACGTTGTCCGCCATCTCGGCGACGACGCCGAGCGAGTGCGTGATCAGCATGATCGCGGTGCCAGTCTCGTCGCGGATCTTGCGCATCAGGTCGAGGATCTGCGCCTGGATGGTGACGTCGAGCGCCGTCGTCGGCTCGTCGGCGATCAGCAGGCGCGGCTCGCAGGCGAGCGCCATCGCGATCATGACGCGCTGTCGCATGCCGCCGGAGAGCTGGTGCGGATAGTCGTCGATGCGCTTCTCCGGGCTTGGGATACGCACGAGGCGGAGCATCTCGATCGCACGGGTACGCGCATCGGCGGCGGAGATGTCTCGATGCAGGCGGATACCCTCGATGATCTGGTCGCCGACCGTATAGACCGGGTTCAGCGAGGTCATCGGCTCCTGGAAGATCATCGAGATCTTGTTGCCGCGGATCTCGCGCATCTCCTCCTGGGACCTCTTGGTGAGGTCCTCGCCTTCGAACCAGATGGCGCCGCCGGCGATGCGGCCCGGCGGGCTCGGGATCAGCTGCATGATCGAGAGCGAAGTCACGCTCTTGCCGCAGCCGGACTCGCCGACGATGCCCAGCGTCTCGCCGCGCTTCAACTCGAAGGAGACGCCGTCGACGGCGCGGAACTCGCGCTCACCCTTGCCGAAATAGGTATGCAGCTCCTCGACCTTGAGGAGCGGCTCGCTCGACCGGTTCAATTGCGTGCTCACTCTTGACTATCCCGCGACCGGCAAGACCATCGGCGACATCTCGTCGACCGTGCGCTTGGCATAGTCGCGATCGCGCGCTCCGGCAAGGCCGCGCGCCTGCGCCTCGGTCAGCACCGCATGCGCCGCCTCAACATCGATGGTCATCACCTTGCCGTCCTTCACCACCTGCTCGCCATCGACGAAGACGTCGCGGATGGCGCGGTCGGAAGTCGAGTAGATCAGGCTGCGCAGCGGCTCGCGCACCGGGCGCATATACGGATGAGTGAGATCGACCAGCGCGAGGTCGGCCTTCGCGCCCACCTCGATACGGCCGATGTCGTCGCGCTTCAGCGCCTTGGCGCCGCCATAGGTGGCGGCGGTGAAGACCTGCTCGGTCGAGCCGCCGCGGAAGTCGCGCGCCATCACGCGCGCCAGCGTCGCCGCCCAACGCATCTCGTCGATCATGTTGTGCGGGAAGGTATCGGTGCCCATGCCGATATTGACGCCGGCCTTGAGGTAGCGGTCGACATAGTTGAGCACGATTCCGCGGCGGACGAAGACATTCGGGCAATGCGCGATCGTGACCTTCTTCTCGGCCATGCGCGCCAGGTCGTTCGAGCCCGGCCAGTGAAGCCACGGATGGTCGTTGAGGAAGATGCCGTGGCCGATGATGAGGTCCGGGCCGAGCACGCCGACGGAGTCCAGGAACTCGATCGGGGTGAGGCCGTGCCGGCGCGTGATCTCCTGGAATTCGACCACGCTTTGCGCCGCGTGGATTTGAAAGGGCACGCCGAGATCGCGCGCCGCATCGCGCGCATCGCGCATCAGGTCGGGGGTGCAGGTGTCGATCTGCGACGGCGCCAGCATCGCCGAGATGCGCCCGCTCGGGTGCTGGTTGGCGCGCTTGACGAGGTCGACCGCGGCATCGAGCCCCTTCTTCCCGGCCGGCTCGTCCCAATGATAGCTCACGGTCTTGCCGTCCGGGGTAGACCAGGAGGCTGAGCGGAAAGCCGGCGCCAGCACGGCACGGATTCCGGTCGCGGCGACCTCGTCCGCCCAGTTCGGACGCGCCGCGGAGATGTCGACATAGGTGGTGACGCCGCTCTTCAGCATCTCGGAGATTGCGACCTGCGTCGCTGCGGTCGCGGCTTCCGGCGGCAGGCGGAAGATCGGCATGAATTCATAGAGCGAGCTCATGCCGAGCCGCGGGCTGCCGAGCTCCTCGAGCAGGCCCTTGTTGCCGGGCTCGGATGTCGGGTGCGAGTGGATGTCGACGAGGCCCGGCATGACCATTAGATCGCGGCCGTCGATCGTCCTGTCGGCGGGGCCTGCGTAGTTCTTGCCGACATGCGCGATCGAGGAGCCGGAGAAAGCCACGTCGGCGCCCTTCAGATAGACATGGCGCTTCTGTCCGCGATCCCAGGCGACGACCCAGGCGGCGTTCTTGACGACGGTCGTGCTCATAGACTGTCCCTAAAACGAGAAGGAGCGCGGCGCAGTTGCCAGCCCCGATTTTTGCCTCCCGCCTGGCCCCTTGCCCGGGGCTTCGTCAGGTTGGCGTGACGCTAACACGGGGCATGGTCTCGTAGCATCCGCGTCGTGCCCCCTCTCCCGCCGAAGGCGGGGGAGGGTTGGGGTGGGGGCCCGAGCGAAGCGAGGGGCGGCGCTTGGAACGGTCTCTGCTCGGCGCCGACGCGCATCAGATGATGCCATAGTCAGAACGACCGTCGCTTCGCTCGGGCCCCCACCCCAACCCTCCCCCGCCGGCTTCGCCGCCGGGAGAGGGGGCTCGGGGCGCTCTCACATACCGGCTCGGTGCCTCGCCAAGGACACGGCGGAACATCGCGGTGAAGGCGCTCGGGCTGCCGTACCCGAGGCTCGCGGCGACCTCGGCGATCGATCGGCCGCGGGAGAGCGCGGCAATCGCCTCGGCGAGCCGGGCTTGCTGGCGCCAGGCGCCGAAAGAGAGTCCTGTCTCGCGGCGGAAGAGCCGTGCCAAGGTGCGGCCGCTGACCGACAGCCGTTCGGCCCAGGCCTCCAGCGTCTCCCCGGCAGCGAGGTCGTCGAGCATCGCATGGCAAAGGCCGAGGAGCCTCGGATCGGCAGGCAGCGGGATGCTGACCGGAAGCTCGGTCGCGCGGCGAAGCTCGTCCAGGATAAGGCCGATCATCGCCTCGGCCCGACGATCGGGCGTGACGTCGACCGGCTGCTCCCCCATGGCCAAGATCAGCTCGCGCAACAGGGCGGAGACCTCGACGACGACGCAATGCGTGCTCGGCATGAACGGCGCTGCGTCGGGCTCGATGTAGAGCGTGCGCATCGACACCGGGCCGACCATGCGAATCTCATGCTCGATGCCGCCTGGAACCCAGACCGCACGGCGCGGCGGCACGACCCAGGCGCCGGTCTCGGTTGCAAGCCGCATGGTGCCGCCGATCGCATGCACGACCTGCGCCCTGCGGTGGCGGTGCGGCAGGATGTGGTGGCCGTCGGCGAACTCCTTGGGCATGGCGGCGACGGGGCTAGGCACTTCCTGGTAGTCGGCGGCATCGGTGCTGCGGCGGGCCATCTGTCCGAATCTCGACGGTATCTGTCAGGACACATCGTACCGGACAAGCTAGGCTCCAGGCAGCATCTTTCCTTGAGGGGGATCGCCATGGACCGTCGCCACGCGCGCCGCGTGATCGGCTTCATCAATGCCGCGCATGTCATCGACCACATGCACTTGCTGATCTTCCCGACGGCGCTGCTCGGGATGATCGGCACCTTCGGCATGAGCTATGGCGAGATGCTGGCGCTCTCGCTCGGCGGCTTCATCGCCTTCGGTGCCGGCTCCTTGCCATCCGGCTGGCTCGGCGACAAATGGAGCCGGCGCAACATGATGGCGATCTTCTTCATCGGCATCGGCGTCGCCACCGTGCTCGTTGCCTTCGCTAAGACCGCTTTCATGATCGCGGCGGCACTCACGCTGGTCGGGCTCTTCGCCTCGATCTACCACCCCGTCGGCACGGCGATGCTCACATCGCATGCCGAGACGGAGAAGCTGGGATGGGAGATCGGCGTCAACGGCGTCTGGGGCAATCTCGGTGTCGCCTTCGCCGCATTGGTCGCCGGCGGACTTACACAGTATGTCGGCTGGCAGGTGGCGTTTGTCGTGCCAGGCCTGATCTCGATCGGCGTCGGTGTCGCCTTCCTCGCGATGGTGCCCGACATCGCGGTGCCGAAGCGGCCGGGAAAGAAGGCAGCCGACCTTCCCCGCGCGACCGTCATCCGCGCCTTTGCCGTGCTGGCGCTGGTCACGGTCGCAGGCGGCATCGTCTTCAACGCCACCACGGTGACACTGCCGAAGGTCTTCGACGAGCGCCTGACGGGCTTGGCATCCTCGCCCTTCGGTGTCGGCGCCTTTGCGTTCGCGGTCTACACGATCGGTGCGACCTCGCAGCTCATCGTCGGCCGGCTGGTCGACCGCCACAGCCTGCGCACCGTCTTCATGCCGCTCTCGGCCCTGCAGGCACCCTGCCTCTTCCTCGCGATCTATGCCTGGGACTGGGCGATGGTTGCCTTCGGCATCGGCATGATGTTCGCCGTCTTCGGCCAGGTTACGATCAACGACGCCATCGTCGCCAAGTACACGGATGACCGCTGGCGCGCGCGCGCCTATTCGGTGCGCTACTTCGTCTCCTTCGGCGCCAGCGCGCTCGCGGTGCCTCTTGTTGCCGTGCTGCACGGCACCGGCGCCGATGGCGGCTTCGGCGCGGTGTTCCTGGCGCTTGCGATTTTCGGCGCTCTCGTCTTCATCGGTGCCTGCTTCATGCCGCACCGCCCCGACGAGGTCGCGCCCAAACCCGCGGCTCAGCCGGCGGAATGACACTCACCGAACCGCAAGGCCTCCCATGACCAGCGTTGCCGCGCCTCCGGCCGTCGCCCTTCCGACCCTCGGCTTCGCCCGCGTGCTGGCGCCCGTCAGCATCGCGCATTTCTGCAGCCACTTCTTCCAGTTCATCCTGCCGCCGTTGTTCCCGCTGATGAAGGCGCACTACGACGTCAGCTTCACCGAGCTCGGGCTCCTGGTCGCGATCTTCTATGGGTTCTCGGGCTGCAGCCAGGCCGTGGTCGGCGTGGCCGTCGATCGCTACGGCGCGGCCAAGGTCCTCGCCGGCGGTTTGTTCCTTCTCGCTGCCAGCTTCGCCGGCGTCGCCCTGGCGCCGAGCTATGCCTGGCTGCTGCCGCTGATGGCGCTGGCCGGTCTCGGCAACAGCATCTTCCATCCTTGCGACTATTCGATCATGTCGGCGCGCATCGAGCCGACCAAGATCGGCCGCGCCTTCTCGCTCCACGGGCTCGCCGGCACCGCGGGCTATGCGGCAGCACCGCTCACCATGCTGGCGCTCGCCGCCTTTATGCCGTGGAACGTGGCGATCCTGGCGCCGGTGCTGCTTGCAGCATTAACCGGCCTCTACATCCTTGTCCGCCGCAACGACTTCGCGACCCCGACCTCGGCCGGCAAGCCGACGACGCCGGGCCAGAGCGCCGGCCTTGGCGTGCTGCTGCAGACATCGGTGATCGCCGCCTTCGTCTTCTTCGGCCTCGGCGCCCTGCCGGCGATCGGCACGACGGCGTTCCTGCCGACGGCCCTGCTCGAGCAGTTCGGCACGCCGCTGGCGATCACCGCCGCGGCGATCGGCGCGCAGCAGGCCGGCGGCGCCGTCGGGCTCCTGCTCGGCGGCTGGCTCGCCGATCGCGCCGGCCGCCACGACCATGTGATCATCGCCGGCCTCGTCGTCGCCGGCGCGCTGATCTACGTCTCGACCGCGCAGCCGATCCCGGCCGTGCTGCTGCCGACCGCCTTCGGGCTCGCCGGCTTCGCCTCCGGCCTCACCGGCCCGGCGCGCGACATGATCGTCCGCGCGATCGCGACCCCGGAGACGCGCGGGCGCATCTTCGGCTTCGTCTACTCGGGCTACGATCTGGGGTCGGCGCTGGTGCCGCTGGCGCTGGCGGCGATCCTCGACCGGGGCGCGTCCACCTGGATCGCCCCGATCATCGCCGCAAGCTACCTCGCGATGATCGCCGTCGTCATGGCGGTCCGCTACACGAGCGTACGCCGAGCCTAGTCGGCCGCTTTCCCGGTGTAACGCCGGTCGAGCTCGGCGAGCAGCTTGGAGGCGCGCTCGCGCTTCTCCGCATTCTTGTCGCGCTGGACGATGCGGAGCAGCGTGTCGCGCGCCAGCAGGTCGCCCCTCGCGGCATGCGCGAAGGCGATGGCATCTCGCTTCTCATAGTACCGGGTGTCGAAAGGCACCACATTGGCGCCCTGCCTCTGCCAGTAGTACTGGTACTCGGCGCTCTGCCAGCCGGCATAGACCTCGTCCCAGGTGAACATGCCGGCATAGGGCAGGACCGAGACCTCGGCGACCGGATCGGAGAGGCGCTGGTAGCGCGCATCGAAGGATTGGCGCAGCTCCGCGCTCTTGTTCGGCAGCGCCTTGTGCACGGTGGTGTCGGAGAAAATGAGGACGTCGCCTGCCTTGAAGTCGCCGCCGACCCATCGGCCCTCGAACTTCTCCGAGACCTCGAGGCCGCCGGCGCCGGGCGCCAGCTCGAAATCGAGCACGCCCTGCTTGTGCGAGCCCGCGGCGACGATGAGCCCACCTTTCGAGGTCGGGCAGTCGCCGAGCGAGAACCAGCAGGCATAGCTGGTGCCGCCGCCGATATGGATCTTGTCCTGATGCGAGCCGGTGGTGAAATCGAAGGACGGGGTCTGCGGGAAGATGTTGCGGAGCACGAACATCGGGTGGACCAGCACCGCCTCGCCGAAGATCCGCTCGAAGAGGCCGACGATTTTCGGGTGATGCTTCATGCGATGGAGCGCCTCCATCGTCCACATCGGCCGGAAATGCTCGAGATAGCGCGGCTCCGGGTCCTTGCAGGCCTCGGAAGAGTCGGCGAGCGCCAGCTCGACCGGCGAACCTGACTTCAGCCACCCGGCCTTGGCCGCGCGCTCCAGCAGCGGCCGGCGCAGCGCCATGACCTCCTCGCGCGGGATGACGCCGCGGAGGAAGAGATAGCCATCGCGGTCGAGATTGCGGGCGAGCGTGGCGCCGTCGCCGAGGCTCGCCGTCGAGTCGGTGAAGGGACGGATCATGCGGAAAAGCTAGGAACGCCCCTCCCGGGTGTCAACGCGAAGCGACCCGCCGCGAAGGGTTATAGTTCTCCGAGCCGGTCGTACCGCACCTCGCCGCCGACGATGGTTAGGTCGACCTTGGCCTCCAGCAGCGCCGCCGGCTCGCTCTTGAACACGTCGTGATCGATCACCGCGATGTCGGCGAGCATGCCCGGCTCGAGCGTGCCGCGCTCCTTCTCGGCGAAGGCCGAGTAGGCACCGTTCGCGGTGTAGGTGTGCAGCGCCTCGGCCAATGGCAGCGTCTCCGCCGATCCCAGCACGCGGTTGCGGTCGGTCTTGCGCGTGACCACGGCATGCAGCCCGATCAGCGGATTGTCGGAGCAGACCGGAGCGTCCGAGCTGGCGGCGGGGCGCAGGCCGCGCTCATGCCAGCGCCGCATCGGATATGACGCCTCCGAGCGCGCCTCGCCGAGCACATCGACATAGAGATCGCCGAACTCGTGGATGAAGATCGGTTGCGGCGCCGGGATGATGCCGAGCCGCTTCATCTCGGCAATCTGGCGGTCGGTGACGAAGCCGCAATGCTCGATGCGCGCCCGCGCGTCCTCCTTCGGATGCTTCTTCAGCGCCTTGTCGACGGCGACAATCGCCTGCTCGATGGCGGCATCGCCGATGGCGTGGATCGCGACCTGGTATCCGGCCTCATGGACCTCGGCGACCATCGCCTCCATCTCGCGATCCTCGAAGCAGAGCATGCCCTTCTCGCTGCCGCAGCAGCGATAGGGCTCGCTCATCGCCGCGGTGCGGCCGCCGGCCGATCCGTCGGCCCAGAACTTGACCGGACCTATGCGCATCCACTCGTCGCCGACGCCGGTCACGAGGCCCGCTTCCTTCGCGTCGGCAAGCGCGCCGTCGGGTCCGCCGGTGAAGCTGAGATACGAGCGCACGCGCAGCCGGCCGCTGCGCTTCGCCTCCTGATAGGCGAACCACTCCTGGAACTTGGCACGGAGACCGACGCCGGCGTCGACGACGCTGGTGATGCCCTGGCTCAGGCAGTGGGTGCTCGCGCGTTCGAGCGCATCGATCAGATGCGCGCGGCTCGGCTTCGGCATGGCGCGGTAGACGACCTCTTGAGCGCGCTCCTGGACAAGGCCGGTGAGCCTGCCTTCCTTGCGCTCAAAGGCGCCGCCGGGCGGGTCGTTGACACCTTCGGGAATGTTCGCCGCCTTGAGCGTCGCCGAATTCGCGACACCCATATGACCGCAGGTGCGGCGGATGTAGACGGGATTGTTCGGCGCGGCACGGTCGAGCTCCTCGCGCAGGGGGTGACGCTTCACGTCGAGATGGAAGTGATCGTAGCCGCGGCCGATGACCCATTTGCCGGGGCCGAGGCGCGCCGCCTCCGCCTTCACCATGGCGATGATCTGCTCGATCGTCGTTGCCTTGGGCGGCTTGAAGTCGAGCTCGACCAGGCCGAGCCCGATCGGGATCAAATGCTCGTGGGCGTCGCAGAAGCCGGGTACGGCAAGCCGGCCCCGCAGATTGATCCGGCGCGTCTCCGGCCCGATCAGGCCGTCGAGGTCTGAGTCCCCGCCGGCGGCCAGCACGCGGCCCTTCCACAGCGCCAGAGCCGAGGTCTCAGCAAGGCCGAGGCCGCGCCAGATCCGCCCGCCGGCCAGGACCGTATCGGCCTTGGGCCAAGCCGTCATCGCCTGCTCCCCGGCCAATGCGCCGCATTGCGGGCCGACGCCGTCGGCGCTACCAGTGGACTAACCATGCCCTCCGCTCCGTTCATCGGTGGTGACGGGTGCGGCACGGTGACCGGCGACCGCGGGGGCGGTCAAGGGTCGGAGAGAGGAAAGGCCGGGGGAGCGTGACCTACGACGCCCTGTTCCAGCAGGCGATCGACCAGCTCAAGTCGGAGCGGCGGTATCGCGTCTTCACCGAGCTCGAGCGGCGCGCCGGCAATTTTCCGCGCGCGCTCAACCATTCGAGGGCCGACGCGCCCGAAGTCACCGTCTGGTGCTCGAACGACTATCTCGGCATGGGACAGCACCCGGTCGTGCTGGGCGCGATGAAGGCGGCCCTCGAACGTTACGGTGCCGGCGCCGGCGGCACGCGCAACATCTCCGGCAACAGCCATCCGATCGCGATCCTCGAGCGCACGCTGGCCGAGCTGCACGGGAAGGACGCAGCGCTCGCCTTCACCTCGGGCTTCGTTGCCAATGATGCGGCGCTCGCGACCATCGGCCGCCTGCTCAAGGGCTGCGTGATCCTCTCCGATGCCGACAACCACGCCTCGATGATCGCCGGCATCCGGCATTCCGGCGCCGAGAAGAAGATCTTCCGCCACAACGACGTCGAGCATCTCGAATCCCTGCTGAAGGCGGAGCCGGCGAACCGGCTCAAGATCATCGCCTTCGAGTCCGTCTACTCGATGGACGGCGACATCGCGCCGATCACCGAGATCTGCGATCTCGCCGAGCGTTACGGCGCGCTCACCTTCCTCGACGAGGTGCATGCGGTCGGCCTCTATGGCGCGCGTGGCGCCGGCGTCGCCGAGCGCGACGGTGCGATGGCGCGCGTCGACGTCATCTCCGGCACGTTGGGTAAGGCCTTCGGCGTCATGGGCGGCTACATTGCCGGATCGTCTCCGCTCATCGACGCGATCCGCGGTCATGCGAGCGGATTCATCTTCACCACAGCGCTGCCGCCGGCCGTCGCTGCCGGCGCCACCGCCTCGATTCGCCATTTGATGGCGAGCCAGGTCGAACGCGACCGCCACCAGGAGCGTGTGATCGCCTGCAAACGCGCGCTGCGCGAGGCGGGCCTTCCGGTGCTCAACGCGACGAGCCATATCGTGCCGCTGATGGTGCGGGATGCGGCTCTATGCAAAGCCGCGAGCGACCGGCTGCTGGAACGGCATCGCATCTATATCCAGCCGATTAACTATCCGACCGTACCTAAGGGTAGTGAGCGCTTGCGCATCACGCCATCGCCCTTTCACGACGACGCGCTGGTTGCGGCGCTCGTTTCGGCCCTCGTCGAAACCTGGGACGCGCTCGGCTTGCCCCGCGAGAAGGCGCTGCTTGCCCGGTTGAAGTGACGTTTGACGCGTTGCCGGCCGAGGACTGCATTGACCGCTTTTCACGCTCTGCGTATCACTGTTGCGCGTGAGGGGAGGCACACTGCGATTCGGGGGGAGTACCTATGATAGGCGTTCGGATTACGCGTGCCGCCGCTGCCGCGGCTGTCGTCGCGTGGCTTGCGCAACCCGCTCTGGCTCAGAGCGCCAGATCCGCTTCGTCGAATTGTCCGAGCCCGGTCGTCGAGGCGATGCACATGCGCCTGGTGCAGACCGAGCTGATGGTCGCGGCTCTTCAGTGCCGGAACGTGCCGGGCTACGATTTCTCTTCGAAGTACAACTCCTTCATCATGCAGTTCAGCTCGCCGTTGACGCAGAACGCCAATGTCCTGAAGAGCCACTTCAAGAACCAGACACAGCTCGACCGCTACATGACGCGCATCGCCAACGATGCCGGCCAGCGCGGTGCCAAGCCCGGCTACTGCCAGGCGATGCAGCCGATGTTCGAGCAGGTCCTGGCGCTCAACGGCGGCAGCGAGCTCAGCCGGTTTTCCGCCACGGACCCGATGTCGCTCGGCATCAGCACTCGCGACGGCTGCTAAACCCACCCGCGGATCGTCAGAAAGGGCGCGGCTTCGGTCGCGCTCTTTTCTTTTTAGGATCAGTTATTTAAAAACATTAGATCCGAGATGGAACTAAATAGGCGAGAGATCTCCCATTTCAGCTCGATGGCCCGCCGGTTCCTATCTTGAAAACTGCAATTAAGACAGTCTAACTGACCTATATTTCATTTTGCGGTAGCGAAGGCCAAATGGGTCGGCCATGCTGACCTTCCTCTCGCCGCCTAGCTTTCCGGAAATTATCGATGGCGACCAGCCAGCGCATGCTTCGTTTCGTCTCGGTCGAAAAGCACATGCCGGACAAACGGCAGGCTGCGGCTCGGACATCCGACTTCCAGGAGATCTACGCCGAGTTCGAGGCGGGCCGCGCCGCCGAGCAGGCCGGTCGTTGCTCGCAATGCGGCGTGCCCTTCTGCCAGGTGCATTGCCCGCTCCACAACAACATCCCCGACTGGCTGATGCTGACTGCCCAGGGGCGGATCGAGGAGGCCTACGAGGTCGCCGCGGCGACCAACACCTTCCCCGAGATCTGCGGGCGCATCTGCCCGCAGGACCGGCTCTGCGAGGGCAATTGCGTCATCGAGAAGGGCTTCGAGTCGGTCACGATCGGCACGGTCGAGAAGTACGTCACCGACCAGGCCTTCCAGAACGGCTGGATCAAGCCGATCCGGCCGCCGCGCGATCTCAGGAAGTCGGTCGGCATCGTCGGCGCCGGCCCCGGCGGGCTTGCCGCGGCCGAACAGCTCCGCCGCAAGGGCTATCGCGTGCATGTCTACGACCGCCACGACCGCGTCGGCGGCCTGATGATCTATGGCATCCCGAACTTCAAGCTCGAGAAGCCTGTGGTCGAGCGCCGCACGCAATGGCTGATCGAAGGCGGCGTCGAGTTCACGCTCAACATCGAGATCGGCCGCGACATCACCCTTGCCGATCTGCGCAAGCGCCACGATGCCGTGCTGATTGCCACCGGCGTCTATCGCGCGCGGGACATCCAGGCCCCCGGCGTCGGCCTGTCGGGCATTGTGCCGGCTCTCGACTACCTCATTGCCTCCAACCGCACCGGCCTTGGCGACCGCGTGGCGGCCTATGAGGACGGCACGCTGAACGCCGCCGGCAAGCACGTCGTCGTCATCGGCGGCGGCGACACCGCGATGGATTGCGTGAGGACGGCCGTGCGACAGGGCGCCAAGTCGGTCAAATGCCTCTATCGCCGCGACCGCCAGAACATGCCTGGCTCGCAGCGCGAAGTCTTTCACGCCGAGGAGGAGGGCGTAGAGTTCGTCTGGCTCGCGCAACCGGAAGCCTTCCTCGGCGACGGCCATGTCCGCGGCGTGCGCGCGCAGCGCGTGCATCTCGGCATGCCGGACGCGACCGGGCGCCAGATGCCGCGGGTGATCGGCGACTCGCACTTCACCGTCGAGGCCGATCTCGCGATCAAGGCGCTGGGGTTCGATCCCGAGGATCTGCCGGCGATGTTCGGCGAACCCGCGCTCGAGCTCACGAAATGGGGCACGATCAAGATCAACCACCGGACGATGGAGACGAGTCTGCCCGGCGTCTACGCCGCCGGCGACATCGTCCGCGGCGCCTCGCTCGTCGTCTGGGCAATCCGCGACGGCCGCGACGCCGCCGCCTCGATCCACCGCTCCTTGAGCCAGCCCCAAGTCGCCCGCACGCAGCCGCGCGTCCCGTCGGAGGCCCACGCATGACCCGGGAATTCGTCGAGTCCTGGCGCAAGAACGCCGCTCATCTCGCAGCCCACGGCCTCTACCGGCCCGAGGACGAGCATGATGCCTGCGGCGTCGGTTTCGTTGCCGCGATCGACGGCAAGCCGAAGCGCGCCGCGGTCGATGCCGCGATCAATGCGCTGAAGGCGGTCTGGCATCGCGGCGCGGTCGATGCCGACGGCAAGACCGGAGACGGCGCCGGCATCCACATCCAGGTGCCGCAGGACTTCTTCAAGGCGCATATCGCACACCTCGGATACGAGCCCGATGACGGCGATCTCGCCGTCGGCCAGATCTTCCTGCCGCGCACCGACCTCGACGGTCAGGAACGATGCCGCTGCATCGTCGAGGAGGAGATCCTCAAGCTCGGCTACACCATCTATGGCTGGCGCCAGGTTCCGGTGAACGTCTCGATCATCGGCGAGAAAGCGAATGCGACGCGCCCCGAGATCGAGCAGATCATCATCGGCAACGACCGCCGCGCGCCGGTCGAAGAGCTCGAGCGCGAGCTCTATGTCGTACGCCGCCGCATCGAGAAGGCGGCGACCGCTGCCAACATCACTGACTTTTACGTTTGCTCGCTCTCGTCGCGCTCGCTGATCTACAAAGGCATGTTCCTCGCAGAGCAGCTCTCGGCCTTCTATCCCGACCTGCTCGACCCGCGTTTCGTCTCCTCCTTCGCCATCTATCACCAGCGCTACTCGACCAACACCTTCCCGACATGGCGGCTGGCGCAGCCCTTCCGCGTGCTCGCGCATAACGGCGAGATCAACACGCTGAAGGGCAACGTCAACTGGATGAAGAGCCACGAGGCCCGCCTCGCCTCCTCGCTGTTCGGCGAGACGCTGAACGATCTCAAGCCGATCATCCAGCCGGGCGGCTCAGACTCCGCCGCGCTCGACAACGTCTTCGAGCTGCTCTGCCAGGGCGGGCGCAACCTGCCCATGGTCAAGATCATGATGATCCCCGAGGCCTGGGCCCCCGACGCGCCGATGCCGAAGGCGCTCAAGGAGATGTACTCCTACGCCAACTCGGTGATGGAGCCCTGGGACGGGCCGGCGGCGATCGCCGCCTATGCCGGCGACTGGGTGATCGGCGGCATGGACCGCAACGGGCTTCGCCCCATGCGCTACACCGTGACCCAGGACGGTCTCGTCATCGCCGGGTCAGAGACCGGCATGGTGCGCCTCGATGAGACCACGATCCTGCGCAAGGGCCGGCTCGATCCGGGCCAGATGATCGGCGTCGACCTCAAGAACGGCAAGCTCTACCGCGACCGTGAGCTCAAGGACGCGCTCGCCGCCTCGCGCCCCTTCGGCAACTGGGTGCAGCACATCACGCGCATCGACGACATCGTGCGCGCCAATCACCGCGACCGCCGAGAGCTCGACCGCGAGGCGCTGCGCCGGCGCATGATCGCGGTCGGCTGGAGCCTCGAAGATGTCGAGCTGATCCTGCATCCCATGGTCGAGGAAGCGAAGGAGGCCGTCGGCTCGATGGGCGACGATACGCCCTTGGCCGTGCTCTCGCGCCAGTATCGCGGGCTCCACCATTTCTTCCGCCAGAACTTCAGCCAGGTCACCAACCCGCCGATCGACTCGCTGCGCGAGGCGCGGGTGATGACCGTGCGCACGCGGCTCGGCAATCTCGGCAACATCCTCGACGAGGACGAGAGCCAGTGCCACCTGCTGCAGCTCGAATCGCCGATCCTCTCGAACGCCGAGTTCGAGGCGATGCGCGACTACATGGGCGATACCGCGGTCGAGGTTGATTGCAGCTTCGACCCGCGCGGCGGCGATCTGAGCCTCAAGGAGGCGATCCAGCGCGTCCAGCGCGAGGCAGAGAACGGCGTGCGCGCCGGCTGCACCCACGTCGTGCTCACCGACAAGAGCATCGGCCCCGACCGCGCACCGATCCCGATGATCCTCGCCGCCGGCGGCGTGCACTCGCACCTGGTGCGCCAGAATCTGCGCACCTTCACCTCGCTCAACGTACGCTCCGGCGAGTGCTTGGACGTGCACTATGCCGCAGTCCTGGTCGGCGTCGGCGCCACCACGGTAAACGCCTACCTGGCTCAGGAGGCGATCGCCGAGCGCCATGCGCGCGGCCTCTTCGGCCAGCTCACGCTGGATGACTGCATCCGCCGCTTCAAGAAGGCGGTCGACGACGGCTTGCTCAAGATCATGAGCAAGATGGGGATCTCGGTGATCTCCTCATATCGCGGCGGCTACAATTTCGAGGCCGTCGGGCTGTCGCGTTCGCTCGTCGCGGACTTCTTCCCGGGTATGACCAGCCGCATCTCCGGCATCGGCCTTTCCGGCGTGCAGCGCAAAGTGATCGAGCTGCATCAACGCGCCTTCTCCGAGGATCCCGTGGCGCTGCCGGTCGGCGGCCTCTATCGCTTCCGCCGCTCGGGCGAGGCACATGCCTTTGAAGGCAATCTGATCCACACGCTGCAGACCGCCGTCGCGACCGACAGCTACCACACCTATCGCAAGTATTCGGAGGCGACGCGCAAGCTGCCGCCGATCCACTTGCGCGATCTGCTCGACTTCACCGCGACCACGCAGGCGGTCTCGGTCGACGAGGTCGAGTCGATCACCGAGATCAGGAAGCGTCTGGTCGCACCCGGCATCTCGCTCGGCGCGCTCAGCCCCGAGGCGCATGAGACGCTGTCGATCGCGATGAACCG
The DNA here is from genome assembly GCA_016869285.1 of Alphaproteobacteria bacterium. Taxonomy (GTDB): domain Bacteria; phylum Pseudomonadota; class Alphaproteobacteria; order SHVZ01; family SHVZ01; genus SHVZ01. The sequence goes on from VGEN01000007.1 coordinate 57,180, forward strand.
CATCGGCGCCAAGTCCGATTCCGGCGAAGGCGGCGAGGACCCGGCGCGCTACACGCCGCGCCCGAACGGCGACAACCCTTCCTCCGCGATCAAGCAGATCGCCTCCGGCCGCTTCGGCGTCACCGCCGAGTACCTCAACAACTGCCGCGAGATCGAGATCAAGGTCGCCCAGGGTGCCAAGCCCGGCGAGGGCGGCCAGCTCCCCGGCATCAAGGTCTCGGGCCTGATCGCCAGGCTGCGCCACTCTATGCCCGGCGTCAGCCTGATCTCGCCACCGCCGCACCACGACATCTACTCGATCGAGGATCTGGCGCAGCTCATCTACGACCTGAAGCAGATCAACCCGGATGCGCGCGTTTGCGTGAAGCTGGTGGCGCGCTCCGGCATCGGCACTATCGCCGCCGGCGTCGCCAAGGCGAAAGCCGATACGATCCTGATCTCCGGCCACTCGGGCGGCACCGGCGCCTCGCCGCAGAGCTCGATCAAGTATGCCGGCATCCCCTGGGAGATGGGCCTCTCCGAGGTCCATCAGGTGCTGACGCTCAACCGGCTCCGCCAGAACGTTCGGCTTCGCGTCGACGGCGGCATCAAGACCGGGCGCGACGTCGTCATGGCAGCAATCCTCGGGGCCGAGGAATTCGGCATCGGCACCGCCTCGCTGGTGGCCATGGGCTGCATCATGGTCCGTCAATGCCACTCCAACACCTGCCCGGTCGGCGTCTGCACCCAGGATGAGAAGCTGCGCGCCAAGTTCGAGGGCACGCCGGAGAAGGTGGTGAATCTCTTCACCTTCATCGCCGAGGAAACGCGCGACATCCTGGCTTCGCTCGGCGTGCGCTCGATGCTCGAGGTGATCGGCCGCACCGACCTCCTCTCGCAGATCGACCGCGGCGGACGCGACCTCGACGACCTCGACCTGAACTCGCTCCTAATCCAGGCGGATGCCGGCGGCCAGGCCCGCCACTGCACCGTCGAGGGCCGCATCGAGGTGCCCGAGACGCTGGATGCGCAGATGATCCGCGACGCCAAGGCCGCGCTCGAGGAGGGCGAGAAGATGCAGCTCGCCTACAACATCAGGAACACGCATCGCGCCATCGGCACCAAGCTGTCGAGCCGGCTGGTCCGCCGCTTCGGCATGACGGGCCTGCAGCCGGGCCAGATCGCCGTCCGGCTCCGCGGTTCCGCTGGCCAGTCGCTCGGCGCCTTTGCCGTGCAAGGTCTCAAGCTCGAGGTCTTCGGCGACGCCAACGACTATGTCGGCAAGGGCCTGTCCGGCGGCACCATCGTCGTGCGCACGACGACGGCAAGCCCGCTGGTGACAAACCACAACACCATCATCGGCAACACAGTGCTCTACGGCGCCACTGCCGGGCGGCTCTTCGCCTCGGGCCAGGCGGGGCAGCGCTTTGCTGTTCGCAACTCGGGCGCCATCGCCGTGGTCGAGGGCGCAGGCTCGAACGCCTGCGAATACATGACCGGCGGCATGGTCGCGATCCTAGGTCCCGTCGGCGACAACTTCGGCGCCGGCATGACCGGCGGCATGGCCTTCGTCTACGACTCCGACGACACCTTCGCCCATGCGGTCAACCCGGACACGCTGATCTACCAGCGCCTCGCCTCCGGCCATTGGGAGAGCGTGCTCAAGGACCTGATCGCCGAGCACCAGCGCGAGACCCAATCGAAGTTCGCCGAGCGCCTGCTCGTCGACTGGCGCCTGGAGCGCGCCAGGTTCTGGCAGGTGGTGCCGAAGGAGATGCTGGCGAAGCTCGATCGGCCGCTATCGGATGCTCCGGAAGCGGCGCGCGCCTAGGCGCCAGCGATCAGGTTCGGCCTTCTGGGACACCCCGTCCCTGTGCCAATCTGCGCGGCGATGAGCTCAAGCAAAGCCGTAATCCTGAGATGACCGCTGCGCAGAGACGCTGCGGCCTGGTCGTCCGACAGCTCTTCGAGACCGGCAATCCTGCGCAGCCGGCGAACGCGGAAGTGATCGAGTCGGAACGGCGGAATCTCTGCGACGTAACCGGATTCGACATTTGTTACGTTCATTTCGACAAGATGGCCCATGACGACCCTTTGACCTGCCACATCAAGTTCCTGGAGAAGGTGGCGGAGATCCGCCCGGAGTTCATCTACGTTCATCCTCACGTCTTCCTCGATACGATGCATTTCAACGTGCGCGTCGAGATCCTCTACGCGGCGCGGCTTCTATACGGACCGAGGCTGATCTTCTCCTTCGCCGACCTCGGCTACGCTTTCCAGACCTCGCTGATCGCCGGATATGCCGCCATCGGCGACATTTCCGCCTCGTGGGACGGCAACGGCGCGGAGCTGGCGAAGCGCGTGCCGGGCAGGACCGTGCTCGATCTGTGGGCGCCGCGCGACGGCCGGCTCTTTCGCGACCTCGGGATCGAACGCGACATCGATGTCGGCTTCATCGGCAAGCTTCATCACTATGAGGATCGGCGCGCGGCGATCGTCGAGGCGAGGAAGATCGGTGCGCCGATTGAGGTTCACGGCAGCGACGAGACCGGATTCGTGTCCGACGAGGACTATGTGCAATTCCTCAACCGTTCCAAGATCACGTTGAACTTCTCGAAGACCACCGCGGGCGCCCATCAGCTTAAAGGTCGCGTGATCGAGAGCATTCTGTGCGGTGCGCTCCTGTTCGAGAGCGAGAACGAGGTCACCCCCCGCTATCTCACGCCCTATCGCCACTATGTCCCCTTCACCGATCCGACGGATCTCGCGGCCAAGATTCGCCGCTACCTAGGCAACGACGCGGCGCGACGGGCGATCGTGACGGCAGCGCGTGCTCATGTGATGGAGAACCTGTCGTACCGGGCGTGGTGGCGCCGTGTGATCGGCGAACTAGTACCCGGAATCACAATTGGCTGATACGTCGGTCTTTGAAGCGGCGTTGATGGACGTTTGTCTTGGTCCAGACGAACGGCTTGGCGTTCTGGTTGTAGGTTTGGATGAAAGCATCGATGTGCTCCCGGAGCTGCTTGATCGAGACGAAAGAGGTGCCGCG
>VGEN01000008.1 GCA_016869285.1 Alphaproteobacteria bacterium
AGATCGAGCGCTTCGGAGGGGTCACGGTTGGACGCGTGACGCGACCCCCGCAATTCCAATCTTTCTCAACGCGATCAATGCGCTGAACGCTAACAGGGGTGGGGTCGTTGTTGCGCGCGATTTTGCAGTCATGCGGTCCGCGCCTGTCGTTTGCTGGTGAACTTGCGAAGGAAAACGACGAGGTCCGTCGGGCTCGGGGCGATGGCGGCACGGCGAAGGGCCTCGGCTTCGGTCTCGCCCTCGTAGGTCAGGACCACATGAAGCGCTGCCGCGCCGGTCGCTTGGCGCTCGAGCTGGCGAATGCGTGGGCCGAGCCTCATGGCGAGCTCCTGCCGAAGTCGGGCGAGTGAGGTGCGCCGGTCATCGCCACTCCTGCCGAGGAGTCAGCGAGCGCATTCCTTGCCCTCCGGGTCATCGGCTGCGCGGTAGTGAGCTCGCCAGCCGCCGGGCAAGCGCGGTCACGCTCATGATCCCACCACGGCGACCGCTTCCTGCCCTCATAGGGACTCGCTAGGTGTCGTTGCTATGAAGGTTGTTCATCGAGGGATGGGCAGTAGAGCTGAGCTTACCACACCGAGGTATACTCACCTGAAGCTGGAGGAGACGCATGATGGCGAACGCGCGGCTGGAGGGGCTTCGCGACTATCCGTTCGAGCGCCTGGCGAAGCTGCTCGCGAACGTCACGCCGCGCGGCAACACGCCCCCGATCAACCTCTCGATCGGCGAGCCGCAGCATCAGCCCCCGGCCTTCCTGCACCAGATCGTCAGCCGCAACGGCGATACCTGGAACCGCTATCCGCCGCAGAGCGGCACGCCGGACTTCAAGCGCGCCGCGGCTGACTGGCTCGATCGGCGTTACGAGCTGCCGCAGGGCATGATCGACCCCGACACCATGATCGTCGCCTGCGCCGGCACACGCGAAGGTCTCTACATGGCGGCGACAGTGGCGATCTCGCCGGCTCAGGATGGCGGGCCGAAGCCGCTCGCGCTGATGCCGAACCCGGTCTATCAGGTCTATGTCGGCGCCTCGACCCTCGCCGGCGCCGAGCCGGTCTATCTGCCGGCGACGGCGGCCAACGGTTTCCTTCCGGATCTCGATGCGATCTCCGCCGACGTGCTGTCACGCACGCAGATCATGTATCTTTGCACGCCGAGCAACCCGCAGGGCGCAGTCGCCAGTCTCGCTTATCTCGAGAAGGCGCTGCGCTTGGCGCGTCAGCACGACTTCGTGCTGGTCTCCGACGAATGCTACGGCGAGGTCTATTCGACGGATGCGGTGCCGGTCGGTGCGCTCCAGGCCGCCGCTTCGCTCGGTGGCTCCCTGGACAACCTGATGGTCTTCCACACGCTTTCGAAGCGCTCGAGCGCACCAGGGCTCCGCTCGGGCTTCGGCGTCGGTGCGCCGTCGCTGACCGCGCTGATGGTGAGGCTCCGCAGCTATGCCTGCGCCGCGACCCCGCTTTCGACGCTGGAGGCGGCGGCGGCGCTCTGGCGCGACGACGCGCATGTCGCCGCGACCCGCGCGCTCTACCGCCGCAAGTTCGACGACGCCGAGCGCATTCTTGCCAAGCGCTTCGGCTTCTACCGGCCAGCCGGCGGCTTCTATCTCTGGCTCGATGTCGGCGATGGCGAGGCGGCGACGCGGAAGCTCTGGGAGGTCGGCGTCAGGGTGCTGCCCGGCGGCTACCTGACGCGGCCCGAGCCGGACGGCACCAACCTCGGGGCGCCCTACATCCGCGTCGCCCTGGTCGGCGAAGTCGAGGCGACCGAGGAGGCCCTCCATCGCATCGCCCGTACGCTCTAACCAATAAGGCGTCTGCCGTCCCAAGACGCCCGGCCGCTTTTTAAAGCCTGTGAGCTTGGTCACGAATTGGTAACCACCCTCCGGCCATACTATAGGCGGAGGTTGGCGATGACGCGGCGGCATACAATTCTGGCATCTCTCTTGGCAGCGGCGGCGGACATCCGTCGACGCGTCCGACGCCGGCTCGCAGCGGCCGCCTATCGCCCGGAACTCCACTACATGCGCGGACCCGGACCGAAGTGCTGGGAGAAGCAGGCCGCGGGCGGTGAGCTCGCTGCACGCTGAGCGCGTCCCGGTGTCGGGAACGCCTCCGATTCAAGGCTAGACAGAGCCGTAGGACGCACTTCCCGGCACTTTCCGCTATTGGCCGGGTCCGAAGCCGTGCTTGACTGCCCTCGAAAGCGAATCTGCGGTCGGGGTAGGGCTTGTTGACGCTCAGGGGCGTCGTCAAAACCTTCGGCAATCTGAGGGCGGTCGATGGCGTCGACCTGGAGATCGCCGCCAATCGGATTACCGGGGTGATCGGGCCGAACGGCGCCGGCAAGACGACATTGTTCAATCTGATCGCGGGGTCGTTCAAGCCCGATGCGGGTGAGATCGTCTTCTCCGGCGTGAGGATCGACGGCGTCACGCCTGATCGCATCTTCCGCCAGGGTCTCGCGCGGACCTTCCAGATTCCGCGGCCTTTTCCCCAGATGACCGTGCTCGAGAACGCAATGCTGGTTTCGCTGAACCAGACCGGCGAGCGTTTCTGGACCAACTGGTGGCGGTCAGGTCGCGTCGCGTACGAGGAGAGGGCGGGACGCGAGCGCGCCGTCGAGGTTCTACGGTTCTGCGGCCTCGGCGGCCATCTCGGTCACATGGCGGGCGCGCTCTCCGGCGGCCAGCAGAAGCTGCTGGAGCTCGCGCGGGTCCTGATGATCGAGCCGAAGATGATCCTGCTCGACGAGCCCGCTGCCGGCGTCAACCCGGCGCTGATGGAGCATCTGGTCGAGAAGATCCAGGCACTCCATGCCCAGGGCGTCACCTTCCTGATCATCGAGCACAACATGGATCTGGTCATGCGCCTCTGCCATCCGATCGTGGTGATGGCCCAGGGCAAGGTGATCCTCGAGGGAGCACCTGAGGAGATCCAGCGCCACCCCGAGGTGATCGACGCCTATCTGGGCCAGGCACAGGCGTGACGCAGCCGATCCTCATCGCCCGTGACGTGGTTGCCGGCTATGTACCGGGCCTCCCCATCGTGCATGGGGTATCTGCCGACATCGCGCCGGGCGAGATCGTCACCATCATCGGGCCGAACGGCGCCGGAAAGTCGACCTTCGTGAAGGCCCTGGTCGGCCTGCTTCCGATCGAGAGGGGGCAGGTCAGCTTGAGCGGTCGCGACGTTACCGGTCGTCCGGCGGACAAGTTGGTCGCTGACGGGATCGCCTTCGTGCCGCAGACAGCCAACATCTTCGCCTCCCTGACCATTCACGAGAACCTCGTGGTCGGAGGCCATACGGTACGCGGCGAGCTCAAGCCGCACCTCGATCGCGCCTATGCGATGTTCCCGGAGCTGGCGGCCAAGCGCCACCAGCGCGGCCGTGTGCTTTCGGGAGGCCAGCGTCAGATGCTGGCGATCGCGCGGGCGCTGATGACCGATCCATCAGTGGTCGTGCTCGACGAGCCGACCGCCGGCCTGGCGCCCAAGGTGGTGGGCGAGGTCTTCGCCGAGCTTCGCCGGCTGGCGACGACGGGCGTCGCGATCCTGATGGTCGAGCAGAATGCGCGCGCGGCGCTCGCTGTGTCCGATCGCGGCTGCGTGCTGGCCGAAGGGCGGAACCGCGCCGGCGGGCGCGCGGCCGATCTTCTCGCCGACGCCGTCCTCGCCGAGGCCTTCCTCGGTGGAAGGAAGGCGCAATGATGCTGGCGCAGTCGATTGCCGATGGCATCCTGACCGGCGCGATCATCGCGCTCGGCGCGATCGGGGTTTCCTTCGGTCTGCAGATCCTCAAATTTGCCAACTTCGCGCATTCCGAGCTGCTGACCTGGGGCGCCTATCTCGCGCTGGTCTTCGTCGCCTTCGCCGGTCCCGGCACGCCGACGGCGGAGCTCTCTTTCGGCTGGCAGATGATGGCAGCAATGGCGCTGGCCGCCTTGCTGACCGGCTGCCTTGCCTGGCTCGTCGATCTCCTGATCTTCCGGCGCCTCAGACGCACCGGCGCGCATCCGATGTCGCTGGTCTTCGCCGCCTTCGGCGCCGCCCTGATCATGCGGCATGTCGTCGTGATGATCTGGGGCCACGGCACCCACTTCTATACGCGCGAGCTGCAGATCGCGCTCGAGGTGCTGCCGGGCGTGCGCATGCTGCCCGATCAGATCTTCATCCTCGGCCTCACGCTCGCCATCGTCGTCGCGCTCCACCTCTACCTGACCTACAGCCGGACCGGCATTGCGATGCGCGCGATGGCCGAGAGCCCCTCGCTGGCACGCGCCTGCGGTATCGAGGTCGAGAGCGTGATCCGCTGGACCTGGATTCTCTCCGGCGCGCTGGCGGCGACGGCCGGCGTCTTCCTCGGCCTCACCCCTCAGCTTCACCCGGAGATGGGCTTCAGCCTGCTGCTCGCGCTCTTCGCCGCCTCGATCCTCGGTGGCACGGGATCGCTGGCCGGTGCGGTGGTCGGCGGTCTTCTGGTCGGGCTCGCCGAGAACCTCTCGGTCCTCTTTATCGGCTCCGGCTACAAGACGGCGATGCCCTTCCTCGTCCTGCTGCTTGTTCTCTTCTTCCGTCCGCAGGGTTTGTTCGGAGAGAAGACGTGATCGGCGTCTTCTCCTATCTCGTCTTCTTCGCCTGCATCGTGCTGATCCTCGGCGTGATGGCGCTCGGCCTCAATCTGCAATGGGGCTACACCGGCCTCTTCAACGCCGGGATCGTAGGCTTCTATGCGATCGGGGCATACGCACACGCGATCCTGGTGACGGCGCCGCGGCCTGACCTGATCGGGAATTTCGGCCTGCCCTGGATCGTCGGGATTGTCGGAGCGATGGCGGCCAGCGCACTTGCTGCCTGGATCGTCGGGCTTGCGACGATAAGGTTGCGCGGCGACTACCTCGCCATCGCCACCTTCGGCATCGCCACCACCATCCAGCTCGTGACGCTGAACTGGGACGGCCTGACCGGAGGCGCGCAGGGCCTGCCGGCGATACCGCGCCCTCTCTCGGCCTGGTTCGGAAGCCCGCTCGGCTTCAACCTCTTCTATCTGGGCCTCCTGATCGCCGTGGTCGGCTTGGTCTACTGGGCGCTCGAGCGGATACTGAGGTCGCCCTGGGGACGCGTGCTGAAGGCGATCCGCGAGGATGAGACCGCGGCGATCGCTCTTGGCAAGAGCGCACGCCGCTTCCGCCTTGAGGCCTTCGTGCTCGGCTCGACGCTGATGGGGCTCGCCGGCGCGCTCTATGTCGGCTTCATCGGCTTCGTCAGCCCCTTCGACTTCCTGCCGATCCTGACATTCCAGATCTGGGCGATGGTGATCGTCGGCGGCAGCGGTAACAACAAGGGGGCGCTGCTCGGCGCGCTTGTTATCTGGGGGATCTGGGCGGCCTCGGGCGTCCTCATCGCGAAGCTGGTGCCGCCGGCCTATGCCGCCCAAGGCGGCGCCGTCCAGGTGATCCTGATCGGCCTTCTTCTCGTTGCTTCGCTGCTGTTCCGGCCGCGCGGACTGATCGGCGAGGTTCCAGTAGTCTCGCGCCACGCCGACGACTAAGCTTCCCCTATAAGAACGGTGTCCTACAGGGAGACTCGTGTCATGAGGAAATGGATTGCGCTTTCGGCTGTCCTGGTTGCGGCGGCCGTGCTTGCGCCCTCGGATGCTGCGGCGCAGGCTAGCTGCCCGGTGAAGATCGGCGGCGTGCTGCCGCTGACCGGATCGATGGGGCCGATCACCAAGAAGATCGCCGAGAGCGCTCAGCTCGCGGTCGAGCACATCAATGCCGGCGGTGGCGTCAAGGGCTGCCCGGTGCAGTTCATCCTGCGCGACGATCAGGGTCAGCCGACGGTCGGCGTCGACGCCGCAAAGTACCTGGTCGAGGTCGAGCGCGTACAGGCCTTCACCGGCACGATCTCTTCCGGCGTCACCGGTCCGATCATCTCCTCGATCACGGCGCCGTCCAAGGTCGTGCAGATCAGCTGCTGCTCGACCGCGACGCCGTTCACGCTCGATGGCCGCAGCCAGGGCTACTTCTTCCGCACGTTGCCGACCAGCAAGACCCAGGCGGTCGCGACTGCGAGCGAGATGGCGCGACGCGGGCTCAAGCGGACCGCGATCATCTACGTCAACACCGATTTCGGCCAGGATATGACCCGCTTCGTCAAGCTGGCCCTGCCGAAGCTCGGCGGCGACATCGTCGCCGAGGTGCCGTACACCGACAACCAGCCGAGCTACCGCGCCGAAGTCACCAAGGCGCTGGCCGAGAAGCCCGAGTCGCTGCTCCTGATCGGCTTCCCCAAGGACGCCGTCACCATCGTGCGCGAGTGGCTGTCGCTCGGCGGCACGCAGAAGATCGCGCTCAACAACTCGATGCGGGTGAAGGACTTCGTCGACGGCGTCGGCGGGCGCTTCCTCAACGAGTCCTTCGGCATGGACAACGCCCAGGTTGCCGGGCCGACGGTCGACGCCTTCAACAAGGCCTTCGAGGACAAGTACAAGTACGACAGCAAAGGCCCCGGCGTGCACACCCAGTACGACGCCATGATGGTGCTGGGGCTCGCTATGAACATCGCCAAGGACCTGACCGGTCCGTCGATCAAGGACGCGGTGCGTCAGGTCCACGCGGCCGGCGGCGCCACTGTCGGCACCGGGCCCGAGGAGTACAAGAAGGCGCTCGAGCTGATCAAAGCCGGCAAGCCGATCAAGTACCACGGCGCCACCGGGCCGATCGAATTCGACGCCAATGGCGACGTCACCGGGCCGGCGCTGGTGTGGAAGATCGTGAACGGCGAGATCGTCACCGATCACGTCATTTCGATCGACCAGATGCAGGCGCTGTTCAAGAAGATCGACGGCTGACGCGGAGGGGCTGGCCGGTGTGTAACCCGGCCAGCCCTCTCGCCAAGGGGGCATTCCGTGAGCGACGACCGCTTCGAGCTCTATGACCTCAAGGTCGAGGTCGTGGCGCCGCCGGACGCCCGCGTCTTCTGCGGCGCCAAGGTCGGCGACTTCTTCGAGCTGCGCGGCGAGATGCTGCACCTTCCGCCCGGCCAGGGTTTCTCCATCTACTCGCTGGCGGCCCTGCTGCCGCTTCTCCCGGCGAAGCAGCGTCAGACCCATCCGAACGACTGGATGTCGACCGATGCCGAGGTCGCCTGCCCGGACCCGAACTGCCCGACGCGCTTTCGCATCACCCGTACGGGTAAGCGCAGCTTCGCGCACGCGGAGGTGACGGCCGTCCCGCTCGACGAAAAGAAAACCTGACATGGCGGTCGAGCGGCAGGAGCTGGCGCCGGGCTATGAGATCTCGCGTCTGCTGCGTGGCGGCTGGCAGCTTGCGGGAGGTCACGGCCCGGTGGATCGCGAGCGGGCGGTTTCCGATATGGCGGCCTTCATCGATCGCGGCGTGACCACCTTCGACTGCGCCGACATCTATACCGGCGCCGAGGAGATGATCGGCGAGTTCAGAAGCCGCTTCGAGCGCGAGCGCGGGAAGTCCGCGCTGCAGGCCCTCAAGGTGCATACGAAGTTCGTTCCCGACTGGGACAAGCTCGCGGCTCTCGACCGCGGCTACGTCGAAAGCATCATCGACCGCTCGCTCACGCGCCTGAAGACGGACCGTCTCGACCTCGTGCAATTCCATTGGTGGAACTATGCGGTGCCCGGTGCGGTCGAAACGGCTCTCATCCTCCGGGACCTGCAGCGGGCCGGAAAGATCGACCGGCTCGGCGGGACCAATTTCGATACACCACATACCAGGGCCCTGATCGAGGCGGGCGTGCCGCTGGTCTCGATGCAGATCCAGTATTCGCTCCTCGATCCGCGCGCCGAGAACGGGCTTACCGAGCTGGCGCGCCAGAAAGATTTCGGGCTCCTTTGCTACGGCACCTTGGCCGGCGGCTTCCTGACCGATGCCTGGCTCAACAATCCGGAGCCCGCCGAAGGCACGCTGACCAATCGCTCGCTGATCAAGTACAAGCTGATCATCGACGATTTCGGCGGCTGGGGCTTGTTCCAGGAGCTGCTCGGCGCCCTCGATGCGATCGCGCAGCGTCACGGCGTCAACATCGCCGCTGTTGCCGGCCGCTGGATGCTCGACCGGCCCGGCGTCGCCGGGATCATCGTCGGCGCGCGCTACGCCGATCATCTCGCCGCCGACCTCAAGATCTTCGACTTCCGGCTCGATGCCGCCGATCGCGCTGCCATCGCGCAGGTGCTGGCGCGTCGGCAGGGACCGCGCGGCGATACCTTCGAGCTTGAGCGCGACCGCAACGGGCGTCACGGCCGCATCATGAAGTACAATCTGAACGCAGCCTGACATGCAGATCTCCGAACGCACGACCATCGCTCCGGGGCTCGAGATCAGCCGCATCGTCACCGGCCTTTGGCAGGTTGCCGATCAGGAGCGCGACGGCAAGACCCTCGATCCGATCGTATCCGCCAAAGCGATGGCAGACTATGCCGCCGCCGGCTTCGATACCTTCGACATGGCGGATCACTACGGCAGCGCCGAGGTCATCACCGGCCGCTACCTGCGCGGCGCAGGCGCCACCGCTCGGTCGCGCGCCTTCACCAAATGGTGCCCGGTGCCGGGGCCGATGACGGCCGGGATCGTTCGCGCCGGCATCGAACGCTCGCTGAAGCGCCTGCAGGTCGACGCCATCGATCTGCTGCAGTTCCACTGGTGGACCTTCCAGCATCTCAGCTACATCGAGGCCCTGGAGGAGCTGAAGGCGCTCAAGGAGGCGGGGCGCATCCGACATCTAGGCCTCACTAATTTCGACACCGACCACCTGCGCGTCGCGGTCAGGCACGGCATCCCGATCGTCAGCAACCAGGTTTCCTTCTCGTTGCTCGACCGCCGTGCCGCCGGCGACATGACGACCTTCTGTCTCGAGAACGGCGTTCGCTTGCTCGCCTATGGCACGCTCGGCGGCGGCTTCCTCGCCGATACCTGGCTCGGCAAGCCCGAGCCAACCGCCATTCCCGACTGGAGCAAGTCGAAGTACAAGCGATTCATCGAAGCGATCGGCGGATGGCCGGTGCTGCAGGAGCTGCTGAAGACGCTGGCGGCGATCGGCGGAAGGCACGGCGTCTCGATCGCCAACGTCGCGACGCGGTGGGTGCTGCAGCAGCCGGCGGTCGCCGCGATCATCATCGGCGCCCGGCTCGGCGAACGCGAGCATCGTGCCGACAATCTCAAGCTCTTCTCTTTCACCCTCGATCGCGCGGACATGGCGGCGATCGAAGCGAGCCTTTCGGAGGCGAGACCGATCCCCGGCGACTGCGGTGACGAATACCGGAAACCGCCTTTCCTCACTGCTTCGGGCGACCTCAGCCACCACCTCGAAAGCATTCCCAAGGTCTACACGGCCGTACCCGTGCCTGGCCGGGCTGGCCGCATGCAGGTTTCGTCCGGCAGCGTTTGGGAGGCGGTCGCCGGCTTCTCCCGCGCAGTCAGAATCGGCAACCGTATTCTGGTCAGCGGCACGACCGCTACCTCCGGCGCCGGCAAGGTGGTCTGCCCCGGCGATGCCGCCGGCCAGACGGCCTTCATCCTCGACAAGATCTCGGCCAGCCTCGCCGCGCTCGGAAGCGGGCTCGATGACGTGGTACGCACGCGCGTCTTCTTGGCCGATGCCGGTCAATGGGAGCAGGCCTCGCGCGTGCATGGGCGCTGCTTTCGCGATGTCCGCCCTGCAAACACCCTGTTCGAGGTCGGGCGCCTGGTGGGCGACTACGCGGTCGAGGTCGAGGCGGAGGCGATCGTCGATTAGCGCTTCGGCGCTTCGCCGTACCAGCGCGGCGTGTACACCCAGGACGAGCCGTCGGCGCGCGGCACGAAGCGCGTGGTCGAGGAGCCGATCAGGATCGTCGTGCGCATGTCCGCCATCTCCGGCGCGAGCTTGCTCAGAGGCACCAGGCGTACCGTCTCGTCGCGGCGACCGATCTCGCGACCGAGCACGACCGGTGTCATCGGCGCGCGATGCTTACGGATGATCTCGATCGCGCGGCCGAGCTGGGTCGGTCGGGTGCGGGATATCGGGTTGTAGAGCGCGAGAACGAGGTCTGCGGCCGCGGCGAGATCGAGCCGGCGCTCAATGATCGCCCAGGGCTTCAGGTTGTCCGACAGTGAGATCACGCAGAAATCGTGCCCGAGCGGTGCGCCGGCGCGGGCCGCGGCGGCCTGGGCGGCCGAGATGCCAGGCAGGACGCGGAGCTCGACGCCGTGCCATGCCGCCTCAGCGCCGTCGAGCGCTTCCATCACGGCTGCCGCCATCGCGAAGACGCCAGGATCACCCGACGAGACGACAGCGACGCGGCGGCCTTCAGCGGCCAGCACGAATGCCTGCCGCGCCCGATCCAGCTCCTCGCGATTGTCGGACGCATGGACTCTCTGGTCCGGCCGGAAGGGACCGGCCGTCTGTACATAGGTCTCATATCCGACGATGTCCTCGGCCTCGGCGAGGGCACGGCTTGCCTCCGGCGTTCGTTGGTCGTCGGTTCCCGGGCCGAGCCCGATGACCGAGAGCCAGCCACGCGCCCGGCCGATCGAGCCGACATCGAGCGGCTCGGAGGAGACCGCGATCGCAATGGATGCGTCGCCCGATTCCTCGATGGGTCGGGGCACTGCCGCGCGTGCAAGCTCGGCCGCGGATTTGCCAGGAAGCAGCCTCACCGGGCAGGAGAGGGCCGCTGCGGCCGCGTAGACCTCGGGGCGCGCGGCGTCGCGCTCAGGGGCGACCACGGCTGCAACCGACTGTCGGGCGATGTGCGCCTTCGCCAGAGCCTCCTCGAGGCGGTGCGGAAGGTCGGCGCCATCGGCGTCGACGGCGACGATCGCGGACCGGGGATGGAACACCAGTTCCCGCTCGCCAGGCTCGACGTCGCGAACGGTGACGATGATCGCGAGCCGGCCATCGGGATCGAAGGGGAGGCGCGTCCCCATGAGCCAAGGGGCCTCGCCGGAGAGACGTATCCGCTCGCCAGAGAGCACGTCGGACATGAAGCGCTTGCCGGCGCCGGGATTGCGCATCTCGTAGCCGGGGGGGGGATGCTCCAGCGCCGCTCCGAAGCGGACCTCGCCGGTGGTCGTGATCGCCGGCGTGACGCCGAGGGCCCGTCCGATCCGGCGTGCGAGCTCGTTGACGCCGCGTAGCCCACCGAGCAGCGGCACGACGGAGCTGCCATCCTCGGCGACGGCGATCACCGGCGGCTCCGCGCGCTTGTCCTGCAGGATAGGCGCCAGCGTGCGAATGACGATGCCGGCAGCGCAAAAGGCGATGATCGGCACGTCCTCGCGCAACAGCCGGCGGACCGTCTCGCCGAAGTCCCGGAAGGTGAGGTCGGTCCCGCTCGTCCGTCCGGCGAGCCCATGGATCGCAGCACCGTCGAGCGCGGCGCGGACACGCCGTGCCGCCTCCTGGCTGCCCTCGCCAAGGATGACGATCGCCGGCGCCCGTGCGCTTACGCCTGCCACTTCTGGCCGGGGATCAGGATCATCGAGAAATAGGGAACGGACGACGCGTCGACCTCCGCCAGCGGCAACGAGCGCTGGTTCTCCATCGTCGCGCGCTCGATATAGCGCGCGCGTCCGGCGAGGCCGAGGTCGGTCACGACCCGGCGCACCTTCTCGAAGTTGCGGCCGAGCTTCATCACCGCCGCCGCATCGGCCGCGGCTAGACGCTTCGAGAGTTCCTCCTCGGGGAGCACGCCCGAAAGCACAGCGAGGCTCTGGTTGCGGTAGGTGAGCGGCGCACCGAGCGCCGAGGAGCAGGCGACGATCGAGCAGACGCCGGGCACGACCTCCGTCGGGTAGCGCGCGGCAAGCCGATCGTGCAGATACATGAAGGAGCCGTAGAAGAACGGATCGCCCTCGCAGATCACGGCGACGTCGCGACCCTGATCGAGATGCGTCGCGACCGTGGCCGCGGCCTCGTCGTAGAAGCCCGAGATGATCGCATCGTAGCTGAGGGGTGGCGGCAGGAACTCGGTCGTCACCGGATAGACGAGGGGAACGATCGTCTGCTCGGGCCGCAGATGCGCCTCGACGATCGAGTAGGCATTGCCCTTCTTGCCCTTGGCGACAAGATAGGCGACCACCGGCGCATCGCGTAGCAGGCGGAGCGCCTTGACCGTGATCAGCTCCGGATCGCCCGGGCCGACGCCGAGGCCGAGAAGACGACCGGGCGCTGGCATCACTCGGTCTCCGTCGACAGCGCATTGACAGCGGCGGCGACCATCGCGCTGCCGCCGCGGCGGCCGCGGACGATCACGAAGGGAATGCCGCGGCTGTCCTGGGCCAGCGCGTCCTTGGACTCGGCAGCGCCGACGAACCCGACCGGAAACCCGAGGATCAGGGCCGGCTTCGGCGCGCCCTCATCCAGCATCTCGAGCAGGCGAAAGAGCGCGGTCGGCGCATTGCCGATCGCGACCACCGATCCTTCGAGATGCGGATGCCAGAGGTCGAGCGCAGCGGCGGAGCGGGTGTTGCCGATCTTCCGGGCGAGGCCCGGAACCAGCGGATCGTCGAGCGTGCAGATCACGCGGTTCTCCGCCGGCAGCCGCGAACGGGTGATGCCGTCGGCGACCATCCTCGCGTCGCACAGGATCGGCGCTCCGCTCGCCAAGGCCTGCCGCCCCTTTGCGCCGGCGCCGGGCGAGAAGCGGAGGTCGCCGATGACATCGACCATGCCGCAGGCATGGGCGACGCGGACGGCGAGCTTCGTGAGGTCAGTCGGGATGCCGGTGAGGTCGGCCTCCTCGCGGATGATCGAGAAGGAGCGGCGATAGATCTCCTGGCCGTCACGGATGTAGTCGATCACTGCGCCGGCCTCATGCGCTCGCGCGCCTGCTCGGCCGAGAGGCCAACCGCAATCCGTCGCCCGAAACGGTGCGCCTCGCGCGGGTCCTTGACGAACAGGTCGTAGACTCCGGGCGCAGATGCGAGCAGCGTCATATCCGCGACACCCGCGGCAGCGCATGATCGCTCGCATCCGCTGAGGTGAAGAAAGCCCCTATCGGCGATGTCGGAAAACTTCATCGCATCGGCCTTTGTATCGCCGCGGCCCTTCGCGCAGCCGGCGGAGCCGACGCAGGCGACGATCGCTGCGAGAGGGTGCCCCGGCTCGCAGACAAAGCCTAGGCTTTCCAATGCTTCGACCACGCGTACCGCTCTCTCCTGCCGGATATCCGGTATCATCACGCTCTGCCACGGCGTAAGCCGCAACTCGCTGCCATTCTCATCCGCCAGATCCGCGAGGTGTGCCAATCCGTCAGGTGAAAGACGGCCTAGGGGGGGGACCGCGCCGACCGCCGACAGACCCTCTTGTCGTTGCGCACGGACGCCGACATGGCCCATGGCGGCCGGGGTCGGCCGCCGCCAGTGGCGCGCTTTGTCGGCGAGATTCGCCCGTGCGCCAAGGGGTTTCGACAGGCGGTCGATAATTGCCTCGCGGGAAAGCCGGCCGAGCAGGTGTCGGATGCGGGTAATCTCCGGATCGCCGCCGGCTTCCTCCAGAAACAATGCCAGTGCCGAGGCGATCGCCCGGCCGGCATCGCGCGAGGCGATCGCAAGGAAGGGCGTCGAGTCTCTCTCTACCGGCGGGCATCCGGCGATGCCGAGGGCAAAGGTCTCGCTGTCCATCGCGGCAAGCCAGATGTCGTGCGGGTGATCGACGACGGCCACGCTCTCGCCGCCATCGACCAGCACCGAGAACTTCGGTGAAAGCGTCCGGCAGCCGGCATCGGTCTCGACATGAGCTAGGATGTCGGTGGCAATGGGGCCTACATCCAGGCGTTGTTGCGGATCGAGCCCGGCGATCGGCGAGATCAGGACGTTGCGAACGTCATCGCTTTCCGGGTGCCTTGGTCCAAGGCCGGCAGCGATCAGCTCGGCGGCGAGGGCGGCCTCTGCGCCCGCGAGGATCCCGCGAAGCTGCAAATTGGCGCGGTTGGTTATCTCGATCGTCCCGTTGCCATGCTGGCGTGCGGCCTCGGCGATCGCCTGCGCACCCGCGGCGGATAGGCGGCCGAGCGGAACCTTGAGGCGGCAGAGGCCGCCGTCCAAGGCTGCCACGATCCGGAAGAGGCCGGGACAGGCCGAGGGGCGGGGAGCTGTGTTCATATCGCTTGCGAGGTGTGCGGCGCGCGCTGTCATTGCCGCCGCAATCATAGCCTTCAAGACCGCGACCGTCGCGGGACCTGCGCGACCGCATGGCAAAGATACTGAACCATCCCGCCCGGCGAGGGGCGGAACCGGGGCCGATGGCGTCGCTTGGGTTCCTCGGTCGCAAGCCGACATTTCGCACCCCGGCCGGTATTCCGCTCAAAGCGCCGCGAATTGCGCATCTTGCGCGGATCGAGCACAGCGGGGTCGGGGCGCATGAGGCTAGCGGTCATCAACATCGGCCAGGAAACCAACGACTTCAATCCGCAGCCGACCGCGATGCGGGATTTCGAGTCCTTCGGGATCTACGAAGGGGCAGCCATCTTCGAGAAGGTCGGCGGGTCCGGCCAGATCGGCGGGTATCTCGCCGCGGTCGAGGCGGCTCAGCGCCAGATCCAGTCTGTGCCGATCATCCGCGCCTGGGCGACGGCGGGCGGTCGCATTACGGTCGAGATGAGACGCTTCTTTGAAGACAAGATCCGCACCGGCCTCAAGGCCGCCGGCAAGATCGACGGGTTGGCGCTCCAGGTTCACGGCGCCTGCGCCGCCGAGGACATGGACGATGTCGAGGGTGCCCAAATCGCTCTCTGCCGAACGATCCTTGGCCCTGCCATCCCAATCGTCGTCTCGCTCGACCACCATGCCAACATCACCAGGCAGATGGTGGAGAACGCGACCGCGATCGTCGCGCATCGCACGCAGCCGCACGATCCCTTCGACACCGGCCGGATCGGCACCGACCTTCTGATCCGCACCGTCGCAGGCGAGGTCAGGCCGGTGATGGCGTGGCGGAAGCTGCCCCTGATCTCGCACCAGGAGCAGTTCCTGACCTCAAAGGGGCCGATGAAGATCTGGTTCGACCGGGCGCGCGCGATGGAAGCGGCCGATCCGAAGATCCTCCATGTCGCCAATTGCCCGATGCAGCCCTGGCTCGACGTCGCCGAGGGCGGCTGGGCTGCGATCGTTGTTGCCGATGGCAACCGCGCTCTTGCCGAGAAGCAGGTCGACGAGATCGCCGACCTCGCCTGGTCGATGCGAGCGGAGTTCCAGAAGAAGGACGCAATTGCTGTCGATGCCGCCGTGCGCATGGCTGACGAAGCACAGGCTGGCGTCGTCTGCCTGAGCGACACCGGCGATACGGTCTTCGGCGGCGCCGCCGGCGACTCGAATCTGATCCTGGAGTCGATCCTACGTCAGAAGATCAAGAGCACGGCGCTGGTCCCGCTGATCGCGCCGGGGACCGTCGCAAGGCTGATTGAGGCCGGCGTCGGTGCGAAGGTGACGCTTCCGGTCGGCGGCAACGTTGCGACCGCTTTCTTCCAGCCGCTCGACGTCAGCGGGATCGTCCGGCGCATCGGCGATGGCTTCGTCAAGCTGGACCATCACCGAGCGCCGGGTATCGACATGGGCCGAACGGTCGTCTTTGAGGTCGGTCCGGCGACCCTGCTGATCAGCGAGCTTCGCGGGGTCGCCGGAAACCTGCCGGAGGTCTATCGCGCCTTCGGGGTCGAGCCGACCAACTACAAGATGGCGGTGCTTAAGACCGCATCCAACTTCCAGTATTTCGCGCCGATCTCCTCGCAAGTCATCCGCGTCGATACCCGCGGACCCGGCCAGTCGGATGTCGCCGGCCTTCCCTGGAAGCGGCTGCCGCGCCCGGCCTATCCTCTGGAGGATGTCGCAACCTGGCGAGGTTAACGTCTCGTCAGGCGAAATCGGTATTTCAGGAATCTCCCGCCAGCGTTTGACAGGCCGGAGGGGCATTTGTCACTGTGACGAATGCTCTGGAGGGTCCTGGGAGGGCCAGCCATACGGGCTATTTGCACGATGCATCGAGCAGGGGAGGTATCCGTCACATGAAATTCGCTTCGTTGCGCCCGTTCGGGCTCGCGAGGGCGCTGCTGCTGGCAGGCGCCGCTCTCTCGATCACTGCAGTCGACGCTTCGGCGCAGGACTTGAAGGGTGGCCGGCTGCGCGTCGCCGTCCTCGCGGACATCCACAACTTCGATCCGATGCAGTTCTCCGGCGTGAATTTCCCGCTGATCAAGAACATGTACGACAGCCTGATCGAGTACACGCCCGAGGGCCAGGCGATTGCCAATCTGGCATCCGAGTGGAAGGTCGCGTCCGACAGCCGCTCGGTGGCGCTGACCCTCCGCTCCGGCGTCAACTTCCACAGCGGCAATCCGGTCAATGCCGAGGCGGTCGCGGCCTCGCTCAAGAAGGCGGCCGATCCGCAGAAGGGCAAGAACGTCTATCCGACGATGTCGATCGTTCAGGATTGGACCGTCGGAGGTCCGCAGGCGATCACGATCAACTTCAAGAACCCGGTGCCCGACCGGCAGATCACCGACCTGCTGCAGTTCCTCTCGGTCATCGAGCCTTCGGGCATCGATGCGGTCGAGACCAAGCATGCGGGCTCCGGACCCTTCATCCTGGGCGAGCGCGTACTCGGCCAGCGCGTGACGATGACGGCGAACGCCAAATACTGGCAGAAGCCGCCGATCGTGAGCGAGGTCGTCCTGACCGTGTTCAGCGACAACGACGCTGCCAGCGCCGCGCTCGAGTCCGGCGCCGTCGACATCATCTACGGCGGCAACGCGCGTTCGGCCGTGCGGCTTCGCAACGCCGGCTACCAGCTGATCCAGGGTCCCGGCCCGCTGGTGCAAGTGTTCCGCATCAATGCCACTAAAGGTCCGTTCAAGAACGACAAGTTCCGTCAGGCCTTCAACCATCTGATGGACCGTGAGGCGATCTTGCGCGTCGGCTATGCCGGTGTCGGCGTGATCACGGCGCTGCCCTGGGCGCCGGCGAGCCCGGCTGCCGACAAGTCCTATGACCAGAAATACGCCTTCAGCCTGGAAAAGGCGCAGGCGTTGCTCAAGGAATCGGGCCTGTCGGCCGCCGAGATGAGCAACTGGAAGCTGACGGCCAATGGCGGCGATCAGGACGGCATGGCGATCAGCCAGATCGTGCAGAGCACCTTGGCCAAGGTCGGCATCAACATCCAGCTTGACGTCAAGCAGGGTGCGGAGCTCACCGATACCATGCTGACCGGGAAGTTCGACGCGATATTCGGCGGCATTGGCAACATCCAGAAGTTCCCGACCCGCGTCGGCACCAACTCGATCTACCGCACCACCAACAACCCGATCCTCGGCAACCCGCATCCGTTCCCGGCCTATGTCGCCGCCATGCAGCGCGTCGACACCACGCTGGGCTCGGGCCAGCCGGTGAAGGATGCCTATGACAACCTGAACAAGGTGCTGGTCGAGACTGCTTTCGGCATCCCCACCAACACTTTCGACATCGGTCTCATCGTCGCCGCCAAGAATGTCGGCGGCATCACGCGCGAGATCGACAACATGCTGGTGGCGCGGACCATCGGGTTCCGCTGATCCGGTCTTCATAAGCGGCGGCGGCGACCCCAAGGTCGCCGCCGCCTCGTTTTCAAGACATGCTGATCGTCATGGGTGGGGATGTCTGAGCCTGTTCTTTCCGTCCGCGGTCTCGAGGTGACCTTCGTCGGCGGCGGTCGGCCGGTGCCGGCGGTCCGCGGCGTCGACTTCGATGTCTATTCGAACGAGGTGCTCGGCATTGTCGGCGAGTCCGGCTCGGGCAAGAGCGTCACCTCGCTCGCCGTCACCGGCCTCCTCCCGGAGACCGCGAAGGTCAAAGGCTCGATCCGGCTTGCCGATGTCGAGGTGACGACCGCCGACCGCGAGGTCCTGCGACAGATGCGCGGCCAGGACGTCGGCATGATCTTCCAGGACCCGACGACGACCCTGAACCCGGTCTTCACCATCGGCCGGCAGGTGACCGAGGGCCAGGTCGCGCACGGCCAGATTGCGGCCGGAAACGCGCGCGAGCGCGGCATCGAGCTGCTGCGCGAGGTCGACATTCCCGATCCCACCGGGCGAGTCGTCCAGTACCCGCACCAGTTTTCCGGCGGCATGCGCCAGCGCGCCGTGATCGCCATGGCGATGGCCGGGCGGCCTCGGCTGATCATCGCGGACGAGCCGACCACGGCGCTCGACGTGACCGTCCAGGCGCAGGTGCTCTCGGTGCTGGCCAAGCGCCAGGCCGATACCGGGGCCGCCGTCATCCTGATCACGCATGATCTCGGCGTGATCGCCGAGGTCGCGCATCGTGTCGCCGTCATGTATGGCGGCCGCATCGTCGAGACCGGTCCGGTTCACGAGATCTTCAAGCGGCCGCGCCATCCCTACACCGTCGGCCTGCTACAGAGCCTGCCGCGCATCGACGCGGCCGAGGAACGCTTAGTGCCGATCCGCGGCCAGCCACCGAACCCGGCACGGCTGCCGAGCGGCTGCACCTTTCATCCGCGTTGCCCGATCGGCCGCGACCGCGAGCGATGCCGCAACGAAGACCCGGCGCTCCACGAGGTCGAGCAGGGCCATCGCTCCGCCTGCCACTACGCCGAAGAAGTTGCAGCGCTGCTTGCCGGCGCCACCGCACCGGCGCGCGCGCCGGCGGCCTTCGCGGCGGAGGCCATCGCGGCCAAGGCGCCGTTGCTCGTTGTCGACCGGCTCAAGGTCCACTTTCCGATCAAGGCCGGCATCCTCCGCCGCCGTGTCGGCTGGGTGAGGGCCGTTGACGGCGTCAGCCTCGCCGTCAATGCCGGTGAGACCGTCGGTCTGGTCGGCGAGTCCGGCTGCGGCAAGACCACGACAGGCCGCGCCATCATGGGGCTGATCAAGGCCACCGGCGGCAGCGTCCGCTTCGATGGCCAGGAAGTGACGCGCCTCTCCCCCGGCGAGCTGCGCAAGGCCCGCCGGAACATGCAGTACATCTTCCAGGACCCGTATTCCTCGCTCAATCCGATCAAGACCGTCGGCGACATCGTCGCCGAGCCGCTGCACATCCATGGCCTCTATGAGGAGATGGGCGGTGCCAAGCGCATCGCCGAGCTGTTCGAACTGGTGGGACTGCCGAGAACGGTGCTCGGGCGCTATCCGCGCGAATTCTCCGGCGGACAGAAGCAGCGCATCGGCATCGCGCGCGCGCTCGCCCTGCAGCCGCGGCTCCTGATCCTCGACGAGCCGGTCGCGGCGCTGGACGTCTCGATCCAGGCTCAGATCATCAACCTGCTGCAGGACCTGCAGAGGGAGCTTGGCCTCGCCTATCTGTTCATCGCGCATGACCTTTCCGTCGTCCGTCACATCTCCGATCGCGTCGCCGTGATGTATCTCGGCAAGATCATCGAGGAGAGCGAGAAGACGGCGCTCTACGAGACGCCGGTCCATCCCTACACGCAATCGCTGCTGTCGGCCGTGCCGGTGCCCGATCCTGACGCGCGTCACACGCGCCGTCGCATCGTGCTCGAAGGCGACATCCCGAACCCGTCGAAGCCGCCGCCCGGCTGCTATTTCCATCCGCGCTGCTTCCGCGCGACCGAGCGTTGCCGGACCGAGGAGCCGGCTTTCCTGCCCTATCCCGGATTGCCGACGCGCACCGCATGCCACCACGCCGGACCGCTCGGAGCGTCGTCATGACCGGCGGCATGCAGCGATCGCTCGATGTCGTCCGCAGGCTGCTTTCGCGCCGAGGCGCGTTGCTGAGCGTCGCCTATCTGGTGGTGGTTGCTGTGGTTGCCGCCCTTGCGCGCTGGATCGTGCCCTACGATCCGGTGGTCCAGGACCTGACCAGCACGCTCGAGCCGCCCTCGGCCAAGCACTGGTTCGGCACCGACGAGCTCGGCCGCGACCTGATGGCGCGCGCGATCTATGGCGCCCGTACTTCGCTGCTGACAGCGGCCGGTGCGGTCGTTATTGCCGGCACGATCGGCGTCCCGATCGGCCTGGTCGCCGGCTTCTTCGGCGGCTGGCGCGACGCGATCCTGATGCGTATCGTAGATGTGCTGCTCTCGCTCCCCGGCATCCTCTTCGCCATGGCGCTGATCGCCGTGCTCGGCCGGAGCCAGCTCGCGGCGCTGGTTGCGGTCGGCATCACGGGCATCCCGAGCTTTGCGCGCATCACGCGCGCCCAGGTGCTGTCGCTCCGCAAGCGCGACTTCGTCATGGCGGTGGAAGCGCTCGGCGGGTCCTCGACCTACAACATGTTCCGCACCGTGCTGCCGAACTCCTGGAGCCCGCTCCTGGTGCAGGTGGTGATCCTCTCCTCGGTCGCGATCCTGCTCGAGGCGGCGCTCGCCTTCCTCGGCGTCGGCATCCCGCCGCCGACCCCGAGCTGGGGCGAGATGCTGCGCACCGGCAAGTCCTTCCTCTATGAGGCACCCTACTACGCGGTGCTGCCGGGGATCGTGCTGACCCTTACCATCCTCTCGCTCGACACGCTCGGGCGGACGCTCGCCTGGGTGCTCGAGGAGCGTCATGAGCTCGGCGAGGAGGCAGATGCCGAGGCCGAGGGGAGCCGCTCATGACCGGCTACATCGTCCGCCGCATCCTGCAGCTCTTGCCTGTCCTGCTGATCGCCTCGGCCGGCATCTGGGCGATGATCTACGCGGTGCCCGGCACCCCGATCGGCGCCTTGGTCGGCGAGAACGCGACTCCCGAGCAGATTCAGGCGGCGATCCAGCGCGTCGGTCTCGACCAGCCCGTGCTCGTCCAGTTCTGGGCATGGCTCAAGAGCGCGATCGTCGGCGACCTAGGGCGCTCCATCTTCAGCCGCGATCCGGTCTTCGACCTGATCATGCTGCGCGCGCCGGCAACCCTGCAGCTCGGTCTCGGCGCCACGCTGGTCGGCCTCATCCTCGGCATTCCGGTCGCCGTGATCAGCGCGCTCTATCCGGGGTCTTGGATCGACCGGTCCCTGAGCGGCTGGAGCGCGCTGGCGCTCGGCGTGCCGACCTTCTGGCTCGGGATCCTGCTCATCCTCCTGTTCTCGGTCGAGCTGCGCTGGCTTCCCTCGGCCTCCACCTATGTCTCGATCTTCGACTCGCCCTGGGGCGCCATCCGCAACACCCTCCTGCCGGCGCTGACCTTGGGCGTCTATGTGTCCGGCATCTTCGCGCGCTTCCTCAGGGCGTCGCTCTTGAGCGAGCTCAAGGCCGACTACGTGCGCACCGCGCGCTCGAAGGGCCTGAAGGAGCGCGACGTCGTCGGACGCCATGTTCTGCGCAACGCGCTGCTGCCTTTCGTTACGGTCGTCGGCCTGATGATGGCGGCCTTCATCGGCGGCACGGTCGTTACCGAGGCGGTCTTCACCTACCCCGGAATCGGTCGGCTCCTGATCCAGGCGATTACGCAACGCGACTATCCGCTGATCCAGGGCGTGATCCTGTTCATCCTGGTCGTCCACGTCGTCATCAACCTGATGGTCGACGTGCTCTACGCCTACATCGATCCGAGGATCGACTATTCCTGAGGCTTCGCACCGGGCGTCCACGCGACAGCGAGGACGCCGGCCAGCGTGACCGCCGCGCCGAAGAGAATGCGGGCGGTGACGACGTCGCCGAGCAGCACGACGCCGGCGATCACGCCGATGACCGGGGCAAGCAAGAACATCGGGGTCACCAGCGACACGGGATAGCGGCGCAGCAGGTAGTACATGCCGCCGAATCCGAGCAGCGATGAGCCGAAGGCGGTGAAGGCGAGGTTTCCCCAGGTGAAGAGCGATGCCACGCGCGTCGCTTCCCACTGGCCCGACTCGAAGATGAACGACAGGCCGAGCAGGCCGGGCGCCGAGATCAGGGCGACCCAGGCCTGGAGCGTGAAGACGGGGACGTTGCGCAGGTCCCGCATCAGCACCTGGGCGAGCGCCATCGAAAGGCAGGCGAGCGTGCACAATACGACCGCGGTGCCGTAGCCGAAGACGCGCGGGTCGAAGCCGATCAGCACGACACCGCCGAAAGCGGCCGCCGTGCCGATGCCGCGCATAAGCGAGAGGCGCTCGCCCAGCATCGCTACCGCGAGGATCACCGCGAAGGGCAGGGTAAGCTGCGAGACAATGGCGATGGTCGAGACGTCATCGGCGAGCTTCAGCGCGGTGTATTGCAGGCTGAAGTGCAGCGCGCCGCAGAAGAGCGAGACCGCGATCACGCGCGGCATCTGCGTCGGAATCCAGCGCAGCAGCGGCGCCAGCGCCGCAAGCAGCATGGCGAAGCGCAGCGCCGTGAACCAGATCGGCGGCAGCTCGTTCAAGCCCAGCTTGCCGGCGATGAAAGTCAGGCCCCAGACCAGGTTGATCAGGAGGACGACGGCCAGGTCGGCAAGCCTCACGGCGCTTAGGCGTGCCGCCGGTCGAGCTTCGGCAGGAAGGCGATCAGGAGGCCGAAGAGGGGCAGGAAGGCGCAAGCCCGATAGACGGTCTCGATGCTGGTGATGTCGGCGATCTTGCCAAGCGCGGCGGCGCCGAGGCCGCCAAGGCCGAAAGAGACGCCGAAGAAGATGCCGGCGACCATGCCGACGCGGCCAGGCAGCAGGTCCTGCGCGTAAACGATGATCGCTGAGAAAGAAGACGACATGATCACGCCGATGACCAGCGACAGCAGCAAGGTCGAGGCCAGGCTGACATGCGGGAGCGCCAGCGTGAAGGGCAGCGCGCCAAGGATCGAGAACCACATCACCGGGATGCGTCCGATTTTGTCGCCGATCCAGCCGCCGGCGACGGCGCCCAGCACGATCGCGCCGAGATAGACGAAGAGCGCAGCCTGCGCCTCCTGGATCGAAAGTGAGAATTTGTCGATCAGATAGAAGGTGTAGTAGGAGCCGAGGCTGGCGCTGTAGACGGTCTTCGAGAACATCAGCAGCACCAGGATGCCGATCGCAATGGTAACGCGGGCGCGCGTGATCGCGACACAGCCGGCGGTGCCCGGCGCCGGGCGCGATTTCGGCGTACCGAGATGGCGGTTCCGGCCATACCAGTTGCCGATCCCGACGAGAACGACCATGGCCACCAGCGCGGCGGCCGAGAACCAGACGATGCTCTCCTGGCCGCGGGGAACGATGATGAAGGCTGCTAGCAAAGGTCCGACCGCAGAGCCGGTGTTGCCGCCCACCTGGAACAGGGACTGGGCGAGACCGTGACGGCCGCCCGAGGCCATGCGCGCGACGCGCGAGGCTTCCGGGTGGAAGACGGCGGAGCCGATGCCGATCATCGCCGCCGCGAGCAGGACTACGGGATAGCTGCGCGCCATCGACATCAGGATCAAGCCTAGGAAAGTCGAGCTCATGCCGATGGCGAGCGAGTAGGGCATCGGCCGCTTGTCGGTGTAGATGCCGACCAACGGCTGCAGCAGCGAGGCGGTGCATTGGAAGGCGAGCGTGATCAACCCGATTTGCGCGAAGTCGAGGGCGTAGTTCTCCTTCAGGATCGGGTAGAGCGCCGGCACCATCGATTGCATCATGTCGTTCAGCAGGTGGCAGAAGCTGAGCGACAGGATCACCGCGAAGGTGGTCGTGTCGGCGCTTGCCGTCGCCGGAGCCGGCGCTGCGGGACCACGGGAGGTCTCGGCGGAGACGCTGCCGGACGCAATGCTGTTGTCAGCCATGGGGGAAGGGGGCCTTGGGGGTCGCTGCGCGGCAACCTATGCGCCGGAGGAACCGGCCCTGTCCATCAGACATTTCGTTCCCGCCCGACCCAGAAGCGGTCGCGGATGGTGCGTTTCAGCACCTTGCCGACCGGGCTCCGTGGCAATTGGTCCCAGATCTCGAAGGATTTCGGCGTCTTCATGCCGCCGAGCCGCTCGCGGCAGAAAGCGGCCAGCTCCTCGACCGTAGCCTTGCCGTCGGCCTTCATTTGGACGACGGCCTTGACCGCCTCGCCCCACTTCTCGTCAGGGACGCCGATCACGGCGCAGTCCTGCACCGCCGGATGCGACCAGATCACCTGCTCGATCTCGGAGGGGTAGAGGTTGAAGCCGCCTGAGATGATCATGTCGCGCTTGCGGTCGACGATGTAGAAGTAGCCGTCCTCGTCCTTGAAGCCGATGTCGCCGGTGTGATGCCAGCCGAAGCGGGAGGCTTCCTCGGTCGCTTTCGGGTTCTTGTAGTAGCCCTTCATCACCAAGGCGCCGCGGACGACGATCTCGCCCTTCTCGTTCGGCGGCAGGATACGGCCTTCGTCGTCCATGATCTCGACCTGGGCGAAGACCGTCGAACGGCCGCAGCTCATCAACCGCTTCTCGAGCTTTGGGTCGCCGATGACCAGATGCTCCTTCGGTGACAGGAAGGTGCAGAGCATCGGCGCCTCGGCCTGGCCGAAGGTCTGCGCCATCGCCGGCCCGAAGACCTCCAGCGCCTCCTTGAGCTTCTGCGCCGACATGGGCGCCGCGGCGTAGACGAAATACTTGAGCGAGGAGTAGTCGAACTCGCGCACGCGCGGATGGCCGAGCATCATGTAGATGACGGTCGGCGGCAGGAACAGCGTGGTCACGCGGTGCCGCTGGATGCTCTCCATGATCAGCAGCGCATCGGCGCTCGGGATCAGGACCTGGGTTGCGCCTTGCGCCAGCAGAGGGAAGGAGATGCAGCCGGCAGCGTGCGTCATCGGTGCGGCGATCAGATGCACCGGCGGCTCGTCCGTCGGCATGCTGGTGATGAAGTTCGCGATCATCGTCGCGAAATTCAAATGCGTGAGCATGACGCCCTTGGAGCGTCCAGTGGTGCCGCCCGAAGGCCAGATCGAGGCGAGGTCGTGGGGACCCGCCGGCACGTAGACCGGATCGTCGCTCGCTCCTTCGAGCCACCCCGCGAGGTCCGGATCGGGATCATTCGGGCGGTCGACGCAGACCAGGCCGAGCAGTGTCGGCACTTTGGCGCGCATCTCCTCGGCCGCGGCAGCGAAGCTCGAGTGATAGAAAAGCCAGCGGCATTCGTTGTCGCCGAGGATGGCGACGTTGTCCTCAACGGCGTTCCGCGCGTTCAGCGGCATCCAGGCGCCACCGGCGCGCAGGATGCCAAGGATGCACGAGAAGGCATCCGCATCGTTCGGGCTCATGACCGCCGCGCCTGCCTGCGGCTGGAGGCCGAGCGCGATCAGCCGGCTGGCGATCCGATGCGTGCGCCGTTGCGTCTCGCGAAACGACAGAGAGATGCCGGCGCCGACGAGGCACGGCCGATCCGGGAAGAGCGCAGCACCGCGGTCGAAGAAGTCGATCAGCCGCATGCGATTCTTTTGCCTCCGAGGGATCAGGATAATACGCTCATCGCCTGCCAGCGATGATCGCCGTGGCGTCGCGGAACCTCGGCGCCACCCTCCCGGAGACCTCTATGTTCACGACCCGCCCTGAGCTGCTCGGCACCTTCGGCGCGACCGCGTCGACGCATTGGCTGTCCGCGACCACGGGCATGGGCGTGCTTGAGCGCGGCGGCAACGCCTTCGATGCCGCGGCGACCATGGGGTTTGTCCAGCAGGTCGTGGAGCCGCAGCGGAACGGCCCTGGCGGCGAGGTCCCAATCCTTTTCCACCAGGTCGGGAAGGATGGGGTGCGCGCGATCTCGGGCCAGGGCGTTGCGCCGGCGGCGGCGACCGTCGAACGCTACCGCGGCCTCGGTCTCGACCTGATTCCGGGCACCGGCTTTCTCGCGGCGACGATACCGGGTCCGTTCGATGCCTGGATGGTGCTGATCCGCGACCGCGGCACGCTGCCGCTGCGTGCGATTCTCGAACCGGCGATTGCGCTCGCCGAGAAGGGCTATCCGATCACGCCGCGTATCGCCGTCGCCATCGCCAAGGTCGCCGACGTCTTCCGGACCGACTGGCCGACTTCTGCGGCGCTCTATCTGCCGAACGGCGAGCCGCCGAAGGCCGGCACCTATTTCAGGAACCCCGCCCTGGCCCGCGCCTGGAAGCGCCTGATCGAGGAGGGCGAGGCCGCCGGCAGCGACCGCGTGCGCCAGATCGAGGCGGCCCGCCGCGCCTGGTCGCAGGGCTTCGTCGCCGAGGCGATCGAGCGTTTCGTCCGTACACCGGTCAAGGATACGTCCGGCCGTGCTCATGCCGGTCTGATCACCGCCGACGACTTGGCGCGCTGGCAAGCCAAAGAAGAGGCACCGATTACCTACGACTACGGCCGCTACACGGTGGCAAAATGCGGCACCTGGTCTCAAGGCCCCGTGTTCCTGCAGCAGCTTGCGCTGCTCAAGGGGAAGGACCTCGCCAAGCTCGATCCGAACGGCGCCGAGTTCGTCCATCTGTGCATCGAGGCGACCAAGCTCGCCTTCGCCGACCGCAACGCCTATTACGGCGATCCGGACTTCGTCGACGTGCCTATGGGCGCGCTGCTGAGCGACGCCTACAACGCCGAGCGCCGGAAGCGCATCACCGACAAGGCGGCAATGGATACGCCGCCCGGCGTCGTTCCCGGATACCAGCCGAACGTCGCCAAGCTCAAGCACAGTCCTGAGATTGCGCTCGAGCCGCACTGGAAGGCGGCGATGCCCGCGGATACCGTCCATCTCGACGTGATCGACCGGCACGGCAACATGGTCTCGGCGACGCCATCCGGCGGCTGGCTGCCGAGCTCGCCGGTGATCCCGGAGCTGGGCTTCCCGCTCGGCACGCGCGGCCAGATCTTCTCGCTCGATCCGAAGCACCCGAACGCGCTCGCGCCGGGGAAGCGGCCGCGCACGACGCTGACGCCGTCGCTCGCGCTTCGCGACGGCAAGCCCTACATGGCCTTCGGCACGCCAGGCGGCGACCAGCAAGATCAGTGGTCGCTCGTCATGTTTCTGCGGCATGTCCACCACGGCATGAATCTTCAGGAAGCGATCGACGCGCCGGCCTTTCATACTTCTCACTTCGAAAGCTCGTTCTGGCCTCGTGGCGCCGAGCCCGGCAAGGTGCAGATCGAGAGCCGCTTCGGAGATGCCGTCGCGCAGGACCTCAGGCGCCGCGGCCACGACGTCGAGATCGTCGACGGTTGGAGCGAGGGGAATCTCTCGGCGATCTCGCGCGAGGGTGAGCATCTCAAGGCCGGTGCCAACCCGCGCTACATGGAAGGCTACGCCGTCTGCCGCTAGCACGCCCGACAACAAGGAGCCGCCGATGACTGCCGTGAATCACGTCAAGAAGAAGCTTGCCGAGGGCAAGCTCGCCGCCGGGCTGACGCTTCGCATCGCGCAGACGGTCGAGATGACCTTCGTCGCCAAGCAGGCTGGATTCGACTGGCTGTTCCTCGACATGGAGCACGGGTCGATGGCCGTCCATCATGTCGGCCAGCTCTCGATCGCGGCCGCCGCTGCCGGGCTGACGCCGATCGCGCGCGTCACGCATCAGGACATGGCGACCGCCTGCCGGCTGCTGGATTCAGGCGCCCAAGGCATCATCTTCCCGCATGTCGATACGCCGGATGAGGCGCGGGCGGCGGCCGAGGCCTGCCGCTTCGCGCCGCAGGGCAAGCGCTCGTTCGGCGGGGCGCCGCCCAGCCTCGGCTTCGCGCCGATGTCGCCGGCCGAGGTGACAAAGCGCTCGAACGAGCTCGTCTTCCTCGTCGCTATGATCGAGACCGAGAAGGCGGTCGCGAGTGTCGATGCGATTGCTGCGGTCCCCGGCATCGACTGCTTGCTGATCGGCACCAACGACCTGACGCTCGACATGGGCGTCACCGGCGACTACGGCCACGCCAAGGTCATCGCCGCCTACGAGGCGTTGGTCGCGGCCTGCAAGAAGCACAGCAAGGTGCCCGGCATGGGCGGCATTTACGACACGGTCCATGCCAAGCGCTACGTCCAGATGGGCTGCCGCTTCCTCCTCGGCGGCTCCGATCTGGCGCTGCTCTCGGCCGCAGCCAAGGCGCGCGCGGAATTCTTCGGCACGCTGCTCTAGCCCTTCATGTCTCGATCCTGGTCCGCCCTGCCGCCGGTCGTGCGAACGGCGGTGTGGATGGTGCTTTGCGGCATCTTTTTTTCGCTGATGTCGGCCCTGATCCGCATCGGCTCGGCTGAGCTGCCGGCGACCACGATGATCGTCGCGCGCAACGGGCTCGCCTTCCTCTGCCTTGCTCCGTTCCTGCTCCGGCGCGGATTGCAGGTCGTGCGCGCGCAGCGTCCGTATTTTCTCATGTGGCTTGGCGCGATCCAGGTTCTCTCCAATGTCGGATGGTTCCTGGCGTTGAAGGTGGTGCCGATCGCCGACACCACAGCCATCAGCTTCCTGACGACAATTATCACGCCGGTGCTCGCCGTCTTCTTCTTGAGCGAGCCGCCGCGGCCGGTCCGTTTCGTGGCGCTTGCGGTCGGTCTTCTCGGAGCGCTCGTCATCGTCCGGCCCGGCTTTCAGGAGATCTCGCCCGAGATCCTGATGCTGCTCGGCAATGCCGTGATCTATGCCGGCTTCGCGCTCATCATCCGTAGCGCAAGCCGAGACCACTCCTCGGAGACGATCGTCTTCTACACACTGGCCTCGGCCGTGCCCTTGGCGGGCGTGATCGCTATTCCGGACCTCGGCTGGCCGTCCTCTTGGGGCTGGGGAATCCTGGTGGGGATAGGCGTATGCGCCGGCCTTGGGCAGATCACGGCGACGCTGGGCTACGCCTCGGGCGAGACCTCGCTGGTCATGGCCTTCGACTTCCTCAAGCTGCCGATCGCGGCTGCCATCTCGGTGCTGATCCTCGGCGAGGCGCCGGACCGATGGACCTGGATTGGCGCGGCGATCATTTTTGCCGCTGCCTGGGCGATGGTTCGTAACGAGACACGAACGAAGTGATGGAAAGGGCTTCCAGATGAATCGGGCACAGCTCAAGGGCAAGGTGCAGACGGTGTGCGGGCTGATCGATCCGGAGAAGCTCGGTCATACGCTGATGCATGAGCACCTGCTTTCGGACCTCCGTACGCCGGCGCAGCGTATGGTCAACGAGCCGGAGGACCCGATCAGCCTCGATAATGTCTGGGAGATCAACTACGGCCGTCGTACCCACCGCATGCAGTACGTGCTCGACATGAAGGACATCGCCCAGGTCGAGATGAGTGCGCTGCGCGTCCTCGGCGGCGATTCCGTGGTCGAGCTCACCTGCGGCGGCATCCGGCCCGACCCGAAGGGTCTCGCCGACATCCAGCTCGGCACCGGCGTCAACATCATCATGGGCTGCGGCTACTACGTCGAGCAGTACCAGGACCCGTCGAACAGGACGCGCAGCGTCGACAGCTTCGCCAGGGAGATCGTCGGCCAGGTCTTCGACGGCGCCTGGGGCACCGATGTGCGCGCCGGCATCATCGGCGAGATCGGCTCGCAGAATCCTTGGACCGATCTCGAGAAGACGGTCATGCGCGGCGCGGTGATCGCTCAGCAGGAAACCGGTGCCGCCCTCAACATCCATCCCGGCCGGCGCGAGGATCTGCCGCTCGAGATCGCGACCACGATCAAGTCCTGGGGTGCCGACCTCACGCGCACGATCATCAGCCATATCGACCGCACGATCCTGGAGATCGACCCTCTTCTGCGCCTCGCCGAGACCGGCGTGGTGCTCGAGTTCGACATGTTCGGCGTCGAGAACACCTACTATCCGCTGAACGAAGCGATCGACATGCCCAATGACGGCGTGCGGCTCCGCCTGGTCAAGGCCCTGGTCGATCGCGGCCATCTCGACCAGGTGGTGATCTCGCACGACATCGACTGCCGCACGCGCCTGGTCAATTTCGGCGGCCATGGCTATGGCCACATCCTCCGCAACGTCGTGCCGCTGATGCGGGCGCGGAACTTCACGGAAGCCGAGATCGACGGCATCCTGGTCGGCAATCCGAAGCGGCTCCTGACCTTCGTCTAGACGCATGGCGACTCTCGCGAGAGCTGACTTCCTGGCGGCTGCGGATCTCCGCGGCTGGCAGGAGCAGCGTTGGACGCGACAACGCGCATGGGTCGCGGACTCTTCTTTCTACCGGGGCTGGTGGTCGGGCCGGGAGGCGCCAGCGCGGCTGGAGGAGCTGCCGGCGTTGCCGCTCAGCGACAAGGCGATGCTGCGCTCAAGCCAGTGTGCCTCGCCGCCCTTCGGCGACTATCTCCGCGCCGATCCGAAGGACGTAAGGCGCATCCACCGCACCTCCGGCACCACGGGCGAGGCGATGAACATCGCGCTCTCGGCGGAGGACGCGGAGGACACCGCGATCGTCGGCGCGCGCGCCCAGAGCGCTTCCGGCCTGGGCCCGGGCCATCGGGTCGTCCATTGCCTCAACTATCAGCTCTGGATGGGCGGCTTCACCGACCACACGACGCTGGAGGCGACCGGCGCCACCGTCATCCCCTTCGGCGCCGGCGGAAGCGAGAGGCTGGTGCGCACGATCCGGGAGCTCGGCATCACCGCGATCTCCTGCACGCCCTCCTATCCGGCGGTTCTAGAGCGGATGATCGCTGAGCATTTTCCGGACCTGAAGCCTGCCGATCTCGGCTTGAAGCTGGGCTTGTTCGGCGGCGAGGCCGGGCTCGACGACCCGGCGTTCCGCGGCCGGCTCGAGTCCATCTGGGGCTTCAAGGCGAGGAACGCCAATTACGGTGTCTCCGACGTCTTCTGCAACTTCGCCGGCCAGTGCGAGCGCCAGACCGACCTGCATTTCGTCGGCCTTGACGTCCTGTGGCCGGAGCTGATCGAGCCGGAAAGCGGTGCCATCCTGCCCTGGCGGGAAAGCGAGACGGGCGAACTCGTGCTGACCCATCTATCGCGCGTCTGCCAGCCGCTGGTTCGCTTCCGTACCGGCGACATCGTCACGCTGACCGGAACCGGCCGTTGCGTCTGCGGCCGGCATGCGCCGCGTTTTCGTGTCGTCGGCCGCTCCGACGACATGGTCGTGGTGCGCGGCCTCAACGTCTTCCCGACGATGATCTCTTCCGTGCTCGGCGGCTTTCGCGAGCTGTCGAGTGAGTACCGGATCCGCCTTGAGGGGCGCGGCCCCTTCGACGTTCTGCCGATCGAGGCCGAGCTGGCGTCGGATGGCCTCCCCGGCCTTGCAGAAGGCGTTGCTGCGGCAATCAAGCGCGAGATCGGCGTGACGGCGGCTGTTACGCTGCTGCCACCAGGAGCCTTGCCGCGAACCGAGGGCAAGACCCGGCGCGTCATCCGGGATGGAGGAACGTCGTGACGACCGTGATGTCGGCCAGTGCGCCCGGCCACCGGGTGATCACGCTCAATCGGCCGGAGCGGCTGAACGCGATCAACGGCGCCCTGCTCGACGATCTGGCGGCAGCACTCAGGGGCGCGAACGCGGATGAGACGATCGCCTCCATCATCCTCACCGGTAGCGGCCGGGCCTTCTGCGCCGGCGACGATCTCAAGGAATTCGAGATGCAGGCGGCGACCGAGGGTGAAGCCCGCCTCCATGTCGAGCGGATTCAGGAGATCACCCGGCTGATCGTCGACAGCCCGCATATCGTCGTCGTCGCCGCTGCCGGCTGGGCGGTGGGCGGCGGTCTCGAATGGGCGATCAATGCCGATCTCGTGGTCATGGCCGATGACTGTCGCTGCTTCTTTCCGGAGCTTGCGCTCGGCCTCTTCGTCACCGGCGGCGTGACCTGGCTGCTGCCCGAGCGTTGCGGCCGGACGCGCGCGCTCGAGATCATGCTGCTCGGCGAGCGCTTCGATGCCGCCCGAGCGAAGGAGCTCGGCATCGCCAACCGTGTCGTGCCGAAGGAGCGCCTGCTGGACGAGGCGGCGGCGGTGGCCGAGAAGATCGCGTCGCTGCCGGTCGCTCATGTCCGTGCCCTGAAGCGCGTGGTCCATCGCGCAACGGATCTCGCTTCCGCGATGCGGATGGAGACCGACAAGACGATCGCCGCCTTTCTCGACCCGGATACGCCGCGCCGCATCGGCGGCGCCCTCCGCCGCTGACCTTAAGGAGCATCGCTATGATCCACGAGCTGCGCGTCTATCACTGCATTCCCGGGCGCCTGCCGGCGCTGCTCAAGCGCTTCGAGACCAAGACGCTCAAGATCTGGGAGAAGCACGGCATCCGCCAGGCCGGTTTCTGGACGGTGCTCGTCGGCGAATCCAACCAGGTGCTGAACTACCTGCTCGCCTGGGAGTCCCTGGCCGAGCGCGAGCGGAAATGGAACGCCTTCATGGCCGATCCCGAATGGATCGCCGCGCGCGCGGAATCAGAGAAAGACGGCCTGATCGTCGCCAAGGTCACCAACGAGTTCTGGCAGCCGACGGCGTTCTCGTCGGTCAGGTAGCGTTCCGCTCGATCAGCGTGATCAGGTCGGCGATGGTGCCGAGGCGGGTCGAGACCGTGGCTTCCGGCGGGCGGATCGCGATCTTGGCGCCGATGAAATCGAGCTTGTCGGCCGCGGCAAGCGAAGCCTTGATTTCGGCCTTGGTCAGCAGCGAGCCCTCGGCGGCGTGGGTGAGGCCCGGTGCCGGGGCGTGCGGCATGTGCGAGTCCGTCCAGGCGCCATAAGGGGTCTGTGCTCCAGAGGCGCCCGAGAACATCAGGCCGGAGAGCGCGCCAGCGTCGCGTGCTTGCTTGATGTGCTCGACCGCCGTTCCGGGCTTGTAGGTCTCCAGAACCGAGCGACCCCAGTTGATCGAGATGCCGACCGGCTTCCGCGCCGATCTGTTGGCGGCCGCGATCGCCTTGAGCTCGTCGCCGAGCGTCAGGAAGCCTTTGATCGGGGGATGGCCGGGACGATAGGCGTCGCAATGCTCGATCGCCAACCTTGCGCCATGCCAATCCCAGCCGGCGATCTCGGTCAGCGACTCCGTGAAGGCACCGACCGAGCCTTTGCCGGCGCCGCCCTGGGTCGGCGCCGACTGCACCTCGACCGCGATCACCGCATGGCGGCCGACGGCGGCGTTGAGCCTGGCGACCGCGTCCCGGGCCTTGGCGGCGAAGGCGATCGCTGCCTTGCGCCCGGCGGCGTCGTCCGAGGCAAGCCCGAATGTCTTGTCATTGACCAGCGCCTGCATGGTGCCGGGGATGCAGGTGACGACGAAATCCCAGTCCTTCCTTACGGTTCGTAGCAGCCACGGCTCGTCATGCGGGTGCAGCGTGCCGGTGAAGGGTACCTCCAGGCCGCGGACGTCCGGCATTGCCTTGAGGCCGTTGTACAGCTCGGCCTCGGCCACATCGTTCCAGGATGAAGAGGCAGGTGAGATGGCATAGGCGCCGACAATGGTGGCCATGGGATCTTCCGGATGAGGAAAGGGTGAGGGGCGGCGAGGGAGCTTAGCAGCCGAGCCGGCTCGCCCGGTAGTGTCCGGGCGTCATGCCGTAGGCGGATTTGAACCGTCGGGTCAGATGCGCCTGGTCGGTGAACCCGAGCGTTGCGGCGACCGCGGCCGGCGCCTCGCCAGCGGCGAGCCGCCGTTTCACCTGCTCGAGCCGAAGCAGGCGCAGATAGGCGGACGGTGCCAGGCCGAAGCAGCGCTGGAACAGGCGTGTCAGGTGAAACCGGCTCATGCCGGCGAGGTCGGCGAGATCGCTCAGGCTCACCTCGTCCTCGGGCACGTCGCGCAGCCGGTCGCGGACGCGAAGCACGGCGCGGTCGGCTCGGCTAGGAAGGGTGGCTGCACGGACGCCGCCGTAGCGACGCGCAAGATGGACCATCAGGCGCAGCAGAGCGTCGTCGCGCGTAACCGACTCCGCGCCGTTCCCGAGCAGGTCATAGGCGCGCGAGATGAAACCTGCGGTCTCGGGGTCGAACGCCACCGGGCGACCGAACAGCGGCTCCGGGCTGTCGACCTCGCCGGCGAGAACGCGGCGAACCGTGGCAGTGTCGAGATAGAGCATGCGGTAGGTGAAGCCTTCGCGCGTCGTGGCGCGGCCGTCGTGCAGCTCGGTCGGGTTAAACAGCATGATCGCGCCGGGCTCGGTCGTGTGCCCGATCCCGCGGCAGGTGAAGCTCTGCGAGGCGGCTTCGGTCATGCCGATCGCATAGGTCTCGTGCGCGTGCCGGTCATAGGCATGGCGCGTGAAGCGTGCGTAAAGGCGCTCAATCCCGGTTCGGGGATCGCTTTCGTAGCACACCCACTCATCGTTGACCGGCCGCACGGCGATACAAGTCCCCCGATGGCGTTTCAGTCACCTTAGGCCCAAACGCCTGCCCGGAGAAGCCGATGCGCTTCGAGACCAAAGTCGCTATCGCCGTCCGTGCCGATCTGCCGGTCTGGCAGAAGCTGAACGTCACCGCATTCCTGGCCAGCGCCGTCGCCGGTTCCGTTCGCGCCCTGATCGGCCAAGCCTATGAGGATGGCTCAGGCGTGCGCTCGCTCGCGATGTTCCGCCAGCCGGTCCTGGTCTTCGCCGCTTCGGCCGCCGATCTGACCTAGGCGCACCAACGTCTTCGCGAGCGAAACCTGCCGTTTGCGCTTTACACCGAGGAAATGTTCGCGACCGGGCACGACGAGGCCAACCGGGCTGCGGTGAAGGCGGTGAAGGCCGAGGCGTTGAAGCTGGTCGGCTTGGCGCTGCATGCCGATCGCAAGGACGTCGATCGGGTGGTTAAGGGGATGGCGTTGCATCCTTAAGGCCACGGTCGCGCCGTTGCTGCGTCTCGCTCAAGCCGAAGCGCTGGGCGCTTCGGTACGCTCGCCGCCGGCGCGAATCTGAAGACTTCGCGGCGGCGCGCGCAGCGTACCGAGGGCGCATAGCGACCTCGGCTTGAGCGGAGCGCGTGATCGTCGCGACCGTGGCCTTAAGCGCCAAGGTTTTCCAGTCTGGCGATACGATCCTCCAGCGCCGGATGCGTCGCGAGCAGCGACCATGTCCGGCTGGTGAACTGCCGGAGCGGATTGATGATGAACAGGTGCTGGGTGGCGCCGCTGACGCCCGGGAAAGGCTTCGCGGCCTCCGTCAGCTTCCGTAGCGCCCCGATCAGCCCCTCGGGATTGCGCGTGAACTGAACCGAGGTCGCGTCCGCAAGGTACTCGCGCTGGCGCGATACCGCGAACTGCACGAACTTGGCTGCGATCGGCGCCAGGATCGCGAAGACCAGGAAGACGACGATCAGGATCAGCTGGCCGCCGCCCTTCTTGTTATCGCCGGCGGAAGACCGGCTCCGGCCGAAGCTTCCCCATCGAAACGCCCGTAGGGCGATCTCGCTGACCATCGCGATCAGCCCGACCGTGACGCCGACGGCGGTCATGTAGCGCGTGTCGAGATTGGCGATATGACCCATCTCGTGGCCGATCACGCCTTGCAGCTCCGTGCGTGACAGCGAGTCGAGCAGGCCGCGGGTTACGCCGATCGCCGCTCGGCTGGTGCGCATGCCGGTCGCGAAGGCATTCGGCACCTCGGTCTCGATCACCAAGACCTTCGGCTTCGGCAGGCCGGCGGCGATGGCCATCTCCTCGACGATGTTGTGGAGCTGCGGCTCGTTTTCGCGGCCGACTTCGCGTGCGCCTGAGATACCCGCAAGCAGCCGGTCGCCGAGGGCAAGCGTGATGCCGCTCCACAGCAGGCTAGCGAGACCCAGCAGCATCGCACCGGCGATCGCCGCCGGTCCGGTCAAGGCGCTGAGCGCGTCCGAGGCGGTGCCGCCCTCGAACTCCAGCATCGCGCCGATCGAGGCGCCGAGACCTGCCGCGATCAGAGTCAGGACGATCAGGAGCCAGCGCGTCATGCGCCGGTTGCGGCGCTGCGCCGACATGAAGTCGGTGCTCGCCAACCCCGACGCTACGGGCGCCGACGACGGCGCGCTCATCGGATGCGCCTAGCGCAGATCGACCTTCGGCACCGCGCGCTCGGCATCGGGGATGTCGAGATGCGGCATGACGGCGAATCCGAACATGCCGGCGATCATGTTGGCCGGGAAGGACTGCACCATGTTGTTCAGGCCCATGATGCTGTCGTTGTAGAACTGGCGCGCGAAGGAGATCTTGTTCTCGGTCGTAGTCAGCTCTTCCTGGAGCTGCATGACATTGTCGTTGGCCTTGAGCTGCGGGTAGTTCTCCATCAGCGCGAAGAGCTTGGTTGTCGCCGCCGTCAGCGCCGCCTCGGCCACGCCGACCTCGGCCGGGCCTTTCGCATTGACCGCCGAGTTCCGCGCCTCGACGACCTGCCTTAATGTCTCCTGCTCATAGCCCATCGCGTCCTTGACCACCTCGACCAGGTTCGGGATCAGGTCATGGCGGCGCTTGAGCTGCACGTCGATCTGGCTCCAGGCATTGCGGGCCTGGTTCCTGAGCGAGACCAAGCGGTTGTAGGTCATCGCCAGCCAGAGGCCGACCACGACGACAATGCCGATGACGATCCAGGTCGTATCCATGCGGGTGCCTCCGGGCTATGGTCGCCGCGCGTGCGGCCAGCATGCCATAGCTGGAACGGCCGTTCATCGTCTGCGAGGGGACAGGATGAAGGTGGCGATGGTCGGCGCCGGCGGCGTCGGCGGCTTCTTCGGCGGGCACATGGCCCGCGCCGGCGCGGATATGCGCTTCCTCGCGCGCGGCGCGCATCTTGCGGCGCTGAAGACGGACGGGCTCACCATCTTGAGCGATGTCGCGCCGATCGACCGGCTCAAGGTTCGGGCGACCGGTGACCCGCGCGAGATCGGCCCGGTTGCCGCTGCGCTGCTGGCCGTCAAGCTTGCCGACACCGAGTCAGCCATCGCGCAGATGGCACCGCTGGTCGGGCCCAAGACCGTCGTCGCCTCGCTGCAGAACGGAGTCGAGGCGATCGAGCGCATGAGCGCCGCCTTCGGGCGCGAGCACGTGCTCGGCGGGGTCTGCCACATCGCCATCGCGATCGAGCGGCCGGGCGTGCTGCGCCATACCGGCACCATGGCGCGGATCACGCTCGGCGAACTCGACGGAAGCAAGAGCGAACGCCTGACCGCGCTCGTCGAGACCTGCAAGCGCGCGAATCTTGACGTCATCGAGTCGCCCGGCATCCACCGCGCGATCTGGGAGAAGTTCGTCTTCCTTTCCATGCTTTCCGGCGTGACCGCGCTCGCCCGCACTCCGATCGGCCCGATCCGCGAGGACGCGGAGGGTCGGCTTCTGATCACGCGTGCGCTCAGCGAAAGTACGGCCGTCGCACGTGCGTGCGGCATCGCGCTTCCCGGCGATCATGTCGAAAAGTCACTCGCTTTCGTAGACAGCCTGCCGGCGGCGATGAAGGCTTCGATGCTCCACGACCTCGAGCGCGGCGGGCGGCTCGAGCTGCCCTGGCTGTCAGGCGCTGTCGTCCGGCTCGGCCGCGAAAGCGGCGTGGCTACGCTGACACATGAGGCGATCTTCGCGGCGCTCCGGCCGCACCAGAACGGGCGAGCCTAGATCTTCACGCTCATGCCGCCGTCGACGATCAGCACCGTGCCGGTGCAATAGGCCGAGGCATTGCTGGCGAGGTAGACGACGGCGCCGTCGAGCTCGTCGGCCTGGCCCCAGCGCTTGAGCGCCGTGCGCTGCGCGAACCATTCGCGTTTCTCGAGATCGGCGCGGAGCGGCGTGTCCATATTGTCCGGCGTCATCATGTATCCGGGCGCGATGGCGTTGACGGTGACGCCCTTAGCGCCCCATTCGACCGCGAGTGCGCGCGTCAGGCCTTCGAGCCCGGCCTTGGCTGCGCAGTAGTTGGCATTGGCCTCGCGCGCGATATGCGCGTTGATCGAGGAAATATTGATGATCCGGCCCCAGCCGCGTCGGATCATGCCGACGGATGCGCGCTTGGCGAGCCGGAAGCACGCGTTGAGGTCAACTTCGATGATCTCGTTCCACTCGGCGTTGGTCGCCTCGGTCGCGGTCTTGGCGTTTCCGTAGCCGGCGTTGTTGACCAGGATGTCGAGGTGGCCGAGCTCCTTCTCGATCCGGTCGATCGCGGCATCGGCCTTGACAATGTCTGTGGTGTCGAAAGCCGTTGCCGTCGCCTTGCCGCCCGCAGCGATAATTGCCTGCTTGGTCTTCTCGATGCCGGCCTCGTTGCGGCCGTTCACGACGACATGCGCACCGGCGGCGGCAAGTGCCAGCGCCATGGCCCGGCCGAGGCCGCGGGAGGCGCCGGTCATCAGCGCGACCTTGCCATCGAGGGAGAAGATCTTGGTCATGGAGACTCCGGGGATGAGGTTTCAGCGGCCAGCCAGCAGCGACTTCGCCAGCATGGCGTGGATACCCTTGTTGCCGTCGACAAGCTGGGTCACGCGCAGATCGACCGCCAGGCTGCAGAGCATGTAGGCCTCCTCGCGTGAGACGTTGAGCCGCTCGCAGATCATGGTGATCATCTCGCGCAACGCCTGCTTTGCCGCTTCGTCAAGATCGACATTAAGGCCCATGGAGATGAAGTGCGTCGGCGTCTCGGCGCGCGGAAACTTGAGCCGAAGGTCCTTGCGCACGATCAGCTCGAAGGTGCCGGAGACCGCGGTTTCGAGCGCGGTGATCGAGACCTCGCCGTCGCCCTGCACGGCATGGCCGTCCCCGGTCGAGAACAAGGCGCCCTTGTTGAAGACCGGCAGGTAGAGCGTCGATCCCGCGCCAAGCTCTTTGTTGTCGAGATTGCCGCCATACTCGCGCGGCTCGATGGTGGCGACGCGCCCGTAGATCGGCGGCGGCGCGACGCCCATGACACCGCAGAAGGGTTTGAGCGGCACCTTCATGCCCCAGGGCATCTCGGCCGTCATCGCCTTCCGGTCGATCGGCAGATGCCAGATGCGCCGGACCGGAAAGTCCTCGGGCAGCGTTCCCTTCAAGGGCGCGATCACCGTCCAGCCCCAGTCCTGGCGCAGCGCCACGTCCTTGATGCGGACCTCGAGCGTGTCGCCCGGCTCGGCCCCCTCGACATAAACGGGCCCGGTCAGGATATGACCGCCCGGTCCCATTTTCACCTTGTCGAGGATCTCCGGGTGCTCGGGCAGGACCTCGAAAGGCGGCTTGGGCAGCGTCTCTTTTGCGCCGGAGACGCAATGGACGGTGACGGTGTCGCCGGAGGCGATCTTGAGGACCGGCGGAAGATCGGCGGCGAAGACGCCCCAGTGGCAGGTGGCCGGCGAGGCGGAGAGGTCGTGATGGCGGGGCATGGGGTCTCACGAGGACAGGCGGGGTCGGGATCATAGTCGATCGGCAGAGGCGACGCCCTTGACCATTTCCCGGCTTGGCTCCAAGCATCTGCTGAAGCTGACGGAGATCTCAAGCGAAGGATGGGCTCTGCCGAAACCGCGCCGGCCGCGCCGAGCTTTCTCGTCGCCGACGACCATCCGATGGTGCGCGATGCGCTCGGCACGGCGCTGCGCCAGAGCTTCGCCGGCGCGCGCATCGAGACCGCCGGATCGATGGCCGAGACCATGGCTCTTCTCGAGCGCGAGGCGGAGATCGACGCGCTGCTGCTCGACCTCGACATGCCGGGCATGGATGGCCTGACCGGCATCGCGACGGTGCGGGCGAGCTATCCGTCGGTTCCGATCGTCGTCGTCTCAGCGGCACGCGATGGCCGCACGATGCGCCGGGTCATGGACCTCGGTGCCTCGGCCTTCATGCCGAAGTCGGCCTCGCTCGAGGCGATCGCCAGGGTCG
Source organism: Alphaproteobacteria bacterium (assembly GCA_016869285.1). Lineage (GTDB taxonomy): Bacteria > Pseudomonadota > Alphaproteobacteria > SHVZ01 > SHVZ01 > SHVZ01. The sequence goes on from VGEN01000008.1 coordinate 39,507, forward strand.
TGAAGGCCGTGCTCGACGGCGAGGTGCTGATGCCGCCCGACGCCGAGGCATCGGAGAGCGACGAGGAGGCGATCGACTTCGCCCGCCGCGCCTCTCAGCTCACGCCACAGCAATGGCGGGTGCTGGCGCTGATGGCGCGGGGACGGCTCAACAAGCAGATCGCCTTTGAGCTTTCCGTCGGCGAGCCAACGGTGAAGGCGCATGTGACGACGATCCTACGCAAGCTCGGCGTGCGGTCACGCACCCAGGCCGTGATCCTGTCGCGCCATCTTGCCCTGGAGCCGCCGAAGGAGCCGATCAAGCCCTGAGCGCCAGGGGCTGGCCGCGCCCGCGGCCGCGGAGAAGTGCCCTGAGCGCTGCCGGCTTCACCGGCTTGTGCAGGAGATCGACCTGCTGCGCGCAAGCGCTGCCGCGGAGCGACGGATCGCGGTCGGCGGTGATCAGCGCCGCGGCAATCTCGGAGCCCCACTCCTGTCGAAGGCGTTCGATGACGGCAAGCCCGTCCGGGCCGGAACCCAGATGATAGTCGACGACGAGGAGATCCGGCGCGCGGCCTTCCCCGGCGAGCGCGGCGAGAGCCGCTTCGAGCCCGGGCGAGGCGACGACCTGGCAACCCCAGCCGCCAAGCAACGTTGTCATCGCGTCGCGCACCTGCGCTTCGTCATCGATGCAAAGAACGAAGGCGCCGGTGTCGAGGCCGGCGAGCGGCGCGGCCACCGGCAGCGCCGCCGGCAGCGCAGCACTGGCGGCGGCGAGCGGCACGGTCACGGCGAAGACCGAGCCGCGGCCGGGGATCGAGCGGAGGGAGATCTTGTGGTCGAGCATACGTGCAACGCGCTCGACGATGGCGAGCCCGAGCCCGAGACCGCGCCCCTCGCCGCGGTCGATCGCGGCTGGGTGGAGCCGGACGAACTCCTGGAAGACGAGGTCACGCTTGTCCTCGGGGATGCCCGGGCCGTTGTCCCAGACCTCGATGCGAAGCGCCTTGCCGGCGCGGCGGCAGCCGAGGACAACGCGCGGCGGACGGTCCTCTCCGCCGCCGTACCGGAGCGCGTTGGAGATGAAATTCTGCAGAATGCGACGGAGCAACGCGGAGTCCGTCGTGATCGATGCCGAGCAGGCCGACACCGTCAGGCGCGCGCCGCTCTTCGCAGCGAAAGGAGCGAAGGCGGCGGCCAGCGAGTCGAAGAGCGGCTGCAGCGCGAAAGCCCGGCGCTCAAGCTTGAGCGCGCCGGCATCGAGCTTCGAGATGTCGAGCAACGCGTCGAGCAGGGCTTCGACCGCACCCAGTCCCTGGTCGATCTTGGTAACGAGGTCGTTTCCGGGCTGGCGGTCGGCGAGGGCTGCGGTGAACAGGCGCGCGGCATGCAGCGGTTGCAGAAGGTCGTGGCTGGCGGCGGCGATGAAGCGGGTCTTGCCGAGATTGGCCGCTTCGGCCTCGGCTCGGCTCCGCTCGAGCTCGGCAGTGCGCTCGGCGACGCGTAGCTCGAGCGTCTCCTTCGACTGGCGCAGCACGGCCTCTGCGGCGCGCGCCTGGGTCACGTCCTGATAGAGAAGGAAAAAGCCAGCGACAGCGCCACTCGCATCGAAGTGCGGGATATAGGTGCCCTGGGCTACCTCGATATTGGCATCATTGGTCGGGAACTCGATCTCGAAGGTCTGGTGCTCGCCGCGCAGCACGCCGTCGATATGCGGCTTGAGGCGTCGATAGCGCTCCTCGCCGATGACCTCGACGATGGTTCGGCCCTCTGCCTCCTCGGGCGTCAGATTGAGCGCCGCCTGATACTGGCGATTGGTGAAGCGATAGCGCTCGTTCCTGTCGATATAGGCGATGAGCACAGGAACGTTGTCGGTGTAGACACGAATGCGCCGTTCGCTGTCGCGAAGCGCTTCTGCGGCTCGAACGCGCGCGGTCACGTCGTGACAGGTGGCGACGAAGCCGCCGCCGGGCAGCGGATCTAGCCGGATCTCGACCACGCTCGCATTTGGCCCGCGACGCTCCAGCACCTGGGACGTCTCGGGTCGCTTCAGAATCTCCGCAATCGAGGCGGCGTGCGCGCCGACGGTGACCGTGTCAGGATCGAGACCGAGGAGTGCCGGAAAGCGTTCGTTCCAGATCTCGAGGCGGCTCTCACGGTCGAAGGCGGCGATGCCGAGGCCGGCATGATCGAGCGCGTTGCGCAGGATCTCGGAGCTGTAGCGGATGGCCTCCGAGGCTTCGTCCAGCATCGCACGCGCGGCGCGCGGCGAGATCAGCCGGCGACGCTCGACCGCGGCCATGATCACGCGGGCCGAAGCGGCGCCGATGGTGCCGGAGAGCAGGCGCTCGGCGAGCCCCAGAGCAGCCGGGAGCGTGAGGCCCCGATCCGCGAAGGCGCGCGCGGCTCGCTCGGCGCCCAGAAAGCGCGCGACCAGGTCGCGAAGCTCCTCGATGCGAGAGGCGGCATCGCCAGCGAGGGTCCGCTGCGGCGCCTCGGCGCCGAGAACGAAGGCGTCGGCCTGCTCCTGGTCGCGCCGGCGGGCCGGGACGAGCAGCGAGCCGCCGATCAGGAGAAGCGTGTTGACGGTGATGCCGACGAGGAAGCCTTGACCGATCTGATCGAGCGCGGCGAGAGGATCCGGCAGGAACGAAGCCAGCGGTGTTGCCAGCGGTTCGCCGAGCGCCTGCTGCAGCGAAGGGATCAGAAGTCCGTAGAGCCAAACCGCGAAGCCGCCGGCGAGGCCGGCGACCACGCCGAAGCGATTGGCCCGCCGCCAGTACAGCCCTAGGATCAAGCCCGGCATGAAATTGGCGACCGCGCAGAACGAGATCATGCCGATAGAGGCCAGCGGCAGGTAGCCGGCGACGATCTTGTGATAGGCGTAGCCTGCCAGCACGATCACGAGGACCGCGGCGCGGCGGACGAGCAGGACGAGCGGCCCCAGATCGCCCTGCGCGGTAGCGCGTCTACGCAGCAGCAACGGCATCACCAGCTCGTTGCCGACCATGCCGGACAGCGCCATGCAGGCGACGATCACCATCGAGGTCGCGGCCGAGAGACCGCCGATGAAGACCAGCAGCGACAGCCAGGCCTCGTCGTTGGAAAGCGGCAGCGACAGGACGTACAGGTCGGGATTGGCGATCCTGGGCAGCAGGAGCAGGCCGCCGGCCGCGATCGGCACGACGAAGAGGTTGATCAGCACGAGGTAGGTGGGGAACAGCCAGCGCGCGGTCCGGAGGCTGCCTGGATGATCGTGCTCGACCACGGCGACGTGGAACTGCCGTGGCAGGCAGAGGAACGCAGCTGCCGCCAGGAGGGTGGTCGTGATCCAGGCGAGGCTGGAGACGCTGCCTTCCAGGCGGGCCTCAACCTCGGGCGCAGCCGCAATACGCGCCATCAGGTCGGCGGGGCCGTCGAAGAGCCCGAAGATGACGAAAGGTCCGACCGCCAGCAGCGCCACCAGCTTGACCACCGACTCGAAGGCGATCGCCAGCATCATGCCGCGATGCTGCTCGGCCGCCTGCACATGGCGGACGCCGAACAGGATGGTGAAGACCGCCATCAGCGCGGCGACGATGAATGAGGTGTCGGCGATCGGCGCCGGCAGCAGGCTGACGCCGGAGGGAGCCGGGCCGGCGATGGCAATGAAGCTCGACGACACCGCCTGGAGCTGAAGCGCGATGTAGGGGAGCGCGCCGACCGAGGCGATGAGCGTGGCGCTGACCGCTACGGCACGGCTCTTGCCGTAGCGCGATCCCAGGAAGTCGGCGATCGAGGTGACGTTGTGGCGCTTGGCGATGGTGATGATCTTGCGCAGCATCGGATAGCCGGCGATCACCACGATCACCGGGCCGACATAGATCAGGATGAAATCCGGACCGGAGGTCGCGGCGCGGCCGACAGCACCGTAGAAGGTCCAGGAGGTGCAATAGATCGCGAGCGAGAGCCCGTAGACGATCGGCCCGAGCCGGCTCGACGACCAGGCGCGGGCATGCCGGTCGCCGACATAGGCGACGGCGAACAGAAGCCCGAGATAGGCCAAGGACAGGCCGAGAACGACGGTTTCCTGCACCGGCGGGGAATCCTCCCTTGCCGTCTTGCGGTGGGCCCATTAAGCCCCGCGGGTCCGCCTCTGTCCACGCTCGCGGTCCGCCGGTATGGTGGACGGATGAGGATTCCGAGATGAAGGCCGCAGCGGCGCGGTCGAGCCTTGGCAGCTTTGACTATGTGATCGTCGGGGCTGGCTCGGCTGGTTGCGTTCTCGCCAATCGCCTGTCCGCCGATCCCGAGGTTTGCGTCGCGCTCCTCGAGGCCGGGGGGCGTGACCGCTATCTCTGGATCCATGTGCCGGTCGGATATCTCTACACGCAGAACAATCCCGAGACCGATTGGTGCCTCAAGACCGAGGCGGAGGCTGGACTCAATGGCCGCGCCCTCAACTACCCGCGCGGGCGCGTGCTCGGCGGCTGCTCGGCGATCAACGGCATGATCTACATGCGCGGCCAGGCGCGCGACTACGATCAATGGCGCCAGCTCGGCAACGTCGGCTGGGGCTGGGACGACGTGCTTCCCTACTTCAAGCGCTCGCAGCACCAGATGCGCGGCGCCGACGATCATCACGGCGTCGGCGGCGAGTGGATCGTCGACGAGATGCGGCTCTCATGGGAGATTCTCGACGCCTTTTGCGATGCGGCTGCCGAGGTGGGAATCCCGAAGACCACCGACTTCAACCGCGGCGACAACGAGGGTTGCGGCTATTTCCAGGTCAATCAGCGGCGCGGCGCGCGTCTGAGCACGGCACAGGCCTTCCTCAAGCCGGTGCGCCGGCGCCCCAACCTCAAGGTTTTCACCCATGCCGAGGCCGAGGGTCTTCTGCTCGAGGAAGGCCGCGCCGCAGGCGTCGCGCTCCGCCACCGCGGCATCCCGACGCGCATCGAGGCGAGGGGTGAGGTGATCCTTGCCGCCGGCGCCATCAACTCGCCGCAACTTCTGCAGGTCTCCGGTATCGGCCCCGGTGCGTTGCTTGCGGACCACGGAATCGAGGTCCTGCATGATGCCTCGGGTGTCGGCGAGAATCTGCAGGACCATCTGCAGCTCCGTCTCGCCTTCAAGGTCAGCAATACGAAGACGCTGAATGAGCGCGCCGGTAGCTTGATCGGGCGCCTCGGCATGGCATTCGAGTACGCCCTGTTCCGACGCGGTCCCCTGACCATGGCGCCGAGCCAGCTCGGCGGCTTCGCCAAGAGCGACCCGGCGCTCGAAACCGCCAACCTCGAATACCATGTGCAGCCGCTGAGCCTCGATCGGTTCGGCGAGCCTTTGCACCCGTTCCCTGCCTTCACGGCATCGGTCTGCAATCTCCGGCCTGATAGCCGCGGGCATGTCCGCATCCGTGACGCCGATGCGCGGGTGCCGCCGGCGATCCGCCCAAACTACCTCTCGACCGAGAGCGACCGGCGCGTGGCCGTGGACGCGATCCGGCTCACGCGCCGCATCGCCAAGGCGAAGCCGCTTGCACGCTTCTCGCCCGAGGAGTTCAAGCCCGGCCCGGCGCTCCTGTCCGATGCGGACCTGGCGAAGGCGGCCGGCGATATCGGCACGACGATCTTCCACCCGGTCGGCACCTGCCGTATGGGGAGCGATCCCGGCGCCGTCGTCGACGACCGGCTCCGGCTGCGCGGCGTCGGCGGCCTTCGCGTCGTCGATGCCTCGGTCATGCCGACCATCACCTCAGGCAACACCAACGCACCGACGATGATGATCGCTGAGAAAGCCGCGGACATGATCCGCGCCGACCGGCGGGCCTGAGCGCCCGCGACGTTCTGCCGCTTGATCGCGATTCGCTCCGGCGTTACCCAACTCCGGTCTCATGGACGCCTTTCTCGTGTCCGTCGGAGTCGTGGCTCTCGCCGAGATTGGTGACAAGACCCAGCTCCTCGCATTCGTGCTCGCTGCGCGCTTCCGCCGTCCCTTGCCGGTGATCGCGGGCATTGCGGTCGCGACGTTGCTCAATCATGCCATCGCTGGCTGGCTCGGGATCCTTCTCGCCGGCCTGACCGAGGCGCAGTGGCTGAGATGGATCGTCGGCGGGTCTTTCCTGCTGTTCGCGGCGTGGACGCTGATCCCTGATCGGCTCGATGAGCGCGACACGCAGGTCACCAAGGCCGGTGCCTTCCTGGCGACGGCGATCGCCTTCTTCCTGGTCGAGATCGGGGACAAGACGCAGATCGCGACCGTGGCGCTGGCGGCAACCTATCAGTCGCTACTGGCGGCGACGCTCGGCACCAGCCTCGGGCTCCTGCTCGTGAACGCGCCGTCGGTGCTGCTGGGCGAGCAGGCGGCGAGCTGTCTGCCGACGAACTGGATCAGGCGGGGAGCGGCTATCAGCTTCGCCGGGCTTGGCGTCGCCATTCTGGCTGGCTGGATCCGCGCGTAGGATCGCGGTTCAATTCTCGCGCGCCAGCAGGCCGAGGCACGCCTCGCGGTCGAGCGCGAAGTCGGAGGCGATCCAGGCATCCTCGACCCGTCGGAGGGCGTCGCCAAGCGCGGGGCCGGGAGCGATGCCGAGGCGCTGCGCGTCCTTGCCGCCGACCGGGAGCTTCGGCCGCTGCCAGCGCTCAGCGTCGGCAATCCAGGCGCGATGTCGCTCATCGCCGGTCTCCGCGAGAGCGAGCCAGGCGTTGTCGCTGATCCTTGCGGCTTCATAGGCATAGAGCAGGCGTCGCCGCTCGCGCTCGCCCGCATCGGGTGAGAGCGTCAGCGGCGGGCACATCTCGAGGAGACGGCGCGCATCGGCATTCGACAGGCGAAGGCGGGCGGCGACCTGGTCGGCGTTCTCCGAGAGGAGCGCGCCGAGGCGGCGGAGCGGATCGGGGCTCGGCTCGAACACGACTAGGCGGGCGAGGCGATCGATCTCCGTCGCACCGGGCAGCACAACCTCGAGAACGCCCGCCTCCCGCATCAGGCGGACGGCATAGTCTGGCCGCGGCCCGACCAGCAGCCGGAGCAGCTCCTGGCGGATGCGCTCGCCCGACAGCGTTTCGACGAGCGCCGCGTGGGTCCGGCATGCTGCCAGGGATTCGGCATCCGGCGCACCCTTGCCGAAGCGGGCATGGAAGCGGAAGAACCGGAGAATGCGCAGCGCATCCTCCCGGATGCGCTGGCCCGCATCTCCGATGAAGCGGACGACGCCGGCCTCAAGGTCGGCTGCTCCGCCGAAGTAGTCGTGCAGCCGGCCGTCCGGATCGGCATAGAGCGCGTTGATGGTGAAGTCGCGGCGCGCTGCATCCGCGCGCCAGTCGTCGGTGAAGGCGACGCGCGCGTGGCGGCCGAAGGTCTCGACGTCGCGACGAAGCGTCGTCACCTCGAAGGACCGGCGATCGGCGATCACGGTCACAGTGCCGTGATCGATCCCGGTAGGGCGCGTGTCGAGACCGGCTTCAGCGGCAAGCCGCATCACCGTCTCCGGCAGATCGGGGGTGGCGAGGTCGACGTCCGTCGCCTCGAGCTCGATCAGTGCATCGCGGACCGCGCCGCCGGCAAAGCGAACGACAGCGCCGTTGCGAGTCAGCGCGGCCAGGACGCGGCGCGTCTCCGGTGCCGTCATCCAGCCTGGAAGCGGGGAGAGCCTGTCGCGCAAGCGCCCGCCTACTTCGAAGCGCCGGGCACGACGCGTCCGTCCTCGACATGCGGGGGCACATAGGTTGTGCCGGGCTCGTCGCCGGAGTAGATCGTCGTGGCGACAAGCACGACCGCGGCGATCGCGATTCCGGCCGAACCGAGGACGAACCACGGCACGTCGCCGAGCCGCGGCGCCTTCTCCGGCTCGCCGGCGGCGAGCGCCTTGCGGCGCTCATTGGCGAACCACAGGAAGTAAACCGTCGCCGGCAGCGCCATCGGCAACAGTACGGTCAGCAGGATGCGGATCATGGCTTCAGACGCTCGGCCAGATTGACCAGCATCCCGGCCGTCGCTCCCCAGATGTAATAGCCGCCATAGGGCAGTACATAGAAGTGCCGGACGACCCCCTGCCATTCTCGGCTGCGCCGTTCGTGGTTCGCGGGATCGGCGACGAAGGAGAGCGGAACCTCGAACACCTCCGCGACCTCGAATCGATCGGGCGCGAGCTCGAAGGGCGGCGTCACCCAACCGACGATCGGCGTGATCTCGAAGCCGGTCCGCGTCCGATAGCGGCCGAGACGGCCGACCACCTCGATGTGGCTTCGGGAGAGGCCGATTTCCTCCTCGGTCTCGCGCAGCGCCGCTTCCTCGGGCGAGGGATCGACTTCCTCGATGCGCCCGCCGGGGAAGCTGATCTGCCCCGCATGGTGGTGCAGATGCTCGGTGCGGCGCGTCAGCAGCACGGTGGTCCCTTCCGGCCGCGCAACCAGCGGCACCAGGACGGCCGCGGCGCGCATGCGATCGGCCGGCGCCATGCCGGGATTGAGGTCGTGATCGCCGCGGTCGCGCCCGGCATCCGATAGCCGCAGGCGAATGCCGGAAGGTGTCAGGCTCACGTCTCGACCGATCCCAACGGAAAGAACTCGCCATTGCTCCACACGCCGAACCTGGCCTCTCCGGCAAAGGTCTCTTCTCGGCCAAGCTCAATCAAATGATAGAAGACCGGCCGCAAGATGCGCGCTTCGAGGCCGCCTCTGACGCGCACATAGGGCGAAGGCGCACCACTCTCCGGATCGTGATCGACGCGGATCGGGTGCGCGGGCCCCGCCTCGATTTCATCGTCAAGGTTGGTGCGAAATCGAAGAATTCGGTGGGAACCTTCACCCTCGGCTGTAACTTCGACGGCCGTGAAGGGAACGTCCTCGACCAGGATTCGCCCGCGTTCGACGGGCGTTACCAGCCAGTATTCGCCGCTCTCTTCGCGCCGGAGGACCGACGCGAACAGCTTGACCAGCGGTTTGCGACCGATCGGCGAGCCGTGGTAATACCAAGTGCCGTCGCGACCGATCGCGATGCCGAAATCGCCGCAATTGGCGGCGCTCGGATCGAAGCTCGGGACACGATGGGTTCCGCCCGTCGGGGCCGTCATGGCAGGATCTTCTCTCCTGAAAAGAGGATACCGGATTCCGTGAGCGCTGCCGAGCCGATCCCCGCCGAAGGTACGGCGCTTGTCGCCGAGATCGAAAACTTGGGTCAGCGACTCGCGCAAGTGCGCGAGCGTATCCACCGCGTCATCTTCGGCCAGGAGGCCGTGGTCGATCAGTCCCTGGTGACGTTGCTTTCGGGTGGCCATGGGCTGCTCATCGGTGTGCCGGGTCTAGCCAAGACGCGGCTGGTCGAGACGCTGGGCGTCGTCCTTGGCCTCGACGAGAAACGCGTGCAATGCACGCCCGATCTGATGCCGGCCGACATCATCGGCTCCGAGGTGCTCGAAGAGGGCGAGGGCGGGCGCCGCGGCTTCCGCTTCATCCAGGGCCCGGTCTTCTCGCAGCTTCTGATGGTGGACGAGATCAATCGTGCAAGCCCGCGCACGCAGTCCGCGCTGCTGCAGGCGATGCAGGAGAAGCGGGTCTCCGTCGCCGGCCGCTATCATCCGCTGCCGCAGCCCTTCCATGTTCTGGCGACGCAGAACCCGCTGGAGCAGGAGGGAACCTATCCGCTGCCGGAAGCGCAGCTCGACCGTTTCCTTCTGCAGATCGATGTCGGCTATCCCGATCTCGAGGCGGAGAAGCGGATGCTGCTGGCGACGACCGGCGCCGACGACGAGAAACCGGCGCAGGCGATGCGTCCCGATGAGCTGATGCACGCACAGCGGCTCGTGCGCCGGATGCCGGTCGGCGACAGCGTCGTCGAGTCGATTCTCAAGCTCGTCCGTGCCGGCCGTCCGGAGACGAGCGAACTCGACGAGGTCAAGAAGCATGTAGCCTGGGGCCCCGGCCCGCGTGCAAGCCAGGCCCTGATGCTCGCCTGCCGGGCCCGCGCCGTCCTCGATGGCCGCCTTGCGCCGTCTCTCGACGACGTGGTTGCGCTGGCGCCTCCGGTGCTTAGGCACCGCATGGCGCTCAATTTCGCGGCCCGCGCCGAGGGCGTGACGATCGACCGCGTGATCGACCGGCTCGCCCAGCCCTTTGCCTGATTCACGCCGATAGGCGCGAATCTCACAGACTCGCTGGTTGTGGTCGGGGGGTAGACGGGTCAAACTGCGGTCGGTTCGCATATGCAGCAACGCGCCGAACAGCTCGCCTCGATCTTGCCGCCGCTCTTGGTGTCGGCGCAGCGCGTTGCCGCCACGGTGGCCCAGGGCGTCCACGGCCGCCGACGGGTCGGGCAGGGTGAGACTTTCTGGCAGTACCGCCGTTACCTGCCGGGCGACTCCGCGCGCATGGTGGACTGGCGCCGGTCGGCCAAGAGCGATCAGGTCTTCGTGCGCGAGACCGAATGGGAGGCGGCACAGACCGTGTGGCTCTGGCGGGACACCTCGGCCTCGATGCGCTGGCGCTCCCGGCGCGACCTGCCCGAGAAGGCGGACCGCGCCGAGATCTTGCTGAGGGCTCTCGGCCTCCTGCTCGTCGGCGCCGGGGAGCGCATCTCGCTTCTCGGTGAGGGCCTGCCGCCGACCACGGGCCGCACCGCGCTTCTCCGTCTGTCGCATGGGCTTGAGCGGCCGACCGCGGCGCCCGCCGGCATTCCGTTGTTCGAGCCGCTGCCGAGGCACGCCGAGCTGGTGCTGATCGGCGATCTGCTGGCACCTCTCGACGAGGTGCAGGCATTGGTCGGCAAGTTCGTCGCCCCCGGCGTCCGTGGCCATCTGCTGCAGATCCTCGACCCCGCCGAGGAGAGCTTGCCCTTCGCCGGCCGCGTCCGTTTCGAGGGCATGGAGGGCGAGGCGTTGGCGCTGTTGCCGCGCGTCGAATCGCTCCGCGGCGAGTATGTCAATCGCATGTCCGAGCATCGCGAGGGGCTTGCTCACATCGCGCGCGCCGCCGGCTGGTACTTCTCGACGCACCATACGGATCGCTCGGCCGAGAGCGGCCTCCTGGCGCTCTATGGCGCGCTCGCGCGCGAGCGGATGAACTGAGGCGCACGGCTCATGCTGACCCTCGGATCGCTCGCTTTCGCATCCCCTTGGCTGCTGACCGCGCTCGCCGTCCTGCCGGTGATCTGGCTGCTGCTGCGGGTCACTCCGCCGGCGCCGCGCCGCCTGAACTTCCCGGCGATCCGCATCCTGCATCTGCTGACGCCGAAAGAGGAGACGCCGGCGCGCACACCCTGGTGGCTGGTACTGCTGCGCCTCGCCATCGCCGCGCTCGTGATCCTTGGACTTTCGGAACCGCTGCTCAATCCGGCGGCACGACTTTCCGGCGACGGACCGGTTGTCGTCGCCGTCGACGACACCTGGGCCGCCGCGCCCAGGTGGGAGGATCGGCGCAAGGTTCTGCTGCGCCTGATCGAGGGCGCCGAGCAACAGGGCCGCCATGTCGTGCTGCTGACCACCTCGGAAGGCACGGACGAATCCCGGCGGTCGAGCGGCGTCGTTCGCCCGACCGATGCGCGCGCGCTGGTCCAGGCGATGGAGCCCAGGCCATGGGGTCCGGATATGGCGGCCGCCGCCGCAACGCTCGACAAGCTCAAGCTCCCTTCGGCCGGGGCCGCGGCCTATCTCGTCGACGGTCTCGATCACGGCTCCGGGCAGAGCGGACTCATCGAGCGCCTGCAGCGGCTCGGCCGTCTGACCGTGCACCTTCCGTCGACGCCGCAGCTCGCACGCGCCTTGATGCCGCCCGAGGGTCTCAGCAGCGATTTGGTCGTCGCCCCGCGCCGTCTCGTATCCGGCGGCGAGGCTGAGGTCGCCGTCCGCGCGATCGCCGGAGACGGTCGCCTGCTCGCGCGCGAAACCGTGCGCTTCGCCGCCGACGGCCTGAGAACCGAAGTGAAGTTCGTGCTGCCGACCGAGCTCAGGAATCAAGTGCAGCGGCTCGAGATCGAGAACGAGGCTTCAGCAGCTGCCGTGGTGCTGCTCGACGAGCGCTGGCGCCGCCGGCCGGTCGGCTTGATCGGCCCAACGCAGTTCGACGCCTCGCAGCCCTTGCTGGACGAGCTGCACTATCTCGACCGGGCGCTGGCGCCCTTCGCCGAGGTGCGGCGAGGGCCGGTTGCCGAGCTGCTCAAGCGCGAGCTCGCCGTGATTCTGCTCCCCGATACCGGCGCGTTGCCGCCCGCCGAAAAGGCGCAGCTGACGCCGTGGATCGAGAATGGCGGCGTGCTGCTGCGCTTCGCCGGGCCGAAGCTTGCCAATGCCGAGGACGACCTCGTCCCGGTCAAGCTCAGGAAGGGCGACCGCGCACTTGGCGGGGCGCTGTCGTGGAGCCGGCCGCAGCCGCTGGCGCCCTTCGAGACATCGAGCCCCTTCGCCGGCCTCACGGTGCCGATCGACGTCACCGTTCAGCGCCAGGTATTGGCGCAGCCCGGTCTCGAGCTGAACGAGCGCAGCTGGGCCAGGCTTGCCGATGGCACGCCGATTGTGACCGGCGAGCGTCGCGGCCTCGGCTGGAACATCCTCGTGCACACGACGGCGATCCCGACCTGGTCGAACCTTCCGATGTCGGGCCTGTTCGTCGACATGCTCCGGCGCGTCGTCGCCTTGAGCCAAGGCGTTTCCGGCAGCGCCTCGACGCAGCCACTGCCGCCGATCGAGACGCTCGACGGCTTCGGCCGTATCACGCCGCCGCCGCCTTCCGCGGTCGCTGTCCTTGGCGATGCGCGTGTCGGTTCCCGCCATCCGCCCGGTTTCTACGGCACGGATACGTCGCGCCGGGCGCTCAATCTCGGCCCCTTCGTTGCCGATGCGGCGGCGCTGACCGAGCTTCCGAACGGCGTCGCGCGCGCCTCCTATGCGATCGGCGAGGAGACCGTGCTGAAGCCGCATCTCCTGGCCGCGGCGCTGCTGCTGCTGCTCGTCGACATCGTCATCGGCCTCGTGCTCCGCGGCCTGATGCCCGGTCGCGTTGCCGCCGCACGGGCAGCGATCGCGCTCCTGGCGCTCCTCCCCTTCGCCGCCGAGGCGCAGACGCGCAGCGCTCCGTCGCGCGCGAACGCGATCGATGCCTTTGCGCTCGAGGCGACGCTCAATGTGCGGCTGGCCTATGTGATTACGGGCGATGCGCGCGCCGACGAGACCAGCCGTCTCGGTCTCGAAGGGCTCTCCAACATTCTTCAGCGGCGGACGGCGATCGAGCCCGATAGTCCGCTCGGCCTCGATATCGAGGCGGATGAGCTCTCCTTCTTCGCGCTGATCTACTGGCCGATGACGCCGAGCCAGCCCAGGCCGAGCCCGGTCGCGCTGCAGCGGCTCAACACCTATCTCAAGAACGGCGGTACCATCGTCTTCGACACGCGCGATGCGGGCGAGATCGTCATCGATCCGATGGCCGGCGGTCCCGGCGCGCAGAAGCTGCGCGAGATCGCGCGCGGGCTGTCGATCCCGGCGCTGGTGCCGGCACCGCCCGAGCATGTGCTGACCAAGGCTTTCTATCTCCTGACCGACTTCCCGGGCCGCTTCGCCAGCGGTCAGGTCTGGGTCGAGGCGACGCGGGCCCAGGGCGAGGATGAGGTCTCATCCGTCATCCTCGGTTCTAACGACTGGGCCGGCGCCTGGGCGTCCGACGCCGGAGGCCGCGCGCTCTACGCGGTCGTCCCGGGCGGCGAGATCCAGCGCGAGATGGCGTTCCGCTTCGGCGTCAACCTCGTGATGTATGCGCTCACAGGCAACTACAAGGCCGATCAGGTGCACGTCCCGTCGATCCTCGAAAGGGTCGGCCAATGACCCTGTCCGCGCTTCACATCGCCTGGGCGCCGATGCTGCCGCTCTGGGCGCTAGCGATCCTTGGGCTCGCGACGCTGATCGTGATCGGGCTTGGCCTGTTCGCCCGGGCGCGCGGCGCCTGGTGGCGGGCCGGTGCCGCGCTCGCCCTGCTGGCGGCGCTCGCCAATCCGACACTCGTGGCCGAACGGCGCGAGGCGCGGCCGGACATCGCCATCCTCGCCGTCGATGAGAGCCCGAGCCAGAAGATCGGCACGCGGCTTGCCGATACGCGAAAAGCGGCCGAGCAGCTTGCGGCCAAGCTCTCGGCGCTCCCCGGCGTCGAGCTCCGCACCGTTACCATCGGCGGCAACGTGCTCTCCTCCGACGACGGCACGCGGCTGCAGACCCAGCTCGACCGGGCGCTCGCCGACGTGCCGCGCCATCGCCTCGGCGGCGTCGCCGTGGTCACCGACGGTCAGGTCCACGATCTTCCGGCGGACGGCGCCAAGGACCTCTTCGGTGCGCCGCTGCATGTGGTTGTCACCGGCCAGCGCGGCGAGGCCGATCGCCGCCTCGTCGTCGAGAAGGTGCCGACCTACGGGCTGGTCGGCAAGCCGGTCACGGTGTCGATCCGCGTCGAGGACGCGGCGGTGGCACCGGGCACGCCGGTCCAGCTGACCCTCAAGCGCGACGGCGCCGCCGAGCAGCGCCAGATGGTGCCGGTCGGGCGCGTCGTCGAGATTCCCTTCACGCTCGATCACGGCGGCCAGACCGTCGTCGAGATGTCGGTCGAAGCAGGGCCTAAGGAGCTCACGCTCGACAACAACCGCGCGGTCGCCGCGCTCAACGGCGTGCGCGACCGGCTGCGCGTGCTGCTGGTCTCGGGCGAGCCGCATGCCGGCGAGCGCACCTGGCGCAGCCTGCTCAAGGCCGATCCCTCGGTCGACCTCGTCCACTTCACGATCTTGAGGCCGCCGGAGAAGCAGGACGGCACGCCGATCCGCGAGCTGTCGCTGATCGCCTTCCCGATCCGCGAGCTGTTCGAGATCAAGCTCGACGAATTCAACCTGATCATCTTCGACCGCTATCGCCGTCAGGGCATCCTGCCGCGCGCCTACATCGCCAACATCGCCGACTATGTCGAGAAGGGCGGGGCGCTGCTCGACGCGACGGGAGCGCCCTTCACCGGCTCGCTCAGCCTCTATCGCTCGCCGCTCGGCCGGGTCATGCCGGCTGAGCCGACCGGCCAGGTGCTGGAGCAGGGCTTCAAGCCGCTGCTGAGCCCGGCAGGGCACCGCCATCCGGTGACGGCAGACCTGCCCGGCGGCGCCGGCGACGATCCGAGCTGGGGGCGCTGGTTCCGCTACATCGACGCCCAGGCGCAGCGCGGCGATGTTGTCATGCACGGCCCGAACAACCGGCCGCTGTTGATCCTCGACCGTGTCGGCAAGGGCCGCGTCGCGCAGCTGATGAGCGACCACATCTGGCTCTGGACCCGCGGCTTCGAAGGCGGCGGGCCTCAAGCCGAGCTGCTGCGCCGCCTCGCGCACTGGCTGATGAAGGAGCCGGAGCTCGAGGAGAATGTGCTGACCGCGCAGCTCCGCGGCGACCGGCTCGAGATCAAGCGCCGCAGCGTCAGGCCCGACGATCGTCCGGTCACGGTGACGCTGCCGAACGGCGAGACCGCGAGCGTCGCCATGACCGACAACCCGTCGGGCGGCGCCACCGGCGAGCTACCGGTCGACCAGGTCGGGCTCTATCGCCTGGCCGACGGCCAACGCACGGCGATCGCGGCGGTCGGCCCGCTCAATCCGCTCGAATGGTCCGATGTGCGCGCGACCGACGCGAAGCTGTCGCCGTTCACGCAGGCCTCGGGCGGGTCGGTCTACTGGCTGCAGGACGGCACGCCAGAGCCGCGCAAGACCCGTCCTGGCAGGCCCGCAAGCGGCCGCGACTGGATCGGCTTCCGCGCCAATGGCGACTACGACGTCACCGGCCTCGACGAGGTCTCGCTGATGCCGGCGCTGATGGTGCTGGCCATGGCGCTCGGCATGGCGATGATCGCCTGGCGCCGCGAAGGGAAGTAGGCTTGTGAAGGCGCCGCCTCCATCGGGGCGCTCAATTTAAGTCTCTAATATTGCAGGTTTTTATGCTGGTTCAGTCTTCCTCATCTTCATCCTCGTTATCATCGTCGCTTGCCACTCCGTCTTCGAATTGCAGAAGGGGCTGTCCCAGATAACTACCTGAGATGACGCTTAACCCATTGTTTGATCTGGGTTAGTTGCTTGGATGGGTCACTGGTGTTGAAGCGCCACTCGCACTCTTTCAAGAATAGCCCGAAATGGGCCTTCGGGACACCGTTGAACTTGCGCATGTGGCGCTTGGCCTGGTTCCAGAAGTTCTCGATGCCGTTGATGTGATTCTGCCGATCAGCGAAGAGCTCGGAGTGATTGATCCGGAAGTGCTTGAAGTCGGATACGTCGAGCACGTTGTAGCCCT
>VGEN01000009.1 GCA_016869285.1 Alphaproteobacteria bacterium
GTCTATTCCGATTGCTGGAAGGGCTACAACGTGCTCGACGTATCCGACTTCAAGCACTTCCGGATCAATCACTCCGAGCTCTTCGCTGATCGGCAGAATCACATCAACGGCATCGAGAACTTCTGGAACCAGGCCAAGCGCCACATGCGCAAGTTCAACGGTGTCCCGAAGGCCCATTTCGGGCTATTCTTGAAAGAGTGCGAGTGGCGCTTCAACACCAGTGACCCATCCAAGCAACTAACCCAGATCAAACAATGGGTTAAGCGTCATCTCAGGTAGTTATCTGGGACAGCCCCATATTGTGATACACGTCACCGCCAAGGGGTTTGAATAAGGGTGGAATGATGACCATTCGTTCGACCCAGCACGAAGGCGATCTGCAAAGGGGTGATCGTTTCCGGCATGACCGGAATGATCGCGTTACCGAGACCGCGACCGTGGTCGCAACGCGCGTCGATGCCCAGGGCATCCCGCATGTGCGCTTCACCGTCACCTTCGCTCTGCCCTCGGGCCGCGTCTCCGAGACCGAGCGGTCGCTGTCGCTAGAGACCTTCTTCGGTCGATATCGCGCTTTTGTGAACTAGCGTCTCGTCGCCTCGAAGACCTGACGCGACAGCGCGCTCCATCCCGGGTCGTTGAAGCAACCGGGGTTGTCGGGAAAGCAGAACTCGCCGAAGACGAACAAGCCGATTCCGTCGGCGTTGCGCGCTGCGTAGGCTTGCGTCGAGTTGTAGAGGAGCCCGTTCTTCCGACTGTGCTGGTTCCAGGCGAGAGCCCCTGAGTGCAAGATCTCGTAGGACCCACCTGTAGGGCGCACAAGAATTCCGAGCGAGTAGAAAACCGGCGCGCGGCTCTCCTTGCCCGCCGGATCGAGCGTCCACTGCGCTACCGTTGCACCGACCCATTCGGCCGAGAGCGGCATGTGTCGGAGGAAGGCCAGATACTCGCGCCCCGACAGTTGCCAGCCTCCGGCGGCATACCGGAATCCCCAGACCGGATCGAGCCCGGCGTTGGCAACCCCAGCGGGCGTGAGAACGGTTCGGGCGCAGACCGTGGCGTAGGGCTCTCCGCTGGCTCGCTCGATCGCTTGCCCAAGGAGCACATAACCGAAGGTCGAATAGTCGTACCGGCCACGGCTGGCCAGCGACATCACGCTACCGAGCGTGGCAACGGTTGCGGCGCGTATGTCGACATCGGATGGCGCCACACTGTCGAGCTGGCGCCGCTGCACCGCTCCGAAGGCGCGGTCGGCATCGCGCCCCAAGCCGGCTCGATGGATCATCAACTCCTCGACGGTGACCGTGCGCAGCGGTGAGTCGGCGGCGACTTCGGCTGCATTTATCTCTTCGGCGAGGACGGCTTCGAGCTTCGTATCGAGGCGGAGCTTGCCGTCGCGGATCAGTACAGCGGCGCAACTCGCGGTTATGGCCTTCGACAGGCTGCTGATGAGCACACGATCTCCGGCCCTGCGCGTCCCGGAAGCCTTTTCGAACACGATCCGGCCTCTATCCTCGACGACCAGGATCGCGGTGTCGATGCGATGTCGACCTCGCCAATCGCTGAAGACACTGTCGAGGGCTGCCTCGTCGGCCCGCGACGACGTCGAGGCGAGAAGGCCGATGAGCGCGGCGAGGAGTGCGTGTCGCATCGGAAGAACCTAGCTGATCGGCGGCCCGCAGCGGTTCCAGACCTGCGCGGCGCTCGATCCGGGCGGCGTCAGTTGCATGACGTTGTCGTTGATCAGGCGCATGACCACGGTGCCGCCCGCTCCTGCCTCGGCTGCCGGCACGACGTAGCGGAAGCCGTGGCGGTCGTAGTCGCCCAGCATCTGGGTGCCGCCCGGTGTGCGGATGCGCGGCCCGTTGATGTCGATGCGCTTGCCGTCGATTGTGCACCATTGGCCGTCGATCGCATCGGCGCGCGCTTCGGCTGCGACAAGCGCGACGAGGACGATGGCGCCGAAAGTCGCGCACAGGCGACGAACCATGACAGCCTCCGAGCCTGAAGGATCTGTCGATCATAGGAAGGCCGCAGCGCCTGTCGAGCCGGTTCGTGCGGTGACGATTTCGATCCGAGCGGCAACCCGCAAGGCTATCATGCGACGAATTCTCTGAGGGCAAAGACAGGTGCGCCCCACCAATCTCCTGGTCATCATGTCGGACGAGCACAGCCGCCGCGTGCTCGGCTGCTACGGCAACAGGATCGTCAAGACGCCGAACCTGGATGCGCTTGCCGCCCGCGGCACGCGCTTCACCGACGCCTACTGCAACTCGCCGATCTGCGTGCCCTCGCGCGCCAGCTTCGCCACCGGGCGCTACGTCCATCAGATCCGCTTCTGGGACAATGCGATCGCTTATGACGGCTCGGTGCCGGCCTGGGGCCACCGGCTGATGGGTGCCGGATCGCGCGTCACCTCGATCGGCAAGCTGCACTACCGCGACACGCACGATCCCAACGGCTTCGACGAGGAGATCATTCCACTGCACGTCGTCGACGGCATCGGCGACCTGCTTGGCCTGATCCGCGAAGACATGCCGGTCCGGACCGCGGCGCTCAAGCTCGCCGAGGAGGCGGGGCCGGGACCGTCCTCCTATCAGCGCTACGACGACGATATCGCCGACCGCTCCGTCGACTGGCTCAAGAACCGCGCCGGGAGCTATGCGGGCAGGCCCTGGGTTCTGTTCGTCTCTCTCGTGCTGCCGCACTTCCCGCTCAAGGTCGAGAAGCGCTTCTACGATCTCTACCCCGAGGACTCGGTGCCATGGCCGGCGATGTATGCGCCGGAGGAGCGGCCCCAGCATCCCTATTTCGACGCGATGCTGAAATGCTTGAACTACGATCAGGCCTTCACGCCGGAGCGGGTGCGGCGTGCCATCGCCGCCTATTACGGGATGGTGACCAAGCTCGATGAGAATGTCGGCCGCGTGCTGGCGGCGCTGGCGGAGTCGGGCTTCGGCGGCGATACGCGCGTGATCTACACCTCGGACCACGGCGACAACCTCGGCACGCATGGGCTCTGGGGCAAATCGACGATGTATGAGGAGTCGGCCGGCGCGCCGCTGATCGTCGCCGGGCCGGACGTGCCGGCGGGCAAGGCGGTTCGCACGCCGACGACGCTGGTCGACGCCTTTCCCTCGATCATCGAAGGGGCTGGGCTTCCCGTGCACGCTGAAGACCGAGACCTTCCCGGCCATTCTCTGTGGTCGCTCGCCAACGGGGCCACGCCGGAGCGCACTGTGCTTTGCGAGTATCATGCGGTCGCCGCGATCGCCGCGACCTACATGATCCGCGTCGGCAAGTACAAGTACGTCCACTACGTCGGCATGCCGCCGATGCTGTTCGACCTCGAGTCGGACCCGGAGGAACGGTACGACCTCGGGCGCAACCCGGCGCACCGCGAGACGATCAGGAAATGCGAGGCCGCGCTCCGCAAGGTCGTCGATCCGGAGGCGGCCGACCGCCTTGCGCGCGCGGATCAGAAGGCGCGCATCGAGACGCATGGCGGCCGCGAGGCGGTGATCCGCCGCGGCTCCTTCGGCCACTCGCCGATCCCGGGCGAAAAGGCGAGCTTCGGCTGACGAACCGAGAATGGCGAGGGGATGGTGGGCGCGACAGGGATTGAACCTGTGACCCCTGCCGTGTGAAAGCAGTGCTCTCCCGCTGAGCTACGCGCCCGAACCAGGGGTTCCGCCGTCCGTATAGGTGCCGGGCGCGCGACCGTCAACATCGATGCGTCGCGCTGCCGCGAGCCGAGCGAGGGCGGCGCCCAGGTCCTCGAAACTGTCGATCGTCGCCGCCGCAGCGAGCGAGGCAAGCGGCGCCCGCGCATAGCCGTAGGTCACAAGCACGCAGGGAATCCCGGCGGCGCGAGCGGTTGCCGCGTCATGCTCATTGTCGCCGACCATGATCGCCTCGTCCGGCCCGACTCCAAGGCGCTCGATCGCCGCGCGCAGAGGCGCCGGATCGGGCTTTCGCGCTGCCAGGGTGTCGCCGCCGATGACGGCGTCGAAGAAGCCGTCGAGCCCGAGCACGCGCAGCACCGCATGGGTGACGCGCTCGGCCTTGTTCGTGCAAACCGCCAGCCGCCGGCCCTCGTCCCTGAGGCGGGTCAGCGTCGCAACCACGCCCGGATAGGGCAGGGTGAGCGCGGCCGGCTCGGCCTCGTAGCAGTCGAGGAATCGGCTGGTCGCGATCCGGCAGGTGTCGATATCGGCGCTGCCGGTCGCGGCGAAGCCACGCTCCACGAGCTTGGCCACGCCGTCTCCGACGAAACCGCGAACCCGGATCGGATCGACCGCAGAACGGCCATGTTCGGCGAGTACCTTATTGAGAAGGCGGGCCAGGTCCGGTCCGCTGTCGATCAGCGTCCCGTCCAGGTCGAATACCACCGCTCGCGGCCACCCCATGGGCAAGACCCCCTATATTTGGTTACAAAACGTGACTTCGTCCCAAAGGAGGGCCTGTGGCAAAGATGCGTAGGATATCCCCGAAAAGCCATCGGTCCCCACGATGACTGCCTCCAAGTCGCTCGCCGTCGTCATCCTTGCCGCCGGCAAGGGCACGCGCATGAAGTCGGAACGGCCCAAAGTGCTCCACCGGGTCGCCGGCCTTCCCATGGTCTCGCATGTGCTGCAAACCGTGAAGGCATTGAAGCCGGACCGCATGGTGGTGGTGATCGGGCCGGACGGCGAGGACGTCGCCAAGGCGGTGGCGCCGACGCCGACGGCCATCCAGGTCGAGCGCCGCGGAACCGGCGACGCGGTGAAGGCGGCGCGGGCCGCGCTCAAGGGCTTCGCCGGCGATGTGCTGATCATCTACGGCGACTCGCTGTTCCTGACGCCTGCCACTCTGAGGAAGATGATCCGGCGCCGGCACGCGGGAAAGAGGCCGCCGGCTGTCGTGGTCATGGGTTTCCGCCCGGACGACCCGGCGCGCTATGGGCGGCTGGTGGTCGATCGCAGCGGCCGCCTCGAGCGCATCGTCGAATGGGCGGAAGCGAACGAGGAGGAACGGCGCATCGGTCTCTGCAACTCCGGTGTCATGGTCGTCGACGGCAAGCGGCTGTTTGGCCTGCTCGATCGGATCACCGACGACAACGCCAAGGGCGAGTTCTACCTGACCGACCTTGTCGAGATCGCGCAGGGGCTCGGGCACGAAGCGGCGGCGACCGAAGCGCCGGTCGATGGTTTCCACGGAATCGACAGCCGTGCCGACCTGGCCATGGCCGAGGCCCTGATGCAGTCGCAGCTCCGCGCCCGCGCCATGGCGGAAGGAACGACGCTGATCGCGCCGGAGACCGTCTTCTTCTCCGCCGACACCAAGCTCGGGCGCGACGTCGTCGTGCATCCGAACGTCATCTTCGGCCCGGATGTCGTCGTCGGCGACGGCACCGAGATCCGCTCCTTCAGCCATCTCGAGGGTGCGCAGATCGGGGAAGGGGCGATCATCGGCCCCTTCGCGCGTCTTAGGCCCGGAACGCGGGTCGGCGCGGCTGCCCATATCGGCAACTTCGTCGAGCTCAAGGCGACCTCGCTCGGCGCCGGTGCTAAGGCCAATCACTTGGCCTATCTTGGCGACGCCGCCGTCGGCGCCAAGGCCAACATCGGTGCCGGCACCATCACCTGCAACTACGACGGCATCAGCAAGTACCAGACGGAGATCGGCGCCGGGGCGTTCACGGGATCGAACTCGACCCTGGTCGCGCCTGTCAGGCTCGGTGCCGGCGCCTACGTTACCGCCGGCAGCGTCATCACCGAGGACGTGGAATCGGATGCGATGGCCTTCGGGCGGTCGCGCCAGGTAGCGAAATCCGGCCGCGCCAAGGTCTTTCGCGACGCGCGCGCCGCCGAGAAGGCAATCAAGAAAGCATAAGGCAGCGTCATGTGCGGCATCATCGGCATTCTCGGCAAGCGGCCCGTCTCGGGCGCCATCCTCGATGCGCTCAGGCGGCTCGAGTATCGCGGCTACGACTCCGCCGGCATCGCCACCATCAATCGGGGCGAGATCGACCGTCGTCGCGCCTCGGGCAAGCTGGGCAACCTCGCCGAGCTGCTGAAGACCGATCCGCTGCCCGGCGACGTCGGCATCGGCCATACGCGGTGGGCGACGCATGGCCCGCCGGTCGAGAAGAACGCGCACCCGCACGCGACCGAACGCGTCGCTGTCGTCCATAACGGCATCATCGAGAACTACGCCGAGCTGCGCGCGGAGCTGAGCAAGGCCGGGCGCGTCTTCGAGAGCGACACCGACACCGAGTCCATCGCGCACCTGCTCACGCACCTTCTCGACCAGGGCCTCGATGCCGAGGTCGCGATGGCCGAGGCGATGAAGCGGTTCGACGGCGCCTTCGCCTTCTGCGCGCTGATCAAGGACCGGCCAGACCTGCTGCTGGTCGCGCGTCGCGGCTCGGCATTGGCGATCGGGCTCGGCGAGGGCGAGAGCTACATCGGCTCGGATGCCGTCGGCCTGGCGCCGCTTACCCGCCGCATCGTCTATCTCGAGGAAGGCGACTGGGCGGCGGTGCGGCGCGAAGGCGTCACCATCCGCGACCGCAAGGGCGCGGTCGTCGAGCGGCGCGAGACCCTGACCGAGGTTTCCGGCGACGTCGTCGGCAAGGGCAACCACCGGCACTACATGGAGAAGGAGATCCATGAGCAGCCGGAGGTGATCGGCGACACGCTCGGCTACTACTACAACCCGGTGCGCCGGCGCATCGTCCTGCCGCCGCTGCCCTTCGACATCACCAAGGTACCGCGGATCACCATCATCGCCGCCGGCACCTCCTTCTATTCGGGGCTGCTCGCCAAATACTGGCTCGAACGCATCGGCCGGCTCTCGGTCGAGGTCGATATCGCTTCCGAGTTTCGCTACCGCCAGCCGGAAATGCCGGTCGGCGGCGTCGCCCTCTTCATCTCGCAGTCCGGCGAGACCCTGGACACGCTGGAGGCGCTTCGCTACGCCAAGTCCCAGGGTCAGACCATCGTCAGCCTGGTCAACGTGCCCGACAGCTCGATGGCGCGCGAGGCCGATCTCTGCCTTCGCACCTATGCCGGACCCGAGATCGGCGTCGCCTCGACCAAGGCCTTCACCACACAGCTCGCCGTGCTCGCCTGCCTCACGCTTCACCTGGCGCGCGAGCACGGCAAGCTCAGCAGCGAGCAGATGGCGATATATGCCGACCAGCTGATCCGCCTGCCGGCGCTGGCGGCGGAGACGCTCGGGCTTGCGGATGCCATGCAGGCGCTTGCCCAGGAGATCGCGCCGGCGCGCGACGTGCTCTATCTCGGCCGCGGCGCCTCATATCCGATCGCCATGGAGGGCGCGCTCAAGCTCAAGGAGATCTCCTACATCCACGCCGAGGGCTATGCCGCCGGCGAGATGAAGCACGGGCCGATCGCGCTGATCGCCGATGGCGTGCCGGTGATCGTGATCGCGCCGTCGGACGAGCTCTTTGCCAAGACCGTCTCGAACCTGCAGGAGGTGCTGGCCCGCGGCGGCCGCGCCATCGTGCTGACCGACACCGAGGGTGCGGAGAAGCTGAAGGGCACCAAGGCGCATGTCTTTACCGTGCCCAAGGCCGAGCCGCTGGTGGCGCCGATCCTGTTTACGCTGCCGATCCAGCTGATGGCCTATTACGTCGCCGTCGCCAAAGGCAACGACGTCGACCAGCCGCGCAACCTCGCCAAATCGGTGACGGTGGAGTAGCGATCTCCCCGATGGCGGCGCGGTTGACCGGCCCGCCCTCCGGGCGTCAAATGCGGGCTTCCTCCCATCGGAGTCCTGCAATGCAAGCCAAAGCTCCGGCACCGGCGCTGAAGGATGCCAAGCTCCTGCGCGACCAGGCCTATGTCGACGGCACCTGGCGCAAGGCCGACTCGGGCAAGACATTTCCCGTCACCAACCCGGCCACCGGCCAAACCATCGCCGAGGTCGCCGATCTCGGCGTCAAGGAGACGCGCGCGGCGATCGAGGCGGCGGACGCTTCCTGGGGGGCGTGGCGGAAGAAGACCGCGAAGGAGCGCGCCAACACGCTTAGGCGCTGGTTCGAGCTGATCATCCAGAACCAGGACGACCTCGCCGTCCTGATGACCAGCGAGCAGGGAAAGCCGCTGGCCGAGGCCAATGGCGAGGCGGTCTATGCCGCCTCCTTCGTCGAGTGGTTCGCCGAGGAGGCCAAGCGCGTCTATGGCGACACCATCCCGCAGCACGGGCCCGACAAGCGCATTGTCGTGGTCAAGGAGCCGATCGGTGTCGTCGCCGCAATCACGCCCTGGAACTTTCCGGCGGCGATGATCACGCGCAAGGTGGCGCCAGCGCTTGCCGCCGGCTGCCCGGTCGTGGTCAAGCCGGCCGAGCAGACACCGCTTACCGCGTTGGCTTTGGCCGAGCTGGCCGAACGCGCGGGCTTCCCGAAAGGTGTCTTCAATGTCGTCACCACCAACCAGGCGCCCGAGGTGGGACTGGAGCTCACCACCAACCCGACTGTCCGCAAGGTTGCCTTCACCGGCTCGACCGAGATCGGCAAGCTGCTGATGAAGCAGGCCTCCTCGACGGTGAAGAAGATCTCGCTCGAGCTCGGCGGCAACGCTCCGTTCCTGGTCTTCGACGATGCCGATCTCGATGCGGCGGTCGCCGGCGCCATGGCGTCGAAATACCGCAACACCGGCCAGACCTGCGTCTGCGCCAACCGCATCCTGGTCCAGGACGGCGTCTACGACGCCTTCTCGAAGAAGCTCGCGGAGGCGGCGGCGAAGCTGAAGGTCGCCGACGGGCTTGCGGCGGGCGCGCAGCAGGGACCGCTGATCGACGCGAACGCGCTGAAGAAGGTCGAGGAGCATGTCGCCGACGCGCTCGCCAAGGGAGCGAAGGTGTTGACCGGCGGCAAGCGCCACGATCTTGGCGGCACCTTCTTCCAGCCGACCGTGCTGACCGAGGTGACGCCGCAGATGAAGCTCGCGCGCGAGGAGACCTTCGGCCCGGTGGCGCCGCTCTTCCGCTTTCGCACCGAGGACGACGCGATCCGGCTCGCCAACGACACCGAGTTCGGGCTCGCTGCCTATTTCTACAGCCGTGACATCGGCCGCGTCTGGCGGGTCGCGGAGGCGCTTGAGTACGGCATCGTCGGCATAAACGAGGGCCTGATCTCGACCGAGGTCGCGCCCTTCGGCGGCATGAAGGAATCCGGCATCGGCCGCGAAGGCTCGAAATACGGGATCGAGGAGTTCGTCGAGATCAAGTATCTCTGCATGGGCGGGATCTGAATGGCCAAGTACGACTTCGATCTCTTCACGATCGGCGCCGGCTCGGGCGGCGTCGCCGGGTCGCGCCGCGCCGGCTCATACGGCGCCAAAGTTGCGATCGCCGAGGCCGTGCGCGTCGGTGGCACCTGTGTCTTGCGCGGCTGCGTGCCGAAGAAGCTGCTGGTCTATGCCTCGGAGTTCGCGCGCGCTTTCGAGGATGCGGCCGGCTACGGCTGGATCGTCGGCGAGACCAAGGTCGACTGGGCCGACATGATCGCGCGCAAGGACCGCGAGCTCGACCGTCTCAACGGCATCTACATCAACATGCTGAGGAGCGCGGGGGTGCAGGTCATCGATGGCCGAGCGCGCCTGGTCGATGCGCATACCGTCGAGGTGAACGGCAAACGCCATACGGCCGAGACCATCCTAATCGCAACCGGCGGCAGGCCGATACGCCCGCAGATCCCCGGCATCGACCTCACCATGACCTCCGACGACATCCTTGACATGAAGGAGATTCCGGAGCGTCTGATCATCGTCGGCGGCGGTTACATCGCCGTCGAGTTTGCCGGTATCTTCCGGAACCTAGGCTCGACCGTGACCGAGATCGTTCGCGGCGACACGGTGCTTCGCGGCTTCGACCGAGACCTGCGCGAGTCTCTGGCCGGAGAAATGGCAAAGCAGGGCATCGTGCTCAGGACCCGCACGCAGGTAACGGCGATCGAGAAGGAGGGGAAGGGTCTCGCCGTCGTCACCGATGCAGGGGAGCGGATCGCCTGCGACCGCGTCCTCTATGCGACGGGGCGCGCGCCGAACTCCAGCGGCATCGGCCTTGAGGAGATCGGTGTCACCCTCAACAAAAAGGGTGCGATCGCCGTCGATGAGTGGTCGAAGACGACCGTGCCGAATGTCTATGCCGTCGGCGATGTGACCGACCGTATCAATCTGACGCCGGTTGCGATCGCCGAGTCTCGTGCCGTCGCGGAGACGCTCTACAACAACAACCCGATCAGGATGGACCACGAGGACGTTCCCTCGGCCGTCTTCAGTCAACCCGCGATCGGCTCGGTCGGCCTTTCCGAGGAAGCGGCGAGCGTCATCTATAAGGAGATCGACATCTACGTCACGCGCTTCCGGCCGATGAAGAACACGCTCTCCGGCCGCGACGAGCGCACGATGATGAAGCTCGTCGTCGATGCGCGTTCGGAGCGCGTGCTCGGCTGCCACATGGTCGGGCCCGATGCGCCTGAGATCATCCAGGGCCTCGCCATCGCGGTGAAGTGCGGTGCGACCAAGCGCCAGTTCGACCAGACGGTCGGCATCCATCCTTCCGCCGCCGAGGAGTTCGTCACCATGCGCGAGAAGCGCAAGGAACCGGCAAAGCAGGCCGCAGATTGAGGCTGGAGGGATTCCGGCGTCGAGCGTGAGCAACGAGCAACCCCTACGGCGAGCCCTGGCGGCGGAGCCGAACCGTCACGCCGTCATGCAGGCGCTCTACGCCGAACGATACGGCGCCGGCCGATACGCGGATGCTGCTGCCTTCTGCGCCAGAAGCGTCGCGATCCAGCCGGGGAATGCCGACGATCACTGCAATCACGGCGAGATCCTTGTCCGGCTCGACCGGCGTCGCGATGCCGCGTGTGCTTTCGCGCGCGCCATCGCGCTCGCGCCGTCGTTCGGTCCGGCGCACCACAAGCGCGGCCTCAATGGCCAGCTGATCGGCGAGGCCGATGCCGCGCGAGCGAGCTACGACCGAGCGGCCGTGCTGATGCCCGGAAGCGCCGAGATCCAGGTTCTCCGCCTGATCTCGGCGATCGAGCGCGCGGGCAGCGCCGAGATTCCGGCGCTCGTAAGCCGGCTTCTCGCCATTCCGGCGCGAACGGCCGAGGAGCTGCTGCTTGTCGGCAGCGTGCTCGGTGAGAAGGGCTACCATCGCGAGGCGGTCCGCGCTCTCTCGCGGGCGCTCGCCCTCAAACCCGACGCCTTCGACTGTTGGGTCAATCGCGGCATCGCGCTCGCGGGGACCTTCAGGCATCATGAGGCCGTCAATGGCGCCCGGCGCGCGCTCGCGATCAGACCGAGCTATCCTCATGCCCACACGAACCTGATCTTCTGGATAGGCTTCCTACCCGAGTTCGGCTTTGCCGAGCATCAGGCCGAGCGCCGGAAGTGGTCCATGGCACAGCGGCGCGGCGTCCCCGCGCCCGCGCCGCATCCGAATACAAGCGATCCGGATCGCAAGCTGCGCCTCGGCTATGTCTCCTCGGACTTCAAGGGTCATGCAACGGCTGGCGTCTTTGGGCCGGTGCTCCGCCGGCACGATCGATCGCGCTTCGATCTCTTCCTCTATTCGGGAACCCTGCAGGAGGATGGCGAGACGGAGAGATTCCGAAAGCTGGCCACTGCATGGCGCTCGACGCTCGGGCTGTCGCCGGACACCTTGGCCGAGCGTATCCGCGCCGACCGCATCGACATCCTCATCGACCTCTCCGGCCACACCGCGGGCAATCACCTGTCGACCTTCTTGAGGAAGCCGGCGCCGGTGCAGGTCACAGCCTGGGGCAGCTCGACCGGCACCGGTCTTTCGGAGATCGACTACTTTCTCGCCGATCCGGTGGCGGTCCCGGAAGATGCACGTCACCACTTCGCCGAGGCGATCTACGACATTCCCGGCCTCTTCCCCTGCGAGACACCGGAGCGCTTGCCACCGGTGTCGGCTTTGCCGGCGACTCAGTCCGGTTCCGTGGTCTATGGCTGCTTCAACCGCGCCACGAAGATCGGTCCGATCGCGGTCATGACTTGGGCGCGTATTCTCCGCCAGGTCCCGGATGCGCGCCTGTTCCTGAAGGACCGCGCCTTTGGCCATGCCTATACGAGAGATCAGCTGCGCGACGAGCTCGTCCGCCACGGCGCGCGTGCCGGCCAGCTCGAATTCGCAGGCGGCACGGCTCAGTTCGATCACCTTGCCGCGCATGAGCGGGTCGACATCGCTCTCGATCCCTTCCCGCAGAATGGCGGCGTCACGACCTGCCAGAGCCTCATGATGGGCGTGCCGGTCGTGGCTCTCCTGGGAGACGATCCGGGGGCCCGTACCTCGGCCTCGCTTCTCTCCGCGATAGGATACGCCGACTGGGTTGCTCCCGATGTCGACCGCTACGTCGACATCGCAGCCGAGTGGTCGGCTCGCATCCCTGAGCTGTCGGTCATCCGGCAAGGGCTTCGTGCCCGGTATCTCGACTCGCCGATCGGGAATCTCGATCTCTACACGCGTCTGGTCGAGGATGCGTTCCGCGAGATGTGGCGACGATGGTGCGAAGGGCGATCGCCGCGTTCGGTGCCGGCGGCCTCGTCCTAGGCAGAGCCGCATGGTAGACCCAGCCACTGCCGTTCAACGAGGGACTGCGGCGCACAGGACCGGGGCGCTTGTCGAGGCCGAGACTTGGTATCGCCGGGCGTCGGCTCTGGCTCCCGATGACTTCGATGCCTCGTACCTCATGGGCCGTGCGCGAGCAGACCTCGGCGATGCCGCTGCTGCTGGGCGTCACCTCCGCCGCGCAGTCGCGATCAGCCCGGGAGTTGCCGCGTCGCATGCGAGCCTCGGCAACTGCCTGAGAGCGCTCGGTCGACTGGGCGAAGCGCAGGCGAGCTATGGGCAGGCGCTGCGTCTCGACCCTCATAATGTCGACCTCCTGATCAATCAGGGCGTGATCCTGGTCGAACTCGGTCGTGCCGATGACGCGTTGACGAGCTTCGGCGCGGCGCTCGCGATCCAGCCTGGCTGCGTCGACGCGCTTGCCAATCGCGCCGCCCTGCATGGAAACCGCTCGCGCTGGTCCGAGTCGCTCATCGGCTGCCGGCGCGCGATAGCGCTCGAGCCCCCGCACGTCGAGGCCTTGAACAATTGCGGCAACGCTCTGGCGGCGCTCGGACAGGCCGAGCCGGCGATGGAAAGCTATGAGCGGGCACTGGCAACAAAACCGTCCTACGTCGAAGCGCTCAGCAATCGCTCGTCGTTGCTGCGCAACCTCAAGCGCTTGCCAGCATCCCTCGCGAACGCGCGACGGGCGCTTGCGCTTCAGCCCGGTCACGTCAAGGCGCTCAACAGCCATGCGACGACGCTAAAGCAGCTCGGCGCGCTGGACGCGGCGCGGTCGTTCTATAATCGGGCGCTTTCGATCGATCCGAGCTTCCCGGACTCGCTCAACAACCGCGCAAATGTGCTCAACGCGCTCGGTCGCTTCGAGGAGGCGGTCGCCGACATCGATGCCCTTCTTGCAACCGATCCAGACAGCCCTTACGCCGCCGGGAACCGGCTCCACTTCCAGATGATGCTGTGCGACTGGCGGGACCTCGACCGACGCTCCGCGCAGGTGACGGATGCCGTCAGGTCGGGGCGTCCGGCCTGCACTCCCTTCGCCTTCTTCTCGATTACGGAATCGCTCGCAGACCAGCTTTCTTGCGGCGAGTCGTTCTGCCGCCGGCAATTCGCAAACGCTATGCCGCGCTCCTCCCGTCCCGGCACCGGAAGAAGGAGTGGGCCGATCCGCCTCGCCTATCTCTCGGCCAATTTCGGCGAGCACGCGATCTCGCATCTTCTCGCCGGCGTCTTCGAGCGCCACGACCGGGGTCGCTTCGAGACGATCGCAATATCATTCGCCTCGTCCGACGGCAGTCCCATGCGGGCGCGCGTCGAGGCGGCCTTCGATCGGTTCATCGAGGTTCACGGCCGGAGCGACCGCGACATCGCAGGCCTGATCCGGGATCTCGATGTCGATGTCTCCGTGGACCTCATGGGCCATACGCAGGACAGCCGGCTCGGGATCTTCGCGCTGAGGCCGGCGCCGGTCAGCGTCAACTTCTTCTGTCCCACGGGTGCCGACTTCATCGATTACATGATCGCCGATCCGGTCGCGGTTCCGGCCGATCATCAGCGCTTCTATCGCGAGAAGGTCGCCTACCTGCCGGACACGTTCCTTGCGACCGATCGGTCGCGTGCGATCGGCGCCCATACGCCGAGCCGGCGCGAGCTGGGCCTGCCGGAGGATGCGTTCGTCTTCTGCTGCTTCAACAACGCCTACAAGATCAACCCGCGGATGTTCGGCATCTGGATGAAGCTGCTGCGCGAGGTGACGGGGAGCGTGCTCTGGCTCCAGCATACGAACCCGATTGCGACGAGAAACCTGCTGCGCGAGGCCACGAGCCGCGGGATCGATCCCACCCGCCTCGTCTTCGCGCCGCGCATCGCCTCGACGGCCGATCATCTGGCCCGCTATCGGCAGGCGGATCTCTTTCTCGACACGCTGCCGTTCAACGCCCAAACCACCGCCGCCGATGCTCTCTGGGCCGGGCTGCCGGTCGTCACCTGCCTCGGCTCGACCTTTGTCGGTCGTGTGGCGGCAAGCCTGCTGAGTGCGCTCGCCGTTCCGGAGCTGATAGCGGACTCGCTTTCCGCCTACGAGGCGCTCGCGCTTGAACTCGCCCGCGACAGACCACGGCTTGCGGCAATCAAGGCCAAGATCGAACGCCACCGCCGGGACCATCCGGCCTTCGACACCGAGCGATACTGCGGCGCCGTTGAGAGCGCCTTCTCGACCATGATCGAACGGGCGCGGAATGGACAGGAGCCGGCGAGCTTCACGGTCGGGCGGCCCGGCTAGCCCGGCGCGAAGACCGGCACGGGCTCCGCGAGGCCCTTCAGCTGGAAGCGGCCGAGCGGGCGCGCGGCGCGCGGCAAGGCCGCGGCGAAGTCCGCCGACATCGCCATCGGCCAGCCTTCGGCGGCAGCCAAGCCCTGCAGGCGCGAGGCCAGGTTCACGGCGGGGCCGATGCAGGTGAAATCGAGACGCGTCTCGCTGCCGATATTGCCGTAGGAAACCTTGCCGACATGAAGCCCGAGGCCGATCCGCGTCGGCGTATCGATGGTCTCGAGCGCGGCGCAGGCCGCATAGGCCTCCTCGGCCGCGGCCAAGGCCGCGCCACAGGCAGCCTCCGGACCCGAGGAGGCCGGGAAGATAGCGAGCAGGCTGTCGCCCATGAACTTGAGCACTTCGCCGCCATGCTTCTCGATCGCCGGCACCTGGGCGCCGAAGGTCGCGTTCAGGAGGCCGATCAACTCGCTCGGCGCCAGGGCCTCGGAGAGCGCCGTGAAGCCGCGGAGGTCCGACATCCAGATTGCCGCTTCGAGCGTCGTGGTGTCGCCGCGCAGGACATTGCCTTTGAGGATGCGTTCGCCGGCGTCGTGACCGACATAGACGTTGAGCAGGTTTGCGGCCGTGCGGCCGAGCGTATAGATCTCGGCGAGCCGGCTCAGCGGCGGCACGACCTGTTCGATCGCGGCGACATCGGCGTCGCGGAATCCGCCCGGCGCGCTTGTCGTCCAAGTGGTGACATGGTTCTCGCCGGAGAGGAAGCGAAGCGGGGTCACCAGATAGTCGGTGATCCCTTCGGCATCGAAGTCGTCGAGGATCGGGAAATCTCGCGGACAGGCAGGATCGGCAAGCCGCCTGCGGAGTCCCTGGCCTAAGTCGAAGGCGAGCCTGAGCGGGCTCTTCAGATACATCGGATCTTCGATGATCGTGCGCGGGGCACGCTCGATTTGGATCGCCTGGCCGGGGCGCCAGATGAAAGTAACGCCGATAATGTTCGGGTGAGGGGTGCGAACGAACACCGCAACCCGCTGCAGGGGTACGCCGGCCGCGGTCAGGCGCTCGCACATTTCGCTGACGATCAGCTCCGGCCGCGAGGAGCCCGGAGCGCCGTCGATCAGCCAATGGGCGAGGTCGTGGATCCTGGCGGCGTCCGGCTCGGGCATCGTCACCCCGCCAGCGCCTTGATCTCGATCTCGACGAAGGCCACCTCGCCCGGCCCGTCGTTGATGACGTCGTGCTCGACCCCAACGGGGCGAGAATAGGGCTGGCCCACGATCATCTCCGCGGCACTCTCGCCGGCGCTCGAGACTATCCGTAGCCGTCCGCCCTGGGTCGGCACCACCACATAGGCCATGCCGTGCCGATGCCACCCGGTATGCGATCCGGGCGGGAGGCGATACTCGGTGATGCGCACCCTCTCGTCGTCGGCTTTCACGTTGGCGATGGCGTCTTTCATGGTCATCCGGCTCTCCCCTTGGAAGCACGCGCCTTGCCTAGACTAGCCCAGTTTCGTATAGGCTTCTGCGACTGAGTTGAGAGGAGTTGGCAACATGGCTGGCAAGTGGACGCCCGACTCCTGGCGGGCGCGTCCGATCCAGCAGCAGCCGGAATGGACCGACCCCCAGGCGCTGGCCGAGGCCGAGGCGGAGCTGCGCCGGATGCCGCCGCTCGTCTTCGCCGGCGAGGCGCGCAACCTGAAGGCGGCTCTGGCACGCGTCGCCGACGGCAAGGCCTTCCTGCTCCAGGGCGGCGACTGCGCCGAGAGCTTCGCCGAGTTCTCCGCCAACAACATCCGCGATACCTTCAAGGTGCTGCTGCAGATGGCAGTAGTGCTGACCTTCGGCGCAGCCTGCCCGGTGGTGAAGGTCGGACGCATGGCCGGTCAGTTCGCCAAGCCGCGCTCGGACAAGACCGAGAAACAGGGAAGCGTCGAGCTGCCCTCCTACCGCGGCGACATCGTCAACGCCATGGAGTTTACGGCCGATGCGCGGCGACCGGACCCGCAGCGCCAGGTTCGCGCCTACAACCAGTCGGCGGCGACGCTCAACTTGCTGCGCGCCTTCGCCCAGGGCGGCTTCGCCAACCTGCAGAAGGTGCACGCCTGGAACCTGGGCTTCGTCGCCAAGAGCCCGGCGGGCGAGCGCTACAAGGAGCTCGCCGATCGCATCCAGGAGTGCCTCGGCTTCATGGAGGCCTGCGGCCTCACATCGGACACGATCCCGACGCTGCGCGAGACCGACTTCTACACGAGCCACGAGGCGTTGCTGCTCGGGTACGAGCAGGCGTTGACCCGCGTCGACTCGACCACGGGCGACTGGTACGACTGCTCGGCGCATCTGATTTGGATCGGAGACCGCACGCGCCAGCCGGACGGCGCGCATGTCGAGTTCTTCCGCGGCGTCAAGAATCCGCTCGCCTTCAAGGCCGGGCCGTCGCTCGCTCCCGATGACATGCTGCGCATTATCGACGACTTGAACCCGGCGAACGAGCCCGGCAGGCTGACGGTCATCTGCCGCATGGGTGCCGACAAGATAGAGAAGGCGGCGCCCCTGATCCGCGCGGCGAAGCGTGAAGGCAAGACCGTGGTCTGGGCCTGCGATCCGATGCACGGCAACACGATCAAGTCCTCGACGGGCTACAAGACCCGCGCCTTCGACCGCATCCTCCAGGAGGTGCGCGGCTTTTTCGCCGTGCATCAGGCCGAGGGCACCTATGCCGGCGGCGTGCATTTCGAGATGACCGGCCAGGACGTGACCGAGTGCATCGGCGGCGCCCAGGCTATCGACGAACATGCGCTCGCCGACCGCTACCACACCCATTGCGATCCCAGGCTCAACGCCAGCCAGTCGATCGAGCTCGCCTTCGAGATCGCCGATCTGCTGAAGCGCGAGCGCGAGGCCCTGGCGCAGCCGAGGGTCGCGCTGGCAGGCTAGACGGATGCCGTCCGCCCACCCGTGACGGCCATCCTACGGCCGCAAGCGAGCCCCGCCATGCAGCCTCGCCCCGAGGACGTGCCGCGCTACACCGACACCTACTTCAACAAGACCAAGGCCTGCGTCGAGCGTTTCGGCGACACCAAAGTCACCTACGCCGTCTTCATGCGCCGGCCGGTCACCTCGGCGCCCAGGCTCGCGGTCGAATGGATCCAGGCAATGGCGGCCGCCCGCGCCACGTCGGTCGACATCGATCTCCGCTACAAGGAAGGCTCCTGGGTCGGCGCCGGCGAGCCGATTCTTTATCTTACCGGCTCTTTCTTTCATCTCGTCGACCTTGAGACCATCTACCTGCAGAAGCTGGGGGCCGCCTGCGTTGCCGCCTACAACGCCTACACCATGTGCGTCGATCTGCCGAAAACTGCCTTCATGGCTTTCGACGCACGCCATTGCGCCGGCGCCGAGATGGCGGAGCTGATGGCCTATGGCGCCTCGGTCGGCTCGACCAAGGCAAAGGCGAAGATGGGCGCGCTCGGCTTCGTCGCCAACGCCACGGATGCGACTGCCCACTACTTTGGCCAGCGACAGGGCCGCGGCACCATGCCTCATGCACTGATCGGTTATGCCGGGTCGACCCTGCGGGCGGCCGAGATGTTCCGCGAGACCCACCCGTCCGAAAGCATGACCGTGCTGGTCGACTATTTCGGGTACGAGATCACCGACGCGCTCGCAGTGTGCCGACGCTTCCCGGACCTCGCCGAGCGTGGCGACCTCTCGGTCCGCCTCGACACTCATGGCGGCCGATACGTCGAGGGACTCGATGTCGGCGCGTCTTATGCCGTGCTCGAACGTAACGCGCCGGAAGCGACCCGGGGATATCGGTCCGAATCCGAGCTTCGGCACCTGATCGGGCCGGGTGTGTCCGCGGCTGCGATCTGGCACATGCGCGAGCAGCTCGATCGGGCCGGCTTTCCCAAGGTCAGGATCGTCGCATCGTCCGGCTTCACGCCGGCCAAATGCAAGGTGATGGCCGTTGCCCGTGCGCCGGTGGATGCGATAGGCACGGGCTCCTACTTGCCCGAGAGCTGGAGCGAGACCTATGCGACCTCGGACATTGTTCAGTACAACGGCAAGGCGCTGGTGAAGGTCGGCCGTGAGTTCCTGTTGCGCCGGCCGGGATGAACGCATGACCAAAGGAAAGGCAGACGAGCCTACCGTCCCACTGCAGCCGTTCTTCGACGAGCTCCGGCGGCATCTGGCGCAGACGACGGCAGAGAACCTGAAGGCGCATCGGACGCCGAAGCAGCTTCGTGCCGTCGCCGACACAGCCTTGGACGCGTTCGGCTCGACCATCGCCGGCATGGAGAGTATTTCTCCGCCGGAAAGGCCGCTCGCCTGCAAGAAGGGCTGCACGCATTGCTGCCATCAGGCGGTGCTGACCGACGGCGCGACCACCCTCCGTATCGCGACCTACATCCAGGAAAACTTCAACCCGGCCGATCGCATGCTGCTCGACATGCGCCTCATCGCCTATGAGGAGAAGGTCGAGGGGATGACGCAGAGCCAGCGGAGCTTGTCGCAGATTCCTTGCCCGCTGCTAATCAACGGTAGCTGCAGCGTGCATCCGGTACGACCCCTCATCTGCCGCTCCTTCAACTCCTATGACGCCGAGAGCTGCAAGAAGCAGATTTTCAGCGGCGGCTCGACGAGCGATATTCCCTCCTGGAATATCCCCTGGCTTCTTGGGATTGCGCTCGATAACGGCCTCAAGGACGCCCTCATCGAGTCGGGCTATACCGAGGGCGACCTCGAGCTCGGCCTTGCGCTCAAGGCGGCGCTCGATCATCCCGAGGCGGCGGAGCGATACCTCGCCGGCGACCGGCTCTTCGCCCGCGCCGCGTGGAGCTCAAGGAAGCCATGACAGACCGGCTCGTTCTCGCTCTCGCGCAGCTCAATCCGACGATGGGGGACATTGCCGGCAACCGCGACAGGCTGCTTGCCGCCCGCGAGGACGCGAAAGCGTTCGGCGCTGATCTGGTAATCCCCGGCGAGCTCGTTCTCTCGGGATACCCGCCCGAGGATCTGGTGCTGAAGCCGGCTTTTCTCGAGGCGCTCGCCGCTGCCGCCGACGAGATCGCCGCCGCGACGGCAGATGGTGGACCGGCCGTGCTCATCACCACGCCCTGGCGAGTCGACGGCAAGACCTACAATGCGGCGCTGCTCGCCGACGGCGGCAAGATCGTCGCCACGCGCCTCAAGCACGATCTGCCGAACTACGGCATCTTCGACGAGAAGCGCGTCTTCGCCGCCGGGCCGATGCCGGGGCCGATCGCGTTTCGCGGCGTCCGCCTCGGCGTGATGATCTGCGAGGATATGTGGACGCCGGACGTGACCGAGACGCTGGAGGAGTCCGGCGCCGAGCTGCTGATCGTCCCTAACGGCTCGCCCTACGAGCACGATAAGCTGGACGAGCGGGTCAACCTTGCCGTCGCGCGTATTGTCGAAAGCAGCCTGCCGCTGGTCTATGTCAATCAGGTTGGCGGTCAGGACGAGATCGTTTTCGACGGCGGCTCCTTCGTCGTCGGCGCCGATCGTCACCTCAAGGCGCAGCTCCCGGCCTGGCGCGAGGCCGTGAGCCGTGTCGCCTTCATCCGTGCCGGCGATAGGTGGGTGCCGGAAGGCGAGGTCGTCAAGGTCGCCAACGGGCTCGAGTCGATCTACCAGGCGATGACGGTCGGCCTTCGAGATTACGTCGAGAAGAGCCGCTTCCCCGGCGTGATCCTGGGCCTTTCGGGCGGCATCGACTCGGCGCTCTCGGCTGCCGTCGCCGTCGATGCGCTCGGGCCCGGGCGCGTGCGCGCGGTGATGATGCCCTCGCCCTATACCAGCCGCGAGAGCCTGGAGGACGCGGCCGAGGTCGCGCGCTTCCTCGGCATCCGGCTCGACAACGTCTCGATCGAGCCGGCGATGCGCGCCTTCGATGCCATGCTGGCGCCGCTGTTCGAGAACCGGCCGCCGGACATCACCGAGGAGAACCTGCAGAGCCGGGCGCGCGGCGTGACGCTGATGGCGCTTTCCAACAAGCTCGGCCATATGGTGCTGTCGACCGGCAACAAGTCGGAGATGTCGGTCGGCTACGCCACGCTCTACGGCGATATGTGCGGCGGTTATGCCGTGCTGAAGGACGTCTACAAGACGACGGTCTTCGAGCTGTCGCGCTGGCGCAATCAGTCGCTGCCGGAGGGCGGCAAGGGCCCGGTCGGGCGCGTGATGCCCGAGCGTGTCATCACCAAGCCGCCCTCGGCCGAGCTCAAGCCGAACCAGACCGATCAGGACACGCTGCCGCCATATGACGCGCTTGACGACATCCTCTCCTGCCTGATCGAAGGCGAGATGAAGGTCTCGGACATCGTCGCGCGCGGCCACGACGAGGCGACCGTGCGCCGGGTCTGGCGCATGCTCGACCGCGCCGAGTACAAGCGCCGCCAGGCGCCGCCCGGCGTCAAGATCACCCGCCGCGCCTTCGGCCGCGACCGCCGCTACCCGATCGTCAACGCGTTCCAGAAGTAGCCGTCGGCCGATGACTCTCGTCCGCTTTGCGCCGAGCCCGACAGGCCGGTTGCACGTCGGCAATATCAGGACCGCGCTGGTGAACTGGCTCTTCGCTCGTCAGCAGGGCGGACGCTTCCTACTTCGGCTCGACGATACGGACACGGAGCGCTCGACGGCGGAGTTCGCCCGCGGCATCGAGGAGGATCTTCGCTGGCTCGGCCTCGGCTGGGACCTCTTCGACCGCCAGTCGGACCGAATGAGTCGCTATTCGGAGGCCGCTGAACGGCTGAAGGCATCGGGCCGGCTCTATCCCTGCTTCGAGACGCCAGAGGAGCTGTCGCTCAAGCGCAAGGCGCAGATCAACGCCGGCAAGCCGCCGGTCTACGACCGCGCCGCGCTCGGCCTGAGCGATGCAGAGAAGACCGCGCTCGCTAAGTCGACCGTTCCGCACTGGCGCTTCCTGCTCGAGCCCGGGCGGATCGAATGGGAGGACCGGGTTCGCGGCCATGTTCATTTCGAGGCCGCCAACCTGTCCGATCCCGTGCTCTTCCGCGCCGACGGCCGCCCGATCTACACCCTGGCGACGGTCGTCGATGACATCGATCTCGGCGTCACCGACGTGATCCGCGGCGAGGATCACGTCGCCAACACCGCGATCCAGATTCAGCTCTTCCGAGCGCTCGGCGCGGCCGTGCCGCGCTTCGGCCACACGACGCTGATCGCCGACGCTGCCGGCGAGGGGCTGTCGAAGCGGATCGGCAGCCTGTCGATCGCCAACCTCCGCGAGGACGGCATCGAGCCGATGACGATCAACAGCCTGCTCGCGCATCTCGGCACCTCGGATGCCGTGGAACCTTACCTGTCTCTCGACGACCTGGTCCGCCATTTCGATCTCGGGCATTTCGGCCGGGCGACGCCGAAATTCGATCCGGAGGAGCTGCCGCGGCTCAATCACCGGCTGATTCAGAAGCTCTCCTTCGTCGGGGTGAGGGATCGGCTGCCGGCCGGCGCCGACGAGCGTTTCTGGCTCGCGGTCCGCCCGAACCTCGCGCGCGTCTCCGAGGCCGCCGAGTGGTGGCCGGTGATCCACGGCCCGCTCCGACCCGAGATAGCCGATCCTGCCTTCGCCGAGGCCGCCGCCGCCCTGCTGCCGCCCGAGCCATGGGACGAGACGAGCTGGGGTGTCTGGACCAAGGCCGTAGGTAGCGCCACGAAGCGCAAGGGCAAGGAGCTCTACCTGCCGCTGCGCCTTGCGCTGACGGGGCGCGCGCATGGACCCGAACTCAAGTCTTTGCTAGTCCTCATCGGCCGCGCCCGCTCGCTGGCGCGGCTTCTCGGAAAGGAGGCGTAGATCGTCATGGGTCTCAAGCTGCACAACACGCTCTGGCGGAAGAAGGAGGAGTTCCGGCCCCTCGATCCGAACCATGTGCGCATGTATGTGTGCGGCCCGACGGTCTACGACTTTGCGCATATCGGCAATGCCCGCCCGGCCATCGTCTTCGATGTGCTCTATCGCCTGTTGAAGCGGCTTTATCCGAAGGTGACCTACGTCCGCAACGTCACCGACATCGACGACAAGATCAACGATCGTGCCGCCGCCAATAAGGAGACGATCCGGAACCTCACCGATCGCACGCTGGCGCAATATCGCGAGGATATGGGGCAGCTCCTGGCGCTGCCGCCGGATCACGAGCCGCGCGCGACCGAGTTCATCGCCGAGATCATCAGGATCGCGCAGATCCTGATCGACCGCGGCCACGCCTATGTCGCCGAGGGACATGTGCTGTTCAACGTCCCCTCGATGCCGAGCTACGGCAGGCTCTCGGGACGCAATCGCGACGAGATGATCGCCGGTGCCCGTGTCGACGTGGCGCCCTACAAGCGCGACCCCGCCGATTTCGTGCTCTGGAAGCCCTCGCGCGCCGATCAGCCGGGCTGGGACAGCCCTTGGAGCCGCGGGCGGCCGGGCTGGCACATCGAGTGCTCGGCGATGGCGATGACGCTGCTCGGCGAGACCTTCGACATCCATGGCGGCGGGCGCGATCTGGTCTTCCCGCACCACGAGAACGAGATTGCGCAGAGCTGCTGCGCCTTCCCGAGCGACGTGCCGATGGCGCGCTATTGGATGCACAATGGTATGCTGAACTTCGGCTCCGAGAAGATGTCGAAGTCGCTCGGCAATTTCCGCACGGTCAATGAGCTCCTGCGCGACGCGCCGGGCGAGGCGCTGCGCTATTACATGCTGACCGGGCACTATCGCCAGCCGCTGGAGTGGACGAACGAGGGCTTGAAGGAGGCGCGCGCCGGTCTCGATCGTCTGTATCAGGCGCTGCAGGCGAGCGACGCATCGCCGGCGAACGACGTGCCTCTGCCGGTGATGGCGGCGCTCGAAGACGACCTCAACACGCCGCTTGCGATCTCGCATCTGCACGAGATCGCGACCGGGCTCAACAAGGCGGCGACGACGGACGAAAAGCGCCGGCTCGCTAGCGAGCTGCGGGCGTCGGGTGCGATCCTGGGCATGCTCCAGGACGATCCCGTTGCCTGGTTCCGCTGGCAGCCGGCTGGAGCTGAGAGCCTGGGCGAGACCGAGATTGCCGGGATGATCCAGCGCCGCCTGCTGGCGCGGAAGGCAAAGAACTTCACGGAAGCCGACCGCATCCGTGACGAGCTCAAGGCTCAGGGCGTCGTGCTCGAGGACACGGCCGGCGGGACGACCTGGAAGCGCGCGAGCTGAGATCGAAACCCTCTCCCGCCGAAGGCGGGGGAGGGTAGGGTGAGGGCCGAGCGTAGCGAGGAACTCTTCGAGGCGATCGCACCATCTCCTCGCTGCGCTCGGCCCCCACCCCAACCCTCCCCCGCGCTTCGCTCGGGAGAGGGGGCACGAAGCGAGCGCGCTCACATGGCCATTCTTCTCAAGTCCGATCCCGATGACACGCGCGGCTGGGAAGCCGAGCTCGCGCGCCGGCTGCCGGGCGTCGAGGTCCGCATCTGGCCGGAGGTCGGCGATCCGGCGGAGATCGAGTTCTGCGTCGGCTGGGCCTTCCCGCCGGGATCGCTTCGCGGCTTTCCCAAGCTGAAGGGCCTGCAGTCGCTGGGTGCCGGCGTCGATCATGTCTTCCGCGATCCGGTTCTCCCCGCGCATCTGCCGATCGCGCGCATCGTCGATCCCTACATGACCGAGGACATGACGCAGTGGGTCATGCTGAACGTGCTGCGCTTCCACAAGCAGGACCCTGACTACCGCCGGCTCCAGGCCGAGGGACGTTGGCACGAGCTGCCGCCGCTATCGTGGCAGGCCCGGCGTGTCGGCGTCATGGGCTTGGGCGAGCTCGGCGGCCACGCCCTCGCGCGGCTTCGTCACTTCGGCTATCCGCTCGCCGGCTGGAGCCGGACGGCGAAGCGAGTCGACGGCGTCGAGACCTTCGCCGGCGAGGCCGGGCTTCAACCCTTCCTCGCCCGCACCGACATCCTGGTCGCGCTGCTGCCGCTGACGCCAGCGACTGAGAACCTGCTGGACCGTCGCCGTCTGTCGTGGCTGCCGCCTGGAGCCTGCGTCATTAATGCCGGCCGCGGCCGGCTGATCGTCGACGAGGACCTGATTGCACTTCTCGACTCAGGGCATCTCGGCGGCGCGGCGCTCGACGTCTTTCGCCGGGAGCCTCTGGAACCAGACCATCCGTTCTGGAGGCATCCGAGCGTGATCGTCGCGCCCCACGTCTCGGCGCTGACGCGCGCCGAGACGGCAGCACCTCAGATCGTCGAGAACTACCGGCGCGCGCTCGCTGGCGAACCGCTTCTTCACCTCGTCGACCGGCAGCGCCGCTACTAGCCCGGAGACGGTCCGCGGCGGCGTCAGGCCGTGCCCTGCGAATTCGACGCTGCGGCGAGTCGTCTTCCGGCCTCCTTCGCATCGAAGCGGAGCTTCAGGACGAAGAGCGCGACGGTCAGGCTGCCGCCGACAATATGGCCGAAGATCGAAGCCCAGGCGTCGAGCAGCACGACATAGACGAAGCCGAAAGCGTAAGCGACGAGCTGGAGCGCGAGCCAGGCCGCCGAAAGGTCGCCGGCGCTTTTCGTCCGCCAGGTCTTGACCAGTTGCGGCACCAGCGAAGCAAGGCCGATGAAGACGGCGACCAGCCCGATCGCCTCGACCGTCACCTTGTCCATGGATTATCGGCTCTCCGGGGCGTATGGGTTCCAGACGGCGGCGCTCGACCGCCAGCTTGGCTCATGTTACGGATTTGCGTCATGCGTATCGGCTTCCGCCTCATCCTGGCAATGGCATTCGCCCTTGTCGCGGTGTTTCCGGCCCGCGCGCAAGAGGAGATCCGCGGGCGTGCGAAGGTCTTGTCGTCCGACACGCTCGAGGTTTCCGGCAAGCGCTATCGGCTCTTCGGCATCATCGGCCCCGGCCGCGATCAGAAATGCGTCGCCGGTGCGCTCCCCTGGCTCTGCGGCAACGCCGCCTACAACCACTTGCGCGAGCTGGCGGAAGGGAAGCTGGTGACATGCGTGGAAAAGGGCCTCGGCGACGACCAGAAGCTGACGGCGCTGTGCAAGGCCGACGGCAAGGACCTGGGCTACGTCCAGGTGAGGAACGGCTGGGCCAACGCCGATCCGAAGGCCGGTGGCTACCAGACCGCCGAATCGGCAGCCCGCGCCTCCAAAGTCGGCTTCTGGAAGGGCTCGCAGTGAGGTCTCACGCCGGCCGCCCGCAGGGGGCCGCGTGAATCTGGCGACCAAGCTCGATCCGCTCATCATCGGGCTGATCCTTACCTCGGCGATCATCCACGCGACCTGGAACGCGCTGGTCAAGTCCGACAGCGACCGGCTGGTCACCTTTGCCGTGGTGATGGGTGCCGGCTCGGTGATGGGACTCCTGGCGGCACCTTTCGTCGATATCCCTCGCGCCGAGGCGTGGCCGTGGCTGCTGACCTCGGTCGTCATCCACTGCTTCTACTACTACTTCTTGCTCCAGGCCTATGCGCATGGCGATCTCAGCTTCGTCTATCCGATCGCGCGTGGCCTCGGGCCTCTGCTGGTCGCCGTGTTCTCCGGCACGCTGCTCTCCGAGCATCTTTCGTTCCGCGAGGCGATCGGCGTGCTTCTCGTCTCGGTCGGCATTGCCGGCGTCGCCTTCGGCCATGGGCTTCCGCGCGGCATCGACGTCCGGGCTGCCGCCTTCGCGGTGCTGACCGGCCTCACCATTGCCGGATACACGGTGACCGACGGCATCGGCGCCAAGGTTTCGCAGGATCCGCTCGCCTACATCGTCTGGCTCAACATTTGCGAAGGGCCGTGGGTGATGGTCGTGGCGCTGTTTCAGCGCCGCGGCCGCGTCATCGGTCATCTTCGTCACCATTGGTGGCGCGGCGTCGTCGGCGGCATCATCGCCACCGTCGGCTACGGCATCGCGATCTGGGCCCTGAGCCTCGGCGCCATGGCGCATGTGGCGGCGATCCGCGAAACCTCGGTATTGTTCGCGGCGCTGATGGGCACCTTCCTCCTCGGCGAGAGCTTCGGGCGGCGGCGGATCGTCGCGGCTGCGCTCGTCGTCGTCGGGCTGCTCACGATGAACCTGAGGCTTGGATAGGCAGATGAACGACCTCGATCAACGCGAGCTTGCGATGCTCGCGATCGCCCGCGAGGCGGGCGAGCTTGCCCGGCGCCGCTTCAGCGACCGTTCGAGCTTCACCGTCAAGTTCAAGGGCCCGCAGGACTTCATCACCGAGGCCGATGGCGAGGTCGAGCGTCTGATCGTCGGGCGCCTCAACGCCGCCTTCCCCGAGGACACCTATCTCGGCGAGGAGACCGGCGGAAAGCCCGGGCGCCGCGCCTGGGTCATCGATCCGATCGACGGCACCGCAAACTTCGCGCGCGGCATCGCGCATTTCTGCGTCTCGATCGCTTTCGTCGAGGACGGCAAGATCCGGCTCGGCGCCATCTACCAGCCGATGAGCCGTGAGATGTTCGCCGCCCGCGAAGGCCGCGGCGCCACCCTCGACGGCGCACCGATGAAGGTGACGACGACGGCGCAGATCGGCGAAGCGGCCGTCGAGCTCGGCTGGTCGAAGCGGCGCACCGCCAAGGACTATACCGACACGGCGCTCCGTATCCTCGATGCCGGCGGCAGCTTCCGGCGCTGCGCCTCGGGCGCGTTGGGCCTCGCCTTCGTCGCCGCCGGCCGCACCGACGCCTATTTCGAGAGGCACATCAATTCCTGGGACTGCCTCGCCGGCATCCTGATGGTGAACGAGGCCGGCGGCTGGACCAATGACTTCCTCGCCGGCGACGGCCTGCTCAAGGGCGGCCCGGTGCTCGGCACCAACGCCGCCCTCAAGGACACGATCGCGAAGCTGGTCGAGGTCGAAAGAGGGTAGACTCCCTCCATGTCGAATGACTCGGACAGCTCGGCAGGCCAGGGCCTTGCGCGCGGCCTCACCAACTATGGCGACCGCGACTTCGCGCTCTATCTGCGTCGCTCCTTCGCGCGCTCGATGGGCTACTCGGAGGCGATGCTGGCGCGGCCGGTGGTCGGCATCGTCGATACGTCCAGCGGCTACAACAACTGCCATCGTAACCTGCCGGAGCTGATCGAGGCCGTGAAGCGCGGCGTGATCGCCGCCGGCGGCTTGCCGATCGTCTTCCCGACGATCTCGCTCGGCGAGGTGTTCCTGACGCCGACCAGCCTCAAATACCGGAACCTGATGGCGCTCGACACCGAGGAGATGATCCGCGCCCAGCCGATGGACGCGGTCGTCGCCGTCGGCGGCTGCGACAAGACGGTGCCG
The DNA here is from genome assembly GCA_016869285.1 of Alphaproteobacteria bacterium. Taxonomy (GTDB): domain Bacteria; phylum Pseudomonadota; class Alphaproteobacteria; order SHVZ01; family SHVZ01; genus SHVZ01. The sequence goes on from VGEN01000009.1 coordinate 28,167, forward strand.
GCGCAGCTCATGGCGCTCGCCTCCGCGGGCAAGCCGGCGGTGCAGCTTCTCGCCGGCCCGATGCTGACCTCGGGATACCGGGGCGAGCGGCTCGGCGCCTGCACCGACTGCCGGCGCTTCTGGGCCCGCTATCGCGCCGGCGAGATAGACAAGGCCGAGATCCAGGCGGTCGAGAGCCGCCTTGCCACCACGGCCGGCACCTGTGCGGTCATGGGCACGGCCTCGACCATGGCCGCGATCGCCGAGACGCTCGGCCTCGCGCTGCCCGGAACCGCGGCGATCCCGGCCGTTCATGCCGACAGGCTGCGCGCGGGAGAAGCTTCGGGCATGGCGGCGCTGGATGCCGCGCGACGCGGCCTCACGCCGGATAAGCTGATCACGCCGCGATCGGTCGAGAATGCCCTGACCGTGCTGCTGGCGGTCGGCGGCTCGACCAATGCCGTGCTGCATCTCGCTGCCGTCGCCGGCCGCGTCGGGATTGCGCTCGACCTGAAGCGCCTCAACGAGCTCTCCGATCGCACGCCGGTGATCGTCGACCTAAAGCCGACCGGCCAGCACTACATGGAGGATCTTTTCGCCGCCGGCGGTGTCGGCGCGGTTCTGCGCGAGCTCAAGCCGCTGCTGCATCTCGACTGCCTCACCGTGACCGGCGAGACGCTGGGCGAGCGCCTCGGGAACGGCGATGGCTGGGTCGATCGCAAGGTGGTACGGCCGTTGGACGACCCCTACCTGCCTTATGGCGGCCTCGTCGCGCTGTTCGGCTCGCTGGCGCCCGGCGGCGCCATCCTTAAGCGCTCCGCGGCGGACTCGACTCTGTTCGAGCGCGAAGGACGTGCCGTTGTCTTTGACGGGCTCGAAGATCTCGCGCGACGCATCGACGATCCGGCGCTCGATGTCACGCCGGACGATTTCCTGGTGATGAAAGGCGCCGGGCCGACCTCGACCGCCTGCATGCCGGAAGCGGGCTATCTGCCGATCCCTGCCAAGCTCGCGCGAGCGGGGGTCAAGGATATGGTGCGGATCTCGGATGCACGCATGAGCGGCACCGCCTTCGGCACGGTGGTTCTGCATGTGACGCCGGATGCGGCCTCCGGCGGCCCCCTCGCGAGAGTGCGCTCCGGCGATCGCATCCGCCTTTCGGTCAGGGAGCGCCGCATCGACCTGATGGTCGCCGCCGAGGAGCTGGCGCGGCGGCCGGTGCCGGCCGCAACTCGCCCGTCGCGCGGCTACGACCGGCTTTACGCGCGCGAGATCACCCAGGCCGACAAGGGCTGCGACTTCGACTTCCTGAGGGCCGTTCCCGATCGCCCGTAAGCCCTTGGTAATACACGGAGTCGGCGATCACGCTTCGTTCCGCGCCAATTGGAGGCATGGGCGTGCGGCGCAAGTTGCGGTAAAGGAGCGTCAAAACCCGTCGGGCTGCGCCCGGCGGGTCTTTCGATTGGGCGCAACTTCCCACGAGCACCCCGTGTCTCACGCGCAGCCTTCGTCGTCGTCCGGCAACGATCCGGTTCTCCGCCTGATGCTGGGCGCCATCGGCGTCGTCTTCGGCGACATCGGCACTAGCCCGCTCTACGCCATGAAGGAGAGTTTCCTCGGGGCGCATGCGGTCGAGCTGACGCAAGCGCATGTCTATGGCGTGCTGTCGCTGGTTTTCTGGTCGGTGACGGTGCTCGTCTCGATCAAATACGTCATGGTGATCATGCGCGCCGACAACAAGGGCGAAGGAGGCAGTCTTGCGCTCCTCGCGCTGGTCAGCAGCGCCGTGCAAGGCACGCGCATGTCCTTTCTCGTGCTTGTGCTCGGCGTCTTCGCCGCGGCGCTGTTCTACGGGGACAGCATGATCACGCCGGCGATCTCGGTGCTGAGCGCGGTCGAAGGGCTCGCCTTCTACACACCGCGGCTTGACGCCTATGTGGTGCCGCTGACCGTCCTCATCCTGGTGGGCCTTTTCGTGCTGCAGAGCCGCGGCACCGGCGGCGTCGGCAAGCTGTTCGGCCCGATCATGGTCCTTTGGTTCGTCACGCTCGCGGGGCTCGGCATCGTTGCCATTGCGCGGCATCCGACAATCCTGTTCGCATTAAGTCCGACCTATGCGATAGCCTTTTTCATTACCGACGGGGTGGTGGCGTTTCTAACACTCGGCACCGTTGTCCTCGCCGTCACCGGAGCCGAAGCGCTCTATGCCGATATGGGGCATTTCGGCCGCGAGCCGATCCGACGGGCCTGGTTCTTCTTTGTGCTGCCGGCATTGATGCTGAACTACCTCGGTCAGGGGGCCGAGCTCCTCGACAATCCAGAGGCAATCAAGAATCCGTTCTACAGCCTGGCGCCCGATTGGGCGCTGTTGCCGATGGTCCTGCTTTCGACGATGGCAGCCGTCATCGCCTCGCAAGCGGTCATTTCAGGTGCCTTCTCCGTGACCCAGCAGGCGATCCAGCTCGGCCTTCTGCCGCGCATGAAGATCGCGCACACCTCTTCCTCCGAGATCGGCCAGATCTACATCCCATTCATCAATTGGACGCTGGCCGCATTCGTCATCGGCCTGGTGGTCGGTTTCGGCTCGTCCACCAGCATCGCCGCCGCCTATGGCGTCGCCGTCACCTGCACGATGATGATCGACACGCTGCTCGCCTATCTTTACGCGCGCCTCGTCGCCAAGTGGACGCTGGCAGCGTCGATGAGCCTGTTTGGCCTGTTCCTGGTCATCGATCTCGCTTATGTCGTCGCCAACCTGGTCAAGATTCCGGACGGCGGCTGGTTCCCGCTCGGCATCGGGCTCGCCTTCTTCATCCTGCTAACGACCTGGAAGCGCGGCCGCCAGCTCCTGTTCGAGCGCCTGCGCAGCGACACCATCCCCATGGATGTGTTCCTGCGTTCGAGCAAGAAGTCGGTGCATCGCGTCGGCGGCACGGCGATCTACATGACCGGCTCGGTCGACACTGTGCCGCACGCGCTCTTGCACAACCTCAAGCACAACAAGGTGCTGCATGAGCGCAACATCATGCTGACGGTAGTGACGGCCGATGTGCCCACCTGGCCCGAGGCTGACCGCCTGGAAATCCGTGAGCTCGGCTCCGGCTTCTGGCGCGTGGTCGTGCGCTTCGGCTTCATGGATATCGCCGATGTGCCGAGCGCGCTCAAGCTCGGCGCCCGGCAAGGCATGCCGATCGATCTCTTCGACGCCTCCTTCTTCTTGAGTCGCGAAGCGATTCGCCCCTCGATCAGGCCGGGCATGCCGCTCTGGCGCGAGACCCTGTTCGCCTGGATGTCGCGCAATGCCACCAGCGCAATGGATTTCTTCCAGCTGCCGCCCGACCGCGTCGTCGAGGTCGGTACGACGGTCGAGATCTGACCCTCATTCGAGAGACCCTGATATGGTGATGCTGAAGGCGAGTGCGCTCGAGGAATTCGTCCGTGACATCTTCGTCAAGGCGGGTTGCTCGCCGGAGGAGGGCGCACGCGTCGGCAAGTACCTCGTCGCCGCCAACCTGACCGGGCACGACAGCCACGGCGTCGTCCGCGTGCCGCGCTATGTGCAGATGAAGAATGACGGGCTGATCACGGCGGATCAGAAAGTCTCGATCGAGGTCGAAACGCCGGTGCTTGCCGTGGTCGATGCGCGCTACGGCTTCGGCCAGACTGCCGCACCCCAGGCCGTCCAGCTCGGCATCGACAAGTGCCGGAAGAACGGGCTCTCCGCGATCGCGCTCCGCAATGCGGGCCACATCGGCCGCGTCGGCGACTGGGCGGAGATGGCGGCAGAAGCGGACTTGGTCTCGGTCCACTTCGTCAATGCCGCCGGCTCGATCCTGGTCGCCCCCTTCAACGCGGTCGAGCGCCGGTTCTCGACCGCGCCCTACTGCGTCGGCGTGCCGCGGCCCGGCAAGCCACCGCTCGTTCTCGACTTCGCAACCTCGGTCGTCGCCGAGGGCAAGGTGCTGGTCGCGAGCAAGGGCGGCAAGAAGGTTCCGGATCATGCGCTGATCGGCCCGGCCGGCAGGATGAGCGGCGATCCGCATCTGCTCTATGGCGACTACGACCCGAGAGGCGGCCGCGACTACAAGAGCGGGCCGGGCGCGATCCGTGCCTTCGGCGACCACAAGGGCTCCGGGCTTGCCTTCATGTGCGAGGTGCTGGGCGGCGCGCTCACCGGCACCGGCGCCGCCACGCCCGGCCGGCGCTTCGCCAACGGCATGCTCTCTTTCTACATCGACCCCGGAATCGTCGATCCGAAGAACTTCCTGCCGGAAGAGCTCACGCGCTTCGTCGACTGGGTGAAGACGGCGAAGCCGGTTCCAGGCGAGGAGGTCTTGGTGCCGGGCGAGCCGGAAGCGCGGATGCGCGCCAAGCGTCTGGCCGAAGGTATCCCGCTGCCGGACGAGATCTGGCAGTCGCTCGTGGACACGGCGCGGGAAGTCGGCCTCGACGAGCGAAGGATTCAGTCGGCCGCGATGTAGGTGACGACCTCGCTTCGCTCGCCCCCACCCTTCAACGCATTGCGTTGAAGGGTGGGGGCACTTCACTTCTTCTCGAAGTCGATCTTCTCGTCGATCGGCAGCCCCTGCAGATAGCGGCGCAAGCAGTCGAGTCCCATCTCGATCGCGCCGAGCCTGACCCATTCGCGGCCGCCCAGCAGCCGCGAATGGCGGGTCAGCGTGCGCGCGCCGGCCGACACCGCGATGCAGATCGTGCCGCCGAGCTCGATGCGATCTGTCCCATCGTCGAGATCGACAAGAACGGCGAGCGCGTGATCGGCGCCGGTCTTCTCGCGCAAGGCCTCGGCGATCTCGGAAGCAGCCTCGGTCGAGGCCTCGGCATGCGCCGGCGCGAGCCCGAGCGATCCGCGGAGCTGCGCCGGATCGCGCGAGACGATACCGCGGCGGAACACCGCTTCCGCACCGGCGAGCGGCGACAGGCGAGCCGCGATCTGCCCGCCGGTGAAGCTCTCGGCGACGGCGAGCGTCGCCGAGCGCTGCGCCAGCGCCTGCAGCACCACGCCTTCGAGCGTCTGATCGTCTTCGGCCAGGATGAAGTTGCCGACGCGCCTGCGCACCTCGGCCTCGACCGGCGCCAGCTTGCGCCGGACATCGTCCATGTCGGCGCCGCGGACCAGCAGCTTGGTCTCGAGCTGCGGATAGTGCGCGCGGAAGCCGAGCTTGATGCTGCCGTCGGGCGCCATCTCCTCGAGGCCGGTGAGCAGCGTGTCGACGTGCGACTCGCCGAGCCCGTAGGAATGGAACCGCTTGAGGTGGATGGTGACCGGCCGCCCGGTCTTGGCAAGCAGGCGCGGGATGATCTGCTCCTCCAGCATGCGGCGAAGCTCGCGCGGCACGCCGGGCGTGAAAAAGAAGCGGGCGGGACCGATATCGAGAGCGAAGCCGCAAGCGGTGCCGATCGGGTTGTCGAGGACCTCCGCGGTCGCCGGCAGCATCGCCTGCTTCCTGTTGTTGGGCGGCATGGCGCGTCCGCGTCGGGTGAAGAACGCCTCCATCTTCTCGAACCATTCCCGGTTCAGCACCAGCTCGCAGCCGGTAGCCTTGGCCGCGATCTCCTGCGAGAGGTCGTCGACCGTGGGACCGAGCCCGCCATTGACGATCACCGCGTCGGCGCGGCTTGCGGCCAGCCGGAACGCCTCCAACAGTCGCTCGCGATCGTCGCCGACCGTCGTGCCCCAGACGACCGACAGCCCGACATCCTCGAGCTTCTGGCTCATGTAGCTGAAGTTCGAGTTGACGATCTTGCCGGTCAGCACCTCGTCGCCGGTGCAGATGATCTCGATGCGCATACGGATTTCCCAAAGGCGGCAAACGGTGTCGGGGAGCTGCGGGCGGGGCCGATCTGTATCATAGAGCCCGAATCGGCTAAATCTCCCCCATGGTCCAGGAGATCGGCCGACCGGCCCCCGATCTGAGCCTCTTCCGCAAGCTCCTGCTGGTGAACTGGGGGCTGGTTGCGCTGGTCCTGATGATCGCCGGCATCGGCATTGCCATCCTCTACTCGGCCGCGGGCGGAGCTTGGTCGCCCTGGGCTTCGCGGCAGCTGGTGCGTCTCGCCGTCGGCCTCCTGGTGATGGTGGCGGTCGCCCTCATCGATATCCGGCTCTGGCTTCGCTACGCTTACCTGATCTATGGGCTGGCGCTGGCGATGCTGGTCCTCGTCGATGTCATGGGCCGTGTCGGCGGCGGGGCGCAGCGTTGGATCGACTTCGGCGTGATTCAGCTGCAGCCCTCGGAGCTGATGAAGATCGCGGTCGTGCTGGCGCTCGGCCGCTACTTCCACGGGCTTACGCTGGAGCAGGTGGGGAAGCCCCTGATGCTGATCCCGCCGCTCCTGCTGATAGGTCTGCCGGTCGTGCTGGTGCTCCGGCAGCCCAATCTCGGCACAGCGATGCTGCTTGCCGCCGGTTCGGCCGCGGTAATGTTTGCGGCCGGGGTGCGCATCTGGAAATTCCTGCTGGTCGGAGGGGCTGCCGCCGCAGCGATCCCGATCGCCTGGTCTTTCCTCAAGGACTATCAGAAGCGCCGCGTCTACACCTTCGTCGACCCCTCGCAGGATCCGCTCGGCGCCGGCTACAACATTCTGCAGTCGAAGATCGCGCTCGGTTCCGGCGGCATCTTCGGCAAGGGCTTCCTGAACGGAACGCAAGGCCAGCTCCGCTTCCTGCCGGAGATGCAGACCGACTTCATCTTCACCGTGCTGGCCGAGGAGTTCGGCATGGTCGGGTGCCTGGTGCTGCTCGGCCTTTACGTGCTTGTGCTGATCTACGGCTTCGCCATTGCTGTCCGCGCTCGCAGCCAGTTCGGCCGCTTGGTCGCCATCGGCGTCACCACCCAGCTCTTCCTCTACGTCTTCATCAACATGGCGATGGTCATGGGGCTGGTGCCGGTCGTCGGCATTCCGCTGCCGCTGGTGAGCTATGGCGGCACCGCGATGCTGACGCTGCTCGCCGGTGCCGGCCTATTGATCTCGGTCTCGGTCCACCGCGACGTCGAGATTCCGCGCTGGCACGGCTAGCCTAAAGCAGCGGCAGGCCCGGCCCAGGGGGGAATGGGCGGCATGTAGAGGCCGGCGAGCCGGTAGAGCTCGTCATCGCCGGCCGCCTGCTTCGGCGCGACCACCCAGAGATCGTAAGTCAACGAACGTGCCGCGATCGTTCGCCCGAAGCCCGCTTCGGCCATGTGCTGCGCAAGCGACGCCGCGGTGAATCCGTAGCGATGCGCCATGAACAGATTTCCGGCCGACAGCGACGGCCGATAGCCGTAGAGGATATCGATCGCCGAGATCGGGCCTGAAGGCGCGCGAAAGGCCGGCTCCAGCAACTTTCCGCTCGCGATCTGCTCGGCGACCGACTGCAGATCCGGACAGGTGAGGACGAGGAAGCCGTCGGGCTTGAGCACGCGATAGAACTCGCGCAGCGCCACCGGCACCTCATGCGCATAGAGATGCTCGATGACGTGCGAGCTGAAGACCGCGTCGATCGAACCGGTTGCGACCGCGCTCATGTCGGTGATCGAGCCGACGATGTGCGGCGCTTCGCCCGGATTGATGTCGTAGCGGATCTCGCGCCACTCCGGGCCCTGGAAGCCCGGCGGCATCTGCTCCTTGCGATTGCCGCCGCAGCCGGCGTGGAGGACGACCCTCTCGGTCATCCGCTCAGGTGACCCATTTCTTCGCCTGGAACTCCGGCTTTTTCCACTCCTCGGCGCCCATCACCTGCGAGAGGTACTCTACCGCGTCCCAGACGTCGACGAAGCGCACATAGGGCGCGGCGAAGCCGAAGCGGACGATGTCCGGCTCGCGGAAATCGCCGATCACCTTGCGCGCCTTAAGCGCCTGCATGATCGACCAGCCGTTCTTGTGGCGGAGCGCCACCTGGCTGCCGCGCTTCTCGTCGCGCGGCGTGGCGAAGGCGAAGCCATGCTGCGCCAGCCGCTTCTCGATCAGCTGCATGAAAAGGCCGGTCAAGGCCAATGATTTGGCGCGCACCTTGTCGATGCCGAACTCGATCAGATCCTCGATGCCGGCTTCCATCGCGACGATGCCGAGGATCGGGGGCGACGAGGCCCGCCATTGCCGAATGCCCTGGGCCGGCTTGTAGTCGAGATCGAACTCGAAGGGATTGGCATGCCCGAGCCAGCCGGTGAGCGGCTGGCGTACCTTGTCATGGTGGCGCTTGGGCGCGAAGACGAAGGCCGGAGCGCCCGGCCCGCCGTTCAGATACTTGTAGCCGCAGCCGACGGCGAAATCGGCTTGGACCTTGTTGAGCTCGATCGGGATGCAGCCGGCAGTGTGCGCTACGTCCCAGATCGCCAAGGCGCCTTTCGCATGGGCGGCCGCGGTGATCTTGGCCATGTCGTAGAGGCGGCCCGTCCGGTAGTTAATCTGCGTCAGGAAGACGACCGCGGTGTCGTCGTCGATCGAGGCTTCAAGAGCGTCCTCGTCGACCACCTTCACGCGATGCTGGCGTTCCAGGAACTCGGCGAGCCCTTGCGCCATATAGACGTCGGTCGGGAAGTTGCCCTTGTCGGTGAGCAGCGTGCGCCGGTCCGGACGCATCAGCATAGCCGCGGCGAGCACCTTGTGGACATTGATCGAGGTCGTGTCGACGACGATCACCTCGCCGTCCTCGGCACCGATCAGCTTGGCGATCTTGTCGCCCAGCGCCTCGGACAAGCCCATCCAATTATCCTTGAGCCAGCCATCGACCAGATGCTGGCCCCACTCGACGTCCACGACCTCGGCGACCCGCTCCGCCGCTCTCTTCGGCAACGCGCCCAGAGAGTTGCCGTCGAGGTAGATCAACCCTTCCGGAAGCCGAAAACGGTCTCGGAAGGCGCGGATGGGATCGTCGCGATCGAGGCGTTCGCAATCGGCGCGGCTGGCGGCGGCGGTCATGTCGTCTCCCGGAACGAGGGGCGGACTTTATCACGGGCTTTCGGGACGGAAGGGCCGCTTCGCGTTGCAGGCAAGCCCCTGCGTGCTATAACGCCCCTCGCTCGCGAAACCGCCAGGGATGGCCCGGCCAGTGCCTACAGCCCCCAAGATATTGATCTTGAATGGACCCAACCTCAACATGCTGGGGGTCAGGGAGCCTGCCGTCTATGGGAAGGGTACGCTTGCCGATGTCGAGAAGCTGTGCCGGACGACCGCCAAGGCGCTCGGTCTCGCTGTCGACTTCCGCCAGTCGAACCTCGAGGGCGAGCTCGTCACCTGGATTCAGCAGGCGCGCGGCAAGATGGCGGGGATCGTCATCAACGCCGGCGCTTATACCCACACCTCGGTCGCGCTTCTCGATGCGCTGAGCCTTGCCGAGCTGCCGGTGATCGAGATCCATCTTTCCAACATCTACAAGCGCGAAGCGTTTCGCCACAAATCCTACATCTCGCCAGTCGCGCGCGGCGTGCTCTGCGGTTTCGGCGCCCATGGCTATGCGCTCGCCCTCGAAGGTCTTGCTCGCATGGTGAAGCCGTCATGATCCGGAAGGACCCGAAGGAGATCAACGAAGCCCTGGTTCGCCAGATGGCGCAGCTCCTGAATGAGACCGGTCTCACCGAGATCGAGTATGGCGGCAAAGACTGGCATCTCCGTGTCGCGCGACGGCAGGCACCGGCAGCCGCAGCGCCGGCGGTCGCGTCACCGGCGCCGGCGCAGGCTGTCTCGGCAGGAACGGTCGTCGCGCCCGTCACCCGCTCCGCCGATCGGCCAGGAGCGCTCAAGGCGCCGATGGTCGGCACCGTCTATCTTGCGCCTGAGCCCGGTGCGGCCAACTTCGCCAAGGTCGGCGACAAGGTACGCGAGGGCCAGACGATCATGATCATCGAGGCGATGAAGGTGATGAACCCGATCCCCGCGCCCCGTTCCGGCACCGTCGTCGAGATCGGCGTCGCCAATGGCGAGCCGGTCGAGTACGGCCAGCTTCTCGCCGTCTTAGAGTAGGGCGCTCCCGCCCGGATGTTCGAGAAGGTCCTCATCGCCAATCGCGGCGAGATCGCGCTTCGCATCCATCGCGCCTGCCGCGAGATGGGCATTCAGACCGTCGCCGTTCACTCGACCGCCGACGCGGATGCGATGCATGTCCGGCTCGCCGACGAGGCGGTCTGCATCGGGCCGCCGCCGGCGCGTGAGAGCTATCTCAACATCCCGGCAATCCTGACCGCGGCCACGATCACGAATTCGGATGCGATCCACCCCGGCGTCGGCTTCCTCGCCGAGAACGCCGGCTTTTGCGAGATGGTCGAGGAGCACGGCTTCACCTTCATCGGACCGACGCCCGACCATATCCGCCTGATGGGCGACAAGATCCTGGCGAAGAAGGCGATGATCGAGACCGGCGTGCCTTGCGTGCCGGGCTCGGCCGGGGAGATTCCCGCCGGTGCCGAAGGCGATGCCGAGGCGCGGAAGATTGCGGTATCGATGGGCTTTCCCGTGATCGTCAAGGCGGCGGCCGGCGGCGGCGGTCGCGGCATGAAGGTCGTTTGGAAGGAAGCCGAGCTGGACGAGGCGCTCCGTCTCGCACGCCGCGAGGCCAAGGCCGGCTTCGGCAACGACGCGGTCTATATCGAGAAGTACCTGGCGAAGCCGAGGCATATCGAGATCCAGATCCTCGGCGACTCCTTCGGCAATGTCGTGCATCTCGGCGAGCGCGACTGCTCGATCCAGCGCCGGCATCAGAAGCTGCTCGAAGAGACGCCGTCGCCGGCGTTGAACGCGGCGGCACGGGCAGAGATCGGCCGGATCGCGGTCGAGGCGATGAAGAAGCTGGGGTATCGCGGCCTCGGCACCATCGAGTTCCTTTACGAGGATGGGCGTTTCTACTTCATCGAGATGAACACGCGCCTCCAGGTCGAGCATCCGATCACCGAGGCGATCACCGGCATCGATCTGGTGCGCGAGCAGATCCGCGTCGCCTCCGGTTCGCGGCTCTCCTTCGCCCAGGATGACGTCCGCTTCCAGGGCCACTCGATCGAGTGCCGCATCAACGCCGAGGATCCGCGCAGCTTCCGCCCCTCTCCCGGCAAGATCAGCGACTACCACGCGCCGGGCGGGGCCGGGGTGCGCGTCGATTCGGGCGTCTTCGCCGGCTACACCGTGCCGCCGCACTACGACAGCCTGGTCGCCAAGCTGATCGTGCACGGTGCCAGCCGCAACGAATGCCTGATGCGCCTGAAGCGGGCGCTCGGCGAGTACGTGATCGGCGGCATCGACACGACGATCCCGCTGCACCAGCGCCTGATGACCGAGCCGGCCTTCCTCGACGGACGCTACGACATCCACTGGCTCGAGAGCCTGGTCCAGGGGACCAAGCCGGCGGCGTAAGCGTCGTTGCCGATCCCTCTCTGGTCAGTTCCCATCGCCGTCGGGCGGGTATCCAAGCGCTCTCAGCTTGGCGCCGTACAGTATCTCGGACTTCCGGATCAGGTTCTCGTCGAAGTGCTTCCTCCACTCGCCGCTGAGGCCCTTCCGGTACAGGTAGGCCGTCCGAATGACTTCGCCTTCATCGCCGCGCGCGCGCCCAGTCACGGTCTCGTAGCGGTACTTGTCGATGATCCGCGCGATTTCCCCGTCGGTTATCGGCGCTCCTGAAAGCGACTCGTCGGTCTCCGCGTATCGGATATAGGGAAGCAGCGAGCGCATGATCGCCGGCGTGTCCTTCTTCATCTGCACGAAGGTGATAACCATGCACCCGGATCGCGCCCATTCGAGGGCTTCCGAGATCTGCTGCGGCACGATGACCGTCGCGATCATGTCGAGGATCTGGGAGAACGTATGATCAGCGGCGAAGCCGCGTTTCTGATAGTCGAAGGTCATCGAGACGGCGATGTCCCGAGGATCGCGATGCAGGAAGATGAAGCGATACGCCTGGTCGCCGATCATTCCTCGGAAGGTGGCGATCGCGTCATGGGTCCAGTGATAGAAGGGCTGCGAGACCGCGCCCTTCGCCACCTCCGCGCAGAGTTCGGCGGACGCCTCCGGACCCTGGGTCGGCATGAAGTAGCCCTTGGCGGACAGGAGCTCTCTCAGGACGGGGTCGATCGCCGAGCCGCCGGCATTCTGCATGCTGCAAAAGATGACGTTGGGCGATCGCATGAGCGGCTCGCGCGAGATCGAGAACGCTCGATAGCACGCATTGTCAGAGCTGAATAGTTCGTGCCGAATCGACCTCGGGCCGGACGCGGGAGAGAACTGACGACGAGAAGACGTCGTGCTAATACGAAACCCGGCGGGCAGCGAATCGGGCTCCGGTGGACTGCCTTGGCGATGTCGTCAGCGGCGGGTCGCCGTACGCGATTCGGTGCCATGACGAGATCGTGCCCATAGGGATCGAGGTGACGCAGTGACGAGTGGCAGGCGCTGCTGATGTCCAAGGCGACCATGACGCATGGGGACTTCACCGGCCTCGCTTCCGGCTACTCGAAGTTCCGGCCCGGCTACTCCGAAAGCATCCTGATGTCGCTCCTCGCCCTTGTCGGCAAGCCGATCGGCGAGATCGATGCGGTCGATGTCGGCGCCGGCACCGGCATCTGGACGAGAATGCTCGCCGGCCGAGGCCTTCGATCGGTCGTCGCGATCGAGCCGAATGACGACATGCGTACGCACGGCATGGCTGACTGCGCCGGGCTTGCTATCCAGTGGTGCCGGGGTTCCGGCGAGGAAACCGGTCGGCCGACCGCGAGCGCCGACCTGCTGTCGATGGCATCGTCTTTCCATTGGGTGGATTTCGATCGTGGTACGCGTGAGTTTCATCGCGTGCTCCGCCCCGGTGGCCGATTCGTTGCGCTCTGGAACCCGCGCTATCTCGATGACAGCCCGGACTTGCTGGCCATCGAGGCGCATCTCAAGTCGATTCGCCCGGACATCGTCCGAGTCTCATCCGGGCGCTCGGGCATCGCTGACAAGATGACCGGGCTCTTGAATGCCTGTCCCCTCTTCGACGACGTGGTCTATCTCGAAGGGCGGCAGACACGGATCTTGTCGATCGAGCAGTACCTCGGCGTCTGGCGATCGGTGAACGATCTGCAGGTCCAGCTCGGACCTGAGAGGTTCGGGCAGTTTCTCGACTATGTCGGCGAGCGCTTGAAAGGCCGCGAGACGATCGAAACGACGAATCTGACGCGCGCTTGGGCGGCGCGACGGAGGTGAGGTGAATCGGAAGGTCCAGAAGCCTGACCGAGCGGCGCCGGTCGCCTTCGGCACTAAGGCGGAGACGCTGGCTCGCCTGGCTCCGCTCCTGCGCTCGGCGCGCGTCCTGCCGCTGCGCCACTTCACTGTTTCAGCCTGGCGAGCCGATGCGGCCGCGGCGATCGCTGGCATCGATGCCGAGCCATGGTCCGCCGGGCCGCTGATCGTGCGCAGCAGCGCGCGAAGCGAAGATACGCTCAAAAGCTCCGAAGCGGGGCGTTACGTCTCGGTCGGCAACGTCGGCGGGCGCGAAGCGCTGTCCGCCGCCATCGAGCGCGTGATCGCCTCCTTCGGCGAGGCGGGTGCCGAAGACCAGGTGTTGGTGCAGCCCATGCTCGCCGGCGTCGGCATCAGCGGCGTCGCCTTCAGCCGGGACCCCAATACCAGCAGCCCCTATGTCGTCATCAACTACGACGATCACGGCGATACCTCGGCCGTCACCGGCGGAAAGGGCGATCACCTCAAGACGTTCATCTGCTGGAAGCATCGGATCGAGCGGTGCCCTCCCGCGCTGCGCGGCATCGTCGACCTGCTCAACGAACTCGAAAAGCTCTTGGGATCGGATTCGCTCGATGTCGAGTTCGCCGTCGATGCCGAGGGGGCTTGTCCTTCTGCAGGCGCGGCCGCTGATCGTAAGGCGCCCGGCCGTGCGGCTTGACGCACAGAAGCGAGCGCTCGACGCGATTGCCGACCGCGTGACGAAAGGGACGCGTTCGCATCCCTATCTCTCCGGCGATCGCACCCTCTACGGCGTCATGCCGGACTGGAACCCGGCCGAGATCATCGGGCTCAGGCCGCGGCCGCTGGCGCTTTCGCTCTATCGCGATCTCGTCACTGACTCGGTCTGGGCCTATCAGCGCGACAATTACGGCTACCGTAACCTCCGTAGCTTTCCGCTGATGGTGCATTTCGAGGGCCTGCCCTACATCGATGTGCGCGTCAGCATGAATTCCTTCGTGCCCCGCGACCTTGACGGCGAGCTCGCCGGGCGACTCGTCAACTACTACCTCGGCCGGCTTGCTGCAGCGCCGTCGCTGCACGACAAGGTCGAGTTCGAGATCGTCTTCTCCTGCTATACCTTCGACCTTCCCGCCAGGCTTGGGCGGCTCGCCGATCACGGTTTCTCGACCGACGACAGGATCGCGATCGCCGACAGCCTCAAGCGGCTGACCGAGCGGATCATCCATCGCGACCGGGGCCTCTGGGTGCAGGACAGCCGCAAGGTGCGCCAGCTCGAGGAACGGCGGTCGCTGATCATGGCGGCCGAACTCGACACGCAGTCGCGGATCTATTGGCTGCTGGAGGACTGCAAGCGCTACGGCACGCTTCCATTTGCCGGTCTCGCCCGCGCCGGCTTCATCGCTGTTCAGCTCTTGAACTCGCTCGTTGCGGTCGACCTTCTCACCCAGACCGACTACAGCCGCTTCATGCTCGGACTCAAGACGGTGGGCAGCCGCATGGCCCGGGACTTCCGGAAGCTGGACCGGACCGCCTTCCTTGCCGAGTACGGCCATCTCCGTCCCGGCACCTACGACATCCTGTCGCCGAGATATGACGAGGCGCCCGACCTCTATTTCGACTGGTCGTCGCCCCGCGTGCACGAGACGCCCGACAACGAAGGTTTTGCTCTCTCGCTTGCACAGATGCGCGGCATCGAGCGCCGGCTGGGCGATCTCGGAATTGCCGCCAACGTGACCAACCTGTTCGACTTTCTCGAGACAGCCATCGAGGAGCGCGAATACGCGAAGTTCGTGTTCTCGCGAAGCCTGAGCGATGCCCTCGTGCTGCTGCGCCTGCTCGGTGAGGAGCACGGCTACTCCGCTGACGAGATGTCCTATGCGAGCATCGGCGTGTTGCACGAGCTGATGGCGTCGAGCGCCGACCCGGCCGAGCTGATCGGCGCGTCGATCGAGCGCGGTCGCGAGCGGCATGCGATGACGCGGAGCCTCAGCCTGCCGCCGCTGATCGGCGATGCCGGTGATGTGTTCGCCTTCCATCTGCCGGCGACGCGGCCCAACTTCATCGGCCAGAAGTCCGTCCGAGCTCCGGTAAGGGATGACAAGGACCCCGAGGCGATGGCAGGCGCCATCGTCGCCATTCCCAGCGCCGATCCCGGCTTCGACTGGATCTTCACGCGCGGCATTGCGGGCTTCATCACCGCCTATGGTGGGGTCAACTCGCATATGGCAATCCGCGCCAATGAGCTGGGCCTGCCGGCGGTCATCGGCGCTGGCGAGCAGACATTCAGGCGATGGGCGACAGCACGGACGCTGTTCATCGATTGCGCCAACCAGCAGGTCGAGGTGCTGAGCTGAGAATGCGTGCGGTCGCCGTCAGCCAGAGGGTCGACACCGTCCCGTGTCGCGGCGAGCGGCGGGACGCGCTCGATCAAAGCTGGACGTCGCTGCTTGCAGCCTGCGATCTCCTGGCGCTGCCGATGCCGAACCATCCGGATGTCGCGGCGGCCATGTTCTCCGACGGCCCGGTCGGTCTTCTGCTGACCGGCGGCAACGACTTGGCCCGCTATGGGGGGGATGCCCCCGAACGCGATGAGACGGAGCGGCGCCTCCTATCGATCGCGCGTGAACGGGGCCTTCCGGTCATGGGCGTCTGCCGCGGCATGCAGGTCATTCAGGATGTCTTCGATGTACCGCTGAAGCGCATCGAGGGCCACGTCGCGATACGCCATCGGCTCACCGGACCCGGCGGCGGGGTGGAGGTCAACAGCTTCCACGGATTCGGCGCAGCCGGCTCGGTTCCGGAGCTGGAGGTTACGGCGCGCGCGCCCGACGGAATCGTTGAAGCGATCCGCCATGTCAGGGAACCCATCATTGGGCAGATGTGGCATCCGGAGCGCGAGACGCCCTACGACGCGGCGGATGTCGCGCGTATCCGCGCGCATTTCGGCGCCGCACGATGAGGGCCGTCATCCTCGCCGCCGG
This sequence comes from Alphaproteobacteria bacterium, assembly GCA_016869285.1. Lineage (GTDB taxonomy): Bacteria > Pseudomonadota > Alphaproteobacteria > SHVZ01 > SHVZ01 > SHVZ01. Next base: position 44,291 of record VGEN01000009.1, read on the forward strand.
GCGCGGCAGCCGGATGGGTGATCTCACCGCGGACAGGCCGAAATGCCTCGTTGAGCTTGCCGGACGGCCGTTGATCGCCTGGCAGATCGATGCGCTGACGCGGGCCGGAGTCGGGGAGATCGGCATCGTGCGCGGGTACAAGGGCGACCGCCTTGCCGCTTATGGCGCCCGCCGCTTCGACAATCCGCGATGGGCCGAGACCAACATGGTCGTCTCGCTGATTGCCGCGGAGGAGTGGCTTTCGGAAGCGCCGATCATCGTCAGCTATGCCGACATCGTTTACGGGCCTGGCACCGTCGAGGCGCTTGTCTCGGCGCAGCCTGCCCCCATCGCCGTCAGCTACGACAAGGACTGGCTCTGGCTCTGGCGCCGGCGCTTCGCCGACCCGCTCAGCGATGCCGAGAGTTTCCGTATGGCCGATGGCCGGATCGTCGATATCGGCCGCCGCGTCACGAACCTGAGGGAGATCGAGGGCCAGTATATGGGCCTTCTCCGCTTCCAGCCGGAAGGCTGGCGGGCCGTTCGCAACCTCCTCGACAGCCTGTCGACCGCCGAGATTGGCAAGCTCGACATGACATCGCTTCTGCGTCGCCTCATCGAGCGGGGAGAGGCGATCTCGGGAGTCGCGGCCACCGGCCGCTGGGGGGAGGTCGATAGCGTGAGCGATCTCAAGCTCTACGAGCGCCTTCTTGAGCGGGACGAACTCACGCTGATGTGAGGGAGGGGCTGGCCCGGAGAACCGGGGCTACGGCATAGTCGGGAGGTGACGACCCCGCTCTCGCCGGAACTTCTGCTCAAGGCGTATGCGATCGGCGTTTTCCCGATGGCCGAGGGACGTGCCGACCCGCGCATCGTCTTCGTCGATCCCGATCGCCGCGGCGTGCTGCCGCTCGACGAGTTCCACATGCCGCGCAGCCTCAAGAAGACGATCAGGCGCGGAACCTTCGAGATCCGCTGCGACACCGACTTCGCCGGTGTGCTCGCGGGCTGCGCCGAATCCACGCCAAGGCGCAAGGACACCTGGATCAATCCGGAGATCGAGCGGCTTTACAACCAGCTCTACCGGCTCGGCTTCGCGCATTCGGTCGAGACCTGGCGCGGTGGCAAGCTGGTCGGCGGCCTCTACGGCGTCGCGCTCGGCGCCGCCTTCTTCGGCGAGAGCATGTTCAGCCGCGAGACCGATGCGAGCAAGGTCGCGCTCGCCGCGCTTGTCGAGCGGCTCAAGCGCGGTCATTTCACGCTGCTCGACACGCAGTTCCTGACCGAGCACCTTGCCCGCTTCGGCGCGCGCGAGGTCCCGCGCGAGGCCTATCGCCGCTTGCTCGAGGAAGCGATCGTGCGCGACGCGGCTTTTCCGAGGAGCTGACGGCTCAGGACGCGCACCATCGTTTCCACATGACGCGGAAGGCATCGGCGACCGAGGCGGCATATAGGTCGTGGTTGCCGACCGCTGACTGCGCCAGCTGCTCGCGGAGCCGCGGCCTGAGATCGGCGAGAGCGGCCCGGTCCCGGGCCCTGGCGGTCGCGAGCTCCACGTATCCGTCGACGTCCGCAGCGACCCAGTCGGCGAGGCCGATAGCGGTGAGGATCGAGGCGCCGGTCCGGCTCGCGGCATTGGCGCCGAGCAATGCGATCACCGGAACACCCATGTGAATCGCCTCGAAAGTGCTAACCCCGCCATTGTAGGGGAAGGGATCGAGCGCGAGATCGACATCGGCGAATGCGCCCATGTGCTCGCTTCTCGGCGTGCGACCGAGCATCTCGACACGCGCCGGCATGATTCCGTGGCGAGCGAGGCGGTCGGCCATCGCGGCGCGGGCCTCGGCATCATCGAGACTCGGGTCCTTCAGGAGGAGCCTCGCCTCAGGTACGGCGCCGAGGATGCGTCCCCAGGCGGAGGCGGTTTCGTCGCCGATCTTGGAAGACCGGTTGAAGCAGCCGAACGTAAAGGATCGCTGGAGATCGCTCGCCGCGACGCCAGGGACGTCCGCCGGCGGCTCCGACGTCATGAAGCAGGGAAGGTCGTAGATCTGCTCCGCCAGCAAGGACCTGATCTCGGGCGGCGCAACGATCGGGTCGGCGAAGAAGTAGTCGATCTCCGGCACACCGGTCCCGGTGCCGTGGCCCCACGCCGTGACCTGAACCGGCGCTGGCTTGGCGGCGAAGGTCAGGAGACGATTCCCCGCGGTGTGGCCGGAAAGATCGACAAGGATATCGACCTCGTCGCGGCGGATCTGCTGAGCGAGCTCGATCGGAGACAGGTCGTGGGTCTCGTGCCAGAAGCCGCTGATGCGGCGGAAGCCCTCGGTGAGCGCATCTTCGCGAATGGTTGCCGAGTAGCAGCCGACCTCGAATTGGCTGCGATCAAGGCGGCGCAGGACCGGGCCGAAGAGCGACGCGGTCGCGTGCTGGCGGAAGTCGGCGGAGACGAAGCCGACCTTGAGGCGGCGACGAGGCGTCCGGTCGTTGGCGTGGCTGACTTTCATCGCAGCGAATGGCGTGGCGTGGCGTCGATACCATTTGCGGCGCAGGGCCTGGTGCTCGAGGAAGCCGAGTTCCGGCGCGAAGTCGAGGGCGAAGATCAGCGCGGTGTCGCAGTCCGGACTGTCAGGATCGATGGCGAGTGAGCGGCGGTAACTCGTCGCGGCGCCGCCGGCGTCGCCGCGATCCATGCATGCGTTGCCGAGATTCAGATGCGACGCGCTTCCCGCGGGCTTGAGCGCGAGCGAGCGGCGATATCGCATAACGGCCTCGGCGATCCGGCGCTCGACATGAAGGACGTTGCCAAGGTTGTTCTGTGCCTCGGCATAGTCGGGAAGGAGGTCGATGGCGCGTTGGAAGAACGTAATCGCCTGGGCTGGCTGGTTGAGCCGGCGGGAAAGAAGACCAAGCCCGTTAAGGGCTTCCGGAAATACGGCGCGGATCGCAAGGGCGCGACGCTGATGGCCCAGCGCGGCGGTGTGCTGTCGGATCCCGGAGAGCGCCTCCGCGAGGTTGTGAGCAAGTTCCGCGATGCCGGGGCTGAGGGCGACGGCACACCGCAACGGCCTTACCGCATCGAGAGGTCGCGAGGTTGCGAGCAGAGCAGCGCCGAGATTGCCAAGGGCGAATGCGTCGAAGCGATCGATCCGCAGAACGATACGGTACGCTTTTGCTTCCTCGTGCCGGCGGCCGAGAGCGTTCAGCACGGCCGCGAGATGGCGTGCCGCCGGAGCCGAAGCGGTGGTTGACGAGACGGCGCGCTTAAGGTGACGCGCTGCGGCTGAAAGCTGCTGCGTTTGTGCGGCGGCGACGCCCGCTAGGTGCAGGAGATCGGAGGTGCCCGGCGCTCGGGCGAGCGCCGCGCGGCAGGCTCTCAGCCCCGCGGGATAGTTGCCCGCCTGAAGAAGCGCCGCTGCCATGTCGGCGAGCGCTGCGACTTCCTCGCTCACCCCTGTCGACAGTCCAGCACCCAGACATCATAGACGGGGTGCTGCAGCGGATTGAGCGCCGGGCTGGAGGAGAACATCCATCCCGAGAAAAGCAGACGCGGCTGCTCGCCGAGCCGGAGCTCGCGGATCTCGAGGAAGGCCGCGTTCTCCGGAGGCTCCTCGGGGGGGCGCTTATGGCAGGCGCGCATGGCGATCTCGAGCGTGCCGAAACGGACCGGACGGTCGATCTCGACCGGAAGCGTCGAGACGCGTGCCGTTACCTTGTCGAGGCCCTGCAGCAGGGCGGCGCGCTGCTGAGCCGAGGCCGGAAGCGCGAGCAGCAAGACCAGGAAAACGAGCGCCAGGCGCTCAAGGCTTCTTGGTCGCATCCTTGCTCTGATCGGGCGCGGAGAACATGAACTTGCCGAGCATCTGGACGATGTCGACCGACGACTGGGTAAACTTGATCTCCCCGCCCGGCTTGATCGTCTCAGTGTCTCCCCCCGGAATCAGCGCGAGATAGCGTCCCCCCAGCAGCCCCTCGCTCGCCACCTCGGCAACCGTATCGGTCGGCAGCTTGACCTTGGGGTCGATGCTCATGCGGACGATGGCAAGAAAGCGCTCGGTGTCGAGCCGCTGGTCGATCACCGTGCCGACCTTGATGCCGCTGACGCGGACATCGGTGCCGGCGGTAACGCCGTCGACACGGTCGAACCGCGCCGACACCTCGTAGCCGCTCACCGTGCGCAGGCCCGAGCTGTTGTAGGCAAAAGCGAGGAACATCGCGGCGACGACGATGACGACCGCGCCCATCACCGTCTCGATCATGCTACGGCCGGTCATGAGTCCCCTAGCAGCTTAGCCCGGCCGCCACGGCTCGTAGTCGCCGGTCGCCGCGGCACGCCGGCCGCCCATGGCGACATGACCGGGCGGGCGGTAAGCCTGCGGCGTGCCCGTCAGATTCGGCACATGCTCTTTCTGCCAGCTCGGCGCCTTGGCGCCTTCCTTCGGCGGCTCCTTGGCCGTGTGATGCAGCCAGGCATGCCACTCCGGCGGCACCTTCGAGCCCTCGGGCTCGCCATTGTAGATGACCCAGCGCCGCTCCTTGCCGTCTGTGCGCTTGGCGCCGCCTTTGGCCCGGTAGTAGCGGTTGCCATAGGCATCAGCGCCGACGACCTCGCCGTTGAGCCAAGTGAAGAGACGGGTGCCGAGACTCATGCGTCGATGCCCGGAGTGATAAGCGCGCGGACTATGGACCGGCCGCGGACTGAGGTAAAGGGCGGCTCATGACGCCAATGTCGGTCAAAGCGGCGATCATCGAGGACGAGCGTGTCCTCCTGCTCGCCAACGATCGCGGCGAGTGGGAGCTGCCGGGCGGCCGCCTCGATCCGGGCGAGTCCGAACCGCAGGCGCTGGCCCGCGAGATCGCGGAGGAGCTTGGTGTTTCCGCCAGGATCGGGCCACGCCTCGCGGAAGAAGATTTCGAGGTGATTCCGGGGCGCCTGGTGCGGATCGTCAGCTATGGCTGCGTGATCGAGCCGGGCTCCGGCCTCCGCCTGTCGGCCGAGCACCGCGAACTCCTTTGGGCGCCGGTTGCGAGCCTAGGTGATTTGCCGATTCCGGAGGTCTACAGGCGGGCGATCCGCCTGTGGGTATCTTTGAGGATATCTTTCAAGAATCCCTAGATTATCGGCATATCTATGACACTATGATGGTGCGCATACAAAATGTTGTTGCCTCCGTCGGCGATTGTGGCAGACTTTGCTTCCTGTCGTGGGCGCTGTCGTCGGGGAGGCCGGCTTGAGCGAACGCCGTTACCGAAGTCGAGGTCTTTCCAGCCGCGGGCACCGACCCGGCGGGCGACGGTCCGGCGCCTGTCTGCGGCACGAGCAGTACCAGAAGAGATAGAAAAACCAAAGCGCTAGAGGCGCTTCTTGATCTATTTAAGTAAAATGTTTTGTTAGATCCTTGCGTTCGTTAGTCTAAGTCGATTTGCCCTTGCCGCTCCTCCTAGGTCTAGTGTAGGCTTCTCTTCCTAACGCAATATGTTGTGGTTTCGGGGGAGCGAGCGTATGCGCGTCACGCGGCGATTCACGACCGAGGGACAGGATCCGTTCTCAAGCATCGCGTTCCGAAGCGCGACCAGCGAGATCCGAAACCCAGACGGCTCCATCGTCTTCCGCTTGGCAGATATCGAGGTGCCTGAGGAGTTCTCCCAGGTCGCCGCCGACATCCTGGCGCAGAAATACTTCCGTAAGGCTGGCATTCCTGCCGCGCTAAAAGCCGTCGAGGAGAACACGGTTCCCTCCTGGCTCTGGCGCAAAGTCCCCGACGAGGCGGCGCTTGCCAGGCTCGACAAGGACAAGCGCTCGACGCATGAGCGCTCGGCCAAGGAAGTGTTCCACCGGCTCGCCGGCACCTGGACCTATTGGGGCTGGAAGGGCGGCTACTTCGACACCGAGACCGACGCGCGCGCCTTCTACGACGAGCATTGCTACATGCTCGCGCGCCAGATGGTGGCGCCGAACAGCCCGCAATGGTTCAACACCGGGCTGCACTGGGCCTATGGCATCGACGGCCCGGCACAGGGCCACTACTACGTCGACTTCCGGACCGGGACGCTCGTGCAGTCGGAGTCGGCCTACGAGCACCCGCAGCCGCATGCCTGCTTCATCCAGTCGGTCTCCGACGACCTCGTGAACGAGGGCGGCATCATGGACCTCTGGGTCCGCGAAGCGCGTCTGTTCAAATACGGCTCGGGCACCGGCTCGAACTTCTCGAAGCTGCGCGGCGACGGCGAGAAGCTCTCCGGCGGCGGCCGTTCCTCCGGCCTGATGAGCTTCCTCAAGATCGGCGACCGCGCCGCCGGCGCGATCAAGTCGGGCGGCACGACGCGCCGCGCCGCCAAGATGGTGACGGTCGACATCGACCACCCCGACATCGAGACCTACATCAAGTGGAAGATGGTCGAGGAGCAGAAGGTCGCCGCCCTCGTTTCGGGCTCACGCCTCGCCGCCAAGCACCTGAACGAGGTCATGGCCGCCTGCGGACATGATCTCTCCGGCATCGGCAGCGACGACCGCTTCGATCCCAAGATCAACAAGGCGCTGAAGAAGGCCATCCTCGCCGCGCGCAGGGCGATGATCCCGGAGAACTACGTCCAGCGTGTGATCCACTTCGCCAAGCAGGGCTACGAGTCGATCGAGTTTCCCACCTACGACACCGACTGGGATTCGGACGCCTACCTCACCGTCTCCGGCCAGAACTCGAACAACTCCGTCCGCCTCGACAACCAGTTCCTCGACGCCGTGATTGCCAATAGCGATTGGAAGCTCGTCCGCCGCACCGACGGCAGGATTGCCAAGACGCTGAAGGCGCGAGAGCTGTGGAACCTCATCGGCGAGGCCGCCTGGGCCTGCGCCGATCCTGGGGTGCAGTACGACTCGACGATCAACGAGTGGCACACCTGCCCGGAATCAGGACGCATCAACGCGTCCAATCCGTGCTCCGAATACATGTTCTTGGACGATACCGCCTGCAACCTGGCGTCCATGAATCTGCTCACCTACCGGCACGCCGATGGCAGATTCGATATCGAGGCCTATGAGCACGTCACCCGTCTCTGGACCATGGTCCTCGAGATCTCGGTGATGATGGCGCAGTTCCCGTCCAAGGCGATCGCCGAGCTGTCTTACGAGTACCGCACGCTCGGCCTCGGCTACGCCAATATCGGCGGCCTGCTGATGGCCTCCGGCATCCCCTATGACTCGGACGAGGGCCGCGCGATCTGCGCCGCCTTGACCGCGATCATGACCGGAGTCGCCTATGCGACCTCGGCGGAGATGGCGGGCGAGCTCGGCACCTTCCCGGGATATGCCAAGAACCGCGAGCACATGCTGCGCGTCATGCGCAACCACCGCCGCGCCGCCTATGGCGAGGCCGGCGGCTATGAGGGGCTGGCGATCAAGCCGGTGCCGCTCGATGCCGAGAGCTGCCCGGATCAGGCGCTGATCGAGGCCGCGCGCAAGGCCTGGGACGAGGCGATGCGCCTCGGCGAGATCCACGGCTATCGCAACGCCCAGGCGAGCGTGGTGGCGCCGACCGGCACCATCGGCTTGGTCATGGACTGCGACACCACCGGCATCGAGCCAGACTTCGCGCTGGTGAAGTTCAAGAAGCTGGCGGGCGGCGGCTACTTCAAGATCATCAACCGGCTGGTGCCGGACGCGCTGAGGGCGCTGGGCTACCCGCAGGCGCAGATTGAGGAGATCGTTGCTTATGCCGTCGGCCACGGAACGCTGAAGGACTCGCCGGCGATCGACCACCGGGCGCTCCGCGCCAAGGGCTTCACCTCGGAGGCGCTGACGGCGGTCGAAGCCGCGCTCGGCTCGGCCTTCGACATCAAGTTCGCCTTCAACAAATGGACGCTCGGCGAGGAGTTCTGCCGGGTGAGCCTCAAGATCCCGCCGGTGAAGCTAGACGAAGCGGGCTTCGACCTGCTCGGCCATCTCGGCTTTTCGCGCTTGGAGATCGAGGCCGCCAACACCTATTGCTGCGGCGCCATGACCGTCGAGGGCGCCCCCTACCTCAAGGCCGAGCACCTCGCGGTGTTCGACTGCGCCAATCCCTGTGGGCGCTTCGGCACGCGCTCGCTCTCGGTCGAAAGTCACATCCGCATGATGGCGGCGTCCCAGCCCTTCATCTCGGGGGCGATCTCCAAGACCATCAACATGCCGAACGTGGCAACGGTCGAGGATTGCAAGAACGCCTACATGCTGTCATGGCGCCTCGGCCTCAAGGCGAATGCGCTGTACCGCGACGGCTCCAAGCTCTCGCAGCCGCTCTCGGCGGCGCTGATCGACGATGAGGACGCGATCGACGAGATTGCCGATGCCGCGCCGGCCGAGAAGGCGCCGATCATCGCCGAGAAGATCGTCGAGCGGATCGTCGAGCGCGTCGCCTCGCGTCAACGACTGCCGCAGCGGCGCAAGGGCTACACGCAGAAGGCCTCGGTCGGCGGCCACAAGGTCTACCTCCGCACCGGCGAGTACGACGACGGCAAGGTCGGCGAGATCTTCATCGACATGCACAAGGAGGGGGCGGCGCTGCGCTCCTGGGTCAACAACTTCGCGATCGCGATCTCGATCGGCTTGCAGTACGGCGTGCCGCTCGAGGAGTTCGTCGAGGCCTTCACCTTCACGCGCTTCGAGCCCTCAGGTCCGGTCGAGGGCAACGAGGCGATCAAGATGTCGACCTCGATCCTCGACTACATCTTCCGCGAGCTTGCGATCAGCTATCTCGATCGCACCGACCTCGCCCATGTGCAGCCGGACGATCTGCTGCCGGGTGCGATGGGATCGGGAGAAGCCGAGAGCGCCCTGCCGAAGCCGGCCTTGCCGGTAGAGAAGCTGAGCCGCGGCTTCGTTCGCACCAATCTTGTCGTCTTCCGCGGCGGCGCGGCGCCGGCGGTCGACACCCCGCAGGTGGTGCATGTCCATGCCGCGACGGCGCAGGCGAACGGCGCCGCCATGCACAGCTTTGCCGAGGGGGCGACCGCGCTCGCGGTCGAGCCCGAGGTGATGGCCGCCGTGGACGCCAAGCTCGCCCGTCGCCGAGAAGCCAAGCTCAAGGGCTATGAGGGCGATTCTTGCGGCGAGTGCGGCAATTTCACGCTGGTCCGCAACGGCACCTGCCTGAAATGCGATAGCTGCGGGTCGACCACCGGCTGCAGCTGACCAAAACGGGTGGAGGGCGAAGGCACGGCCGAAAGGCCGTGACTTTTGTTTTCCGTCACCGTGATCTTTGCCTCCCGAGGGAGATGGGATAGGGTCGCCGCGGAGCGCCATCTAAGCGTGGGCGCGCGAAGCTCCATCTATTTCAGCGCGTCCCGAAGGGAAGTGCCGCGACGACATGTCCAGCGACTATCTCGACGAAAGACGGCGCTCGCTCGAGCAGGCCGCCCTCACCAACGTCGTGGCATCCAACGCCCTTCATCGTGACGCGATCATCGAGTTTCTCGATCAGTTCGAGGTGCCGAACGCGATCACGGTGCTGCGCCGGGAGCCCGCCGATAACGCGATCCTGTTAGCCAATCTCGCCTTCACGAGCCACTTCATCGGCCGGCGGCCGCAACTGATCTTGAGCACGGTGCTGGATTTCGTCCGCATCCGCGCTGCCGTGATCGGCTTCGTCCGGCGCTTCATCGATACTCTATTCGCGGAAGGCCGCAGCTCAGGCGCGATCTCGACCTACACAAGCGACCGCTGGCGGTTCCTGACCAATGTCACCTCGTACCGCTTCCGCGGCTTCGACAATGACGACTACGCTCTGTCCTTCGTCGACCCGGTGCGCGAGACCACCTGCCACCGCCAGCGCGGATAGCCGTCGAACTCTCTCCCTCGCGCTCCGCACGGGAGAGGGACACGAAAGGCTAGAGCATTTTCCGATCTGTCTGAATCGTCAGGGATTCCCAATCCTGTCGCGATGTGATTCAAGATGCGTGCTGGAGGAGGAGGCCAGCGGGCATGGGAGTTCCCCTAT